>JANMYQ010000217.1:0-49512 GCA_031382215.1 Methylibium sp.
ATGTTCAAGCCGCCCGCTGTTCGAGCAGGTAGTTCGCCCCGTCGTACTGCCCCAGCACGTCGGTCAGGTACGGCAGCACGGTCAGCAACTGCTCGTGCAGCGTGAACGGCGGGTTGATGATGAACACGCCGCTGCCGGCCAGGCCGAAGCCTTGCGAGTCGGGCTGCTGCACCGTCAGGCGCGCGTGCAGCCAGCCTTTGGGCGCCAGGCTCTCGAGCCGCTTGGGCAGTTGGGCCGCTTCGAGCTTGGTGACCTGCGGGTACCAGACCATGTAAACGCCGTCGGCAAAACGGGCCAGCGCGTCGCGCAGCGAGGCGACCACGCGAGGGTAGTCGCCGTGGCCTTCGTAGCTCGGGTCCATCAGCACCACGGCGCGCCGTGACGACGGCGGCACCTGGCCCTTCAGCCCTTCGAAGCCGTCGGTGTCGAACACCTCGGCGCCCTTCACGGTGCCGAGGTAGGACGCCAGGATGCGGTGGTCGGTCGGGTGCAGTTCGAACAGGCGCAACTGGTCTTGCGCGCGCAGCAGCATCTGCGCAAAGGCCGGCGAGCCGGGGTACTGTTCGAGCCGGCCGTCGGGGTTGAACTGGCGCACACGGGCGACGTAGTCGGCCACCGGCTCGGGCAGGTCGTCGCGCGACCACAGTCGCGCGATGCCTTGTTCGTATTCGCCCTTTTTCTGCGCGAAGCGGCCTTCGAGCGAATAACCCCCCGCACCGGCGTGCGTGTCGACCAGCCGGTACGATTTGGGCTTGCTGTTCATGTAGCGCAGCACCAGCGTGAGCACCGTGTGCTTCAGCACGTCGGCATGGTTGCCGGCGTGAAAGGCGTGGCGGTAGGCGAGCACGCTGGGCTGGCCGAGTCAGCTGAGGTCAGGCCCGTCAGCTCAAGCCGGGATACGCAGCACCTGGCCCGGGTAGATCTTGTCCGGGTGCGACAGCATCGGCTTGTTGGCTTCGAAGATCTTCATGTACGCGTTGGCGGCGCCGTACTGGGTCTTGGCGATGGCCGACAGCGTGTCGCCGCGCACCACGGTGTAGTAGCGCGACTCGTCGGCCGGCGTGGCGACGGTGAGCAGGTCGTTCACTTGCACCACACCACCCACGTTGCCGCAGCACAGCACGATCTTCTCCTTGGTCGCCTGGTCGGCCGCCAGGCCGGCCACGGTGACGCTTCCGCTGGCCCCGTCGAAGCTCACGTCGAGCCCGTCGGCCTGAAGGTTTTGAGAGCCGATGTAGGTGACGATGGCGGCAGCGGCGGTCTGGTTCGCTTCGGCCACCTTGGCTTGCAGGGCGGCGTCATCCGGCGCGGCCTGTGCTTTCTGCGCGGCGGCTTCGGCGTCCTTGCTGCCGAACAACTTTTCGCCCGCTTCCTTCAAGAAACTGATGATGCTCATGGTGGCTCCTGTGATGAGTTCAAAACGTACAAACGTCGGCATTCGATGCCGAGCGCCGGACTGTAACGGGTGAATCGGCCCCCGGCATGACCATTTGATGATGGAGCTCAATGCGCCGCGCAAGCGCATGCCGCCGTCGCGGGCCCACCACGCGCGCGCGCAAAGTTCCGCGCGCGCCTGGCAAGCTCTTCAAGCATCTTCAGGCGTCACGCCCGCAGCTTCGCCGCGCGGGCCCGGAACAGCTCGGTGATGCCGACCTCGCGTGGCCCCGGGATCAGCTCGAAGCTTTCGCCCGCAGACAGGCTGCCGGGCGAGCGCACCGCCAGATAGAAGCCGCACCAGGCGTTGGCGGCCATCAATTTCAGCGCGTGCTTGAACCCCATCACGGCATTGAATTTGAAGCACGGAAAGCGCGGTTCGCTGATGGCCAGTTCGCAGTCGGAAAAACGCAGCACGTCGCCGACCCAGGCCTGGTTTTCCAGCAGGCCGATCAGCGTGAGGTTTTCGCCCAGCGCGCCGGGCGGCAGCGTGTCGGTCCACGTGGCCACACCGGCTTGGGCACGCACCGTCTGCCAGAACGGGTAGTGCTCGGCGGGGTAGGCGTAGACCGCCTTGCTCAGGCCGCCGTGCACGCTCGGGTCGGCCTGCTCGTCGCCGGCCAGGCCCATCGGATTGACGGCCACGGCACCGGGCACGGCGCGTTTGGCGATCGCCGTCATGACCGTGCGGCCGTCGATGTCGAGCGCTTCGGCTCGGCCGACATTGACGCATTGAACGCTGAGACGCATGGCGCGATGATGCCGCACCCCGGCTGACGCGCCTGGCCTGGCGAGGGCACAGACGCAGCCAGCGGTGCTTCAGCGATTCGGCGCGCGATAGCCGCGCTGCGCGGCGACGACGCGGGCGCCTTTGGGCCCGGCAATCCAGGCGCCGAAGATCTTGGCCGCCGGGTGGTTGACGCGAAACGAGCGCATCACGTGCACCGGCAGGTCCATCACGGGGTCGCCTTCCAACAGCACGGCCAGTGGCGCGCCGCCCAGATCGGCCCAGGCGCCACGCTCTACCAGCGCATAAGCGCCGCGAGCACGCGCCTGCGCGATCAGGCCGCTGCCCTTGTCGGCCGCGGCATACCAGGGCGCTGCCGGCGCCACTTTGGCGGCACGCCACAGCGCCTGTTCGGCGGCGTGCGTGCCCGAGCCGTCGCCGGCCGACAGGAACTGCAAGCTGCCAGGCGTGGCGGCGGCCGTCGCAACGCGTTGCAGCGCCTCGGCGATGTCGCGCCCGCCGGCCACGCCCGCCGGGTCGGGCAGCTTGCCTTTGGGGGCCGGGCCGACCAGCACCAGCGCGCCCAGCGCGACGGCGCGGCGGTCGTGCGCCAGGCCGAGTTGGGCAAGCCTGGTTTCGGCGTCGGGTGCGTTGGTCAAGGTGGCGTCGAATTCACCGCGTTCCAGCGCTTCCAGCAGCGGCAGCGCCTGGCCGGGCACCAATTGAACCGCGATGCCGGTGTCGCGCCCGAACGCTCGCTGCAGTGAGCGCGCCAGGCCGGACGCCATCAGCGCCTCGTCCACACCCAGGCGCAACGGGTCGGCAAGCGACTTGCGTTGCTGCGCCTGCGCGGGCGTCGCGAGCCCAGCCGTTGCGAGCCATGCCGCGGTGGAGAGAGGGGCGGCCAGGCCGGCCAGCAACACAGAGCGTCGACTCTTCATGGCGCGGATTATTGCGTTGCGCTCCACCCCCGCTTCGGGTGCGTCCGCCGACAGAACGTGAACTGCTGCGCGCCCCGCGAAGCCCGCGCCACCAGGGCCGGCATGACCTTATTCCGGATTTGCATGACCCCCCAGTTTCAGGTCTCCCGCTCGGTTACGGCACGATTACACTGCGCCGAATCAGCCCCTCTCGGGACCCTCTCTGGACCATTTCGGGGCGGCTTTCAAGGGTGTGAGGTGAGGGGTGTCCAGCGGTATCGGGCAAGCCGGTCCAGGCCTGAAATTCAGGTCGAGCCTGTTTGCCCAATCCCGCTTTTTTTGACTTCGAAGAAATGGAACCCGCAATGAATCGTCCTCGAATGGAAGGCACGCCCCTGAACGTGCCGGTCGGCCTGCGCCACATGCGCCTGATCGAGTGGGTGGCCCAGATGGCCGCGCTGACGCAGGCCCGCGACGTGTACTGGTGCGACGGCAGCAACGCCGAATACGACCGCCTGTGCGCCCAGCTCGTGGCCGGCGGCACCTTTCGCAAGCTGAACGAGAAGCTGCGCCCGAACAGCTACCTGGCTTGCAGCAGCCCGAGCGACGTGGCCCGGGTCGAAGACCGCACCTTCATCTGTTCCGAAAAGAAAGAAGACGCCGGCCCGACCAACAACTGGATGGCCCCGGCCGATATGCGCAGCTTGCTGCAGACCGGGGAGCAGGCGCTGTTCAAAGGCTGCATGCGCGGCCGCACGATGTACGTCGTGCCCTACAGCATGGGCCCGCTGGGTTCGCCGATCGCGCACATCGGCGTGGAGCTGTCGGACAGCCCGTATGTGGCCGTCAACATGAAGATCATGACGCGCATGGGCGCCAAGGTGCTCGACCTGCTGGGCGCTGACGGCCACTTCGTGCCTTGCGTGCACAGCGTCGGCGCGCCGCTCGCTCCGGGCCAGAAAGACGTGGCCTGGCCGTGCAACGACACCAAGTACATCGTTCACTACCCCGAGACACAGGAGATCTGGAGCTATGGCTCGGGTTACGGCGGCAACGCGCTGCTGGGCAAGAAGTGTTTTGCGCTGCGCATCGCCAGCAACATGGGCCGTGAGCAAGGTTGGCTGGCCGAACACATGTTGATCTTGGGCGTGACCTCACCCGACGGCAAGAAGCACCACGTCGCCGCGGCCTTTCCGAGCGCCTGCGGCAAGACCAACTTCGCGATGCTGATCCCGCCCGCCGGCATGGCCGGCTGGAAGGTCACGACCATCGGCGACGACATTGCCTGGATCAAGCCGCAGGCCGACGGCCGGCTGCACGCCATCAACCCCGAGGCGGGTTACTTCGGCGTGGCGCCGGGTACCAACGAGCACACCAACTTCAATTGCATGCAGAGCATGAAGCGCGACGTGATCTTCACGAACGTCGCGCTCACCGACGATGGCGACGTGTGGTGGGAAGGCATGAGCGAAGAAGCACCCGCCCACCTGATCGACTGGCAAGGCAAGGACTGGACGCCCGAGCTGGCCAGGCAGACTGGCGCCAAGGCGGCGCACCCCAATTCGCGCTTCACCGTGGCCGCCACCAACAACCCGGCGCTCGACCCCGAATGGGACAACCCGAACGGCGTGGCCATCGACGCGTTCATCTTCGGCGGCCGCCGTTCGACGACCGTGCCGCTCGTCACCGAAGCGCGCGACTGGGTCGAAGGCGTGTACATGGCCGCCACGATGGGCTCCGAGACCACCGCCGCGGCCGGCGGCGCGCAAGGCGTGGTGCGGCGCGACCCGTTCGCGATGCTGCCCTTCATCGGCTACAACATGAGCGACTACTTCCAGCACTGGCTAGACCTGGGAAGCAAGCTGCAGGCGGCCGGCGCCACGCTGCCGCGCATCTATTGCGTCAACTGGTTCCGCAAGGGCGACGACGGCAAGTTCGTCTGGCCCGGTTACGGCGAGAACATGCGCGTGCTGCAGTGGATGATCGAACGCATCCAGGGCAAGGCCCAAGGCCAGGAACACGCCTTTGGCGTGACCCCGCGCTTCGATGACCTGAACTGGAAAGGGCTAGCTTTCACCCAAGCCGCCTACCGGCAGGTGACCGACACGACCGCCGCGCAGTGGCGCGCCGAGCTCGGCCTGCATTCGGTGCTGTTCGAACAGCTGGCGCACCACCTGCCGCAGGAAATGACCACCGTCAAATCTGCGCTGGAGCACCGCTTGGCGGCGTGACGGTGAGGCCTGCGTCTGCAGGCGGCGTCGGAATGAAAAAGGCCGGCATCACGCCGGCCTTTCTACGAGCTGCTCGAGGGATCAGCGGGCTTGTTTGCCGGCCATGGCGTCGCTGGCCGTCTGCGCCGCGGCGCGCAGGTCGGCCGCGTAGCTGGGCTGGGTGTTTTCATACGCGTCGGCCAGACGGAACAGCGCGGCGGTCTGTTCGCCGATGCTGGCCGGGCGCTCGCGCAGTTTCCTGTCGAGCGCGTTCAGGCCGTTCAGCAGGCCGGACACGGCCTTGTTCAGACCAGCGGTGATCGGGTCGGCCAGCGAGCGGCCGACCGGAGAACGTTGCAGGGTGGTGGTGTTCATGGTGAGTCGATTCCTTGTTCGGGTGGGAGCGGCACGCGGCCGCTCCGCTGGGGTCAGATTTCCTGGGCGCGTTCGCAGCGGTCGGCGGCGGCGTACAGGTCGGCTGCAAAACCGGGGTCGGTCTTGACGTAGGAGCCGGCCATGTCGCGGACACGGGCAGCTTCTTCGGCCGGGCTCAGGGCCCGGGCCGGTGCCGAGCGGCGCTGCGGCAGGGCGCTGCGCAGGGCGGTCAGAACCCGCGCGGCGGCGGTGGACAGCTCACGCAGTGCTTCGCCGACGGCTTGGGGCCGAGCGGGCGCGAAGCCCTGGGATTGCATGGTGGTGCTGGTCATGTTGCTTACTCCTTAAGCATCTTGATTGATGCTGCGGTGCATCATAGGGTAATTACTAATGGCAGTTGATCAATGTTGTGAATGACCGCCATTCAGTGAAGGGGTGTGCGCCAAGTTAGTAAACCCACCCTTTTGCCGCAACCGAGCGCAGGCTCAGGGTGACGGCCGGGCGCTGGGCTTCGACCTGGGTCGCCGAGTCGCGCAGTTCGTCACGGACGGCGCTGGGGCTGATGCCCTTGAGGGCGCGCACGGCTGCCTTGGTGGCGGCCGCGGCCAAGGTCAGCAGATCGGCGGCGAATTCGCCGATCCGGACCGCATTCGGGGGCGCAGGCGGCAAGGCCGGCACCTGGATCTTCAGGGTGTATTGGTTCGTAGCCATGGTGGGTTTCCTTTCGGCAATGAATTCAGAGGTCGGCTGACGGCCGACTGGCGGCACGCAGTTGGGCGGCCAGTTCCGGCTGGCCGGTTTGCCAGCGGTCGGCCAGAATCAGCAACTCGCGGCGGGCGCGGGCCTGGCCGACGCCTTCCAGCGCCTTCCAGACTGCCGTACCCCAGCGGGCCAGGCGGCCAGGCTGGGCCGGCGCCGATTGACGGGCGGTGACGGGTGCGTGGGAGAACTTCAACGCATTGATCGAGCTGTTCATGACAGGTCCTTTCGGGAGATAGCAGGCGGGGAAAGCACCCCGCATGTCCACATATTAGGGTTAACCCTGTAGAATCCTCATCAATGTTGTGAATCACTGCCATGCGTTCTAGCGACGTTTGTAAGCGCACACCTTTCCATGAATTTCCGCACGCTTGACCTGAATCTGCTGCGCGTCTTCGACGCCGTGATGGCCGAGGGCAACATCACCCGGGCCGCCGAACGGCTGGCGATGACGCAGCCGGCCGTCAGCAACGCACTCAAGCGGCTGAAGGAATCGCTCGGCGAAGAACTGCTGACCCGCCTGCCCAGCGGCGTGAAGCCGACCGCCTTTGCCGAGGTGCTGTGGCCGCTGGTGCGCGAGTCGCTCGGCCACCTGCAGCAGGCGCTGGAGCCGACCCAGCACGACCCGCAGGCCCAGGCGCGGGTCTACCGGCTGGCGATGGTCGATGCGGTGGCCGCCCTGCTGATGCCGCCGCTGATGGCACGCTTCCAGGCCTCGGGTGCGCGCGCGCAGATCGAGATCCACCCGCTCGTCAACCGCGACCCGCGCGACCTGCTGGCCCGCGGCGACGTGGACTTTGCGCTCGGCCACTTTCCGGAAGCCGTGGCGGCGATGGCGTCGCAGGGCAACCAGGCGCCGGTGCGGCACCGGCGGCTGTCGGAGAACCGGTTCGTCTGCGCGATGCGGCGCGACCACCCCTTGGCCAAGGCGCCGCTGACCTTGGACGCTTTTTGCGCCGCCGACCACGTGCTGGTGAGTTTTTCGGGCCGCGCCCACGGCTTTGTCGACCAGGCGCTCGCCAGCTTGCAGCGCACCCGGCGCATCGTGCTGACGGTCAACCAGTTCTTCACCGCCGCCCTGACGGTGGTGAATACCGACCTGCTGACGGTGCTGCCCGACGGCTTCCTGCCTGTCACCGGCCTCGGCGACCGGGTGATCGTTCAGGACCTGCCGCTGTCCCCCGGCGGTGTGTTCGTCGACGCGCTGTGGCACGTGCGCAATGAGCGCTCCAGCGCGCACCGCTGGCTGCTGCAGGAAATGGCCGAAGTGGCGCACCGAACGGTCGAAAGTGCTGCTCGCGCCCAGGCCCTCGAACAGACCGGCGCCGACGCGCCTTTCAAGGACCCGTACCGCTCCACAGTGCCGACATGACGTCGGCAAAGCGCGCTGCGATCTGCGCCTGTTGCGGGTGCCGGCCACCGGCCAGCACGCAGCGGCCGGCGACGTAAACCTGCTGGAACGCCGGTGCGCCGGTGGCGAAAACCAGCGCGTCGAGCGTGTGAGAGGGCGGTGCGCCCGCCACACCGAAGGCTTCGGCGTCGAGCACCAGCAGGTCGGCACGCGCGCCAGGCACAAGCCCCCACTGTTTCAGGCCGGCGGCGCCACCACTGCCTGCCAGCATGCGGTCGAACAGGCGCGCGGCGGTGGCTTGCTGGCCGGGGGCATCGGCCGCGGCCACGTTGCGCTGGCGCAGGGTCAGGCGCTGGCCATATTCGAGCCAGCGCAGTTCTTCGGGCCAGTGGCGGCAGACCTGGCTGTCTGAGCAGACCGTGACGGGCACGCTCGACGCCAGCCAGCGCGGCAGGTCCGGCAGGCCGTCGCCCAGGTTGGCTTCGGTGCTGGGGCAGATCACGATGCCGGCGCCGCGGGCCGCCACCGCGTCGATCTCGGCCGGCAGCGCGTGCGTGGCGTGCACCAGTTGCCAGCGTGCATCGAGCCGCTGCCCGCGCGCCAGCCATTCGATCGGCCGCGCGCCGGTGTGGGCCAGGCAGTCATTCACCTCGGCGGTCTGCTCGGCAACGTGGATGTGGATCGGCACATCGTCGTCACCGACGAGCGTCATCAACTCGGCGATCGAGCCCGGCGATGCAGCGCGCAGCGAATGCAGCGCGACGCCGGCGTTCACGTGCGCGCGGCCGGCCGCCTGCACCGCGCGATACAGCGCATTCACCGAGGTCGGCGTGCCTCGAAAGCGGCGCTGGTCGTCGCGCAACGAAGGCTGCGCAAAACCGGCGCGCTCGTACAGCACCGGCAGCACGGTCAGGCCGATGCCGGCGTCTAACGCTGCGTCGGCCAGCGCCCAGCTCAGGCGCGCCGGGTCGGCATACGCGCTGCCGTCGGGTGCGTGGTGCAGGTAGTGAAACTCGCACACCTGCGTGTAGCCGCCCTGCAGCAGCTCCACATACAACTGCGCCGCCACCGCCTGCAACTGCTCGGGCGTGATGCGCAGCGCCACGCCGTACATGCGGTCGCGCCAGGACCAGAAGTCGTCCGGCTGGCCGTCCCTGCCTGGCAGGCGCCGCTCCGACAGCCCGGCGAACGCACGCTGGAAAGCGTGGCTGTGCGCGTTGACCAGGCCCGGCAGCACCGGACCAGCGAGCACCGTCGCGTCGGCCGGCGGGGTGGTGACGTTGGGCGTGACGTCGGCCCATTGACCGTTCGCATCGGCGCGCAGCAGCACACCGTCTTGCCAGCGACCGGCCAGCCAGGCGCGCGGCGCCCACAGGCAGGCGGGTGCAGCGGCGCGCACGTTGCCAGCGGCCTCGATGCGGTGCTCAGCCATGCTCCGGCCTCCACGCCAACATCGCCTGCACCAGACCGCGCAGCACCGGCGCCAGCCTGGCGGCGCGCGCCGGGTCAACCTGGTACGGCGGTTCTTCGGCCATGTACGTGCTCCAGCACATTTCGAGCTGCACCGCGTGCACGCCTTCGTGCGGGCGGCCGCGGCTGCGCGTGATGTGGCCGCCCTTGAAGCGGCCGTCTGCCACCTGCGTGAATGAGGCCTGGCCTTCCAGCACCGCCACCAGCGCGGTGCGCAGCGACGGTGCGCAACTCGTGCCGCTGGCGGTGCCCAGGTTCATGTCGGGCAGCCGGCCCTCGAACAGCCAGGGCTGTTCGGATTTGATGCTGTGGCCGTCGAACAGGATCGCGTGGCCGTGCTGCGCCTTCAAGCGCGCCAGTTCGGCGTCGAGCGCGGCGTGATAAGGGCGCCAGTACGTCTCGCGTCGTCGGGTGACTTCGGTCGCGTTCGGCGCCATGCCGTCGCGGTACAGCGGCTCGCCGGTGAAGAAGCGCGTCGGGCACAGCTCGGTGTTGTTCACGCCGGCATACATCGGCGCGTCTTCGGGCGGGCGGTTCAGGTCGATCACGTAGCGCGAGTGGCGCGGCACGATCAGGCTCGCGCCGAGGTCGCGTACGAAGGCGTAGAGAACGTCGAGGTACCAGTCGGTGTCTTCCACCGCGAGCGCGCGTTCAACGTAGCGCGAACGCTGGTCGTCGGGAATGACGGTGCCGACGTGCGGCAGGCTGACCAGCAACGGCGTGCTGCCGCGCTGAAGGGTGAAGATCGGGTGATTCATCGCTGGGTGCTCGAAGGCGGTGATCAAGGGCTGCGTTCCTGCCCGCCGAACACGACCCCCCGGCACGGGTTGTGGCCAAACCAGTAGGCCAGCTCGTTCGGGTGGTCCAGGTTCCACGCCACGAAGTCGGCGCGCAGGCCGGCGGCCAGGCGCCCGCGGTCGGCCAGGCCCAACGCCAGCGCGCCGTTGACGGTGACGCCGCGCAACGCTTCTTCGGGCGTCAGGCGGAAGACGGTGCAGCCCATGTGCAGCATCAGCAGCAGAGACAGCGCCGGTGAGCTGCCGGGGTTGTGGTCGGTCGCCAGCGCCATCGGCACGCCGGCTTCGCGCAGCGCCGCGATCGGCGGCAGTTGCGTGTCACGCAGAAAGTAGTAGGCGCCGGGCAGCAGCACCGCCACGGTGCCGGCCTGGCGCATCGCGTTGATGCCGCGATCGCTCAGGTGTTCGAGGTGGTCGCACGAGAGCGCGCCGAACTCGGCCGCGAGTTCGGCGCCGCCCTGTTCACTGAGCTGCTCAGCGTGCAGCTTGACCGGCAGCCCGAGCGCGCGCGCAGCCTCGAACACCCGCCGCGTCTGCGCCGACGTGAAGCCGATGCGTTCGCAGAACGCGTCGACCGCGTCGACCAGGCCTTCGGCATGCAGCGCGGGGAGCCAGCCGCACAACGCGTCGACGTAATCGTCGGCGCGGCCGTCGAACTCGGGCGGCACCGCGTGCGCCGCGAGGTACGTGGTGCGCACCGTCAGCGGCAACTCAGCGCCCAGGCGCCGCGCCGCGGCGAGGCAACGCAGTTCGTGCTCGAACGCGAGGCCGTAGCCGGATTTCACTTCGAGCGTCGTCACGCCTTCGCGCATCAGGGTCAGCGCACGTTGGCGGGCCGACGTGAAAAGCGCCTCGTCGCCCGCAGCACGCGTGGCTGCCACGGTCGAGCGAATGCCGCCACCGGCGCGCGCGATGTCTTCGTAGCTCGCACCCTGCAGCCGCAGCTCGAACTCGCGCGCGCGCTGGCCGCCGTAGACGAGGTGGGTGTGGCAATCGACCAGCCCGGGCGTGACGAGTGCGCCGCCCAGGTCATGCTCGGCGGTCACGCGGGTGGCCAGTGCGGGGGGCAACTCGCCCAACGCGCCGGCCCACTCGATCTGCGACCCGCGCGTGAGCAGCGCGCCCGCGTCGATCAGCCCCCAGGAAGACGCATCGGCCAGCGTGACCAGCCGCGCGTTGCGCCAGAGAACCAGGTCGGCACTCATGCGCCGTGCTCCGAAAACCCCAGCCACCATCCCCACGGTCCGGTGCCGTCCGGCACGAAGCGGCAGGCTGCGTGGCCCACGTCCCACAGCAACGTGTGGGCTTCGACGTGCCGCTCGACAGAAGCGCCATGGCCGCCGGGCGGCTCGGCCCGCCAATGACCAGCGACGAGCGTGAACATGCCACGCTCGTCGAAGCTCTCGTCCCACCACTGCCCGGCCTCGACCGCGCGCATCGCGCCGGTGCCCCCGCGCACCATCAGGTTCAGGTCCCGTGTCGGGCCGGCGACGAGCGTGCAGCCCGGCGCGTCGGCGCCGTCGAATCGCAGCGGCGCATCGCCCAGGTGCAGCGTGCGCTCCCCGTCGCCGAACCGCAACCGCACGCCGGCGCCCTGCACCACCGCGAACCAGCGCTGCACGCCGGGGAAGGCCGAGAACGGGCCGTCGGCATCGATGTCGGCCAGGCTCACGCGCAGTTTCCAGTCAGCCCCGGCCGGGCGCGCGAGCAGCTCGCGCGTGCGCCCGCCGCCGTTGCGCCAGGCTTGCGGCGCGATCTGTTCAGCGTCGATCGACAGCATGCTGCCCCTCCATCGCGGGCACCGCCGACACCGCGGCAGCCGGCGCTGCCGCGGGCGCCTGCTCCCACAACACCGGGAACAGCGGATGCTCCATCGGCGCGCCGGCGGCAAGCTCATCGCGCAGGCCCGGGAACTCGGGCGACGTGGTCCACGCGCGCGGCGCATGACGAACATCGTCGCCGAGAAAGCGCACCGAGAACACGCGCCGGCGCCTGTCGCCGTCCACACCGCCGGCGGCGTGCAACGCAAGCATGTGGAAGCACACCGCGTCGCCGGGCTCGATCTCCCAGCCGACGATGCGGTGCTGCGCGCGCGTGGCGTCGATGTCGGGCAGGTCGGCCAGGCTGCCCTCAGGGAACCACTTGGCCTGGTGGTCCATGAAGCTGCGCGGCATCAGCCACGGGCCACGGTGCGAACCGGCGACGAACTCCAGGGTCGAGTGGCGCCGCACCGGGTCCACGGGCATCCACATGCTGACGTTCTGGCGCCCTTCGATGTTGTAGTACGGCTGGTCCTGGTGCCAGGGCGTGCGCTGGCGCGTGCCGGGCTCCTTGGTCAGCATGTGGTCGTGGTACAGCCGCACCTGGCGGCTGCGCATCAGCGCGCCGGCGGCGGCGGCCATCGCCGAGCCAAAGATCGCGCGGCGGTAGCTCTCGATGTGCTGCCAGTTGCAGAAGTCCTCGATGAAGAAGCCCGGATCGCCCGGCTGGCTCGCCACCTTGGCACGAGGGCTGGGGTCGGCGATGTTGGTGTCGATGCCTTCGCGGATGAGCGCCACCTCGGCCGGTGTGAGCAACTGGCGGAGGCAGACTGCGCCGTCGGCCTCGAACGCGGCGACAACGTCGGGCGTGACCTTCTCGCGCACGCGTTCTTCGATCGACCGCAAGTCAATGTTCATGGCCTGAATTCTCCATGCAGCATGTAGCGTGAACCCGGATGCACCAACCGCGCCAGCGTGATCGGCACGCCGCGATTCAAGGTGCGGCGCACGACGATCAGGCAAGGGTCTGTTGGCTGGATGCCGAGCAGCTTCGCCTCTTGCGACGTCGGCGCCGCGGCTTCGATCGAGTACTCGGCCTCCCACAGCGGCGCCACCTGCAGCAGGTAGTGCGTCGGCGTGGTGCGGGTGAAGTCCACGCCCAGGTAGTCGGGCGCGCAGGCGGGGTTCACGTAGCGGTCTTCGCACTGCAGCGGCACGCCGCTCTCGAAGTGCACCAGCAAGGTGTGGAACACCGGCGCGCCGGTGGCCAGCCCGAGGCGCTGCGCCAGCTCGGCCGGCGCGCGCTCTTGCCGCACCACGTGCACCTCGGCGTGGTGCACGTGACCGCGCGCGGTGATCTCGGCCTGCAGGTCGCGGATGGTCAGGCGCGACGCGACCCGGTTCAGGTGCGCGGCGAAGGTGCCCACGCCTTGCAGCCTGTCCACCAGCCCCTCGGTCTGCAGCTCGCGCAGCGCGCGCGTGACGGTCATGCGGCTGACGCCGAACTGCGCCACCAGCTCGGCCTCCGACGGCATCAGCGTGCCGGGCGCCCAGCGGCCGCGCTCGAGCTCCTGCTTCAGGTACTGCTTGACCTTGGCATAAGGCGCGGTCGGCGGCGTGGTTGCGGCGCTGGGCGAGAGAACATGATCCGGGAAAACCATGCCTCAAAGTCTACTTGCATAGTCTTGTCTAGACAAGTACAGTTGCCAGCGTTCGCTTCATCGTTTTCCCGAAGCTCCCGCCTTCTCCGAGTCACCTGCCGAGAGGTTCACCATGTCCGATCTGTCCACCGCCAAACACATTGCCCAGCCGCACCCGGTTCGCGCACCGCGCGGCACGGCCATCACGTGCAAGAACTGGCTCATCGAAGCCGCCTACCGCATGCTGCAGAACAACCTCGACCCCGAGGTGGCCGAGAACCCGGACGCGCTGGTCGTCTACGGCGGCATCGGCAAGGCGGCGCGCAACTGGGACTGTTATGAGGCGATGCTGAAGGCGTTGCGCGCGCTGAACGAAGACGAGACTTTGCTGGTGCAGTCAGGCAAGCCGGTCGGCGTGTTTCGCACGCATGTCGATGCGCCGCGCGTGCTGATTGCCAACTCGAACCTGGTGCCGAAGTGGGCGACCTGGGAGCACTTCCACGAGCTCGATCGCAAGGGCCTGATGATGTACGGCCAAATGACTGCCGGCTCGTGGATCTACATCGGCAGCCAGGGCATCGTGCAAGGCACGTACGAAACCTTCGTCGAAGCCGGCAAGCAGCACTTCGGGGGCAGTCTGGCCGGCAAGTGGATCCTCACCGCCGGCCTGGGCGGCATGGGCGGCGCGCAACCGCTGGCGGCGAGTTTTGCCGGCGCATCGTCGCTGAACATCGAGTGCCAGCAGTCGCGCATCGAGTTCCGCATCAAGACCCGCTACCTCGACGAACAGGCCCGTGACCTCGACGACGCGCTCGAACGCCTGGAGCGCTACAGCCGCGAGAAGAAGGCCGTGTCGATCGGCCTGCTCGGCAACGCTGCCGACCTCCTGCCCGAACTCGTCCGCCGCGCGAAAGCCGGCGAGATCCGCCCCGACCTGGTGACTGACCAGACCTCGGCGCACGACCTCGTGAACGGCTACCTGCCTTCGGGCTGGAGCGTGGAGAGCTGGCGCGCCGCGCAGGCCGACGCCGGCCAGCACGCCTCGCTGCGCGACGCGGCCGCGCGCAGTTGCGCGGTGCACGTGCAGGCGATGCTCGACTTCCAGGCGATGGGTGTGCCCACGGTGGACTACGGCAACAACATCCGCCAGGTCGCGTTCGACGCCGGCGTGAAGAACGCGTTTGCTTTCCCTGGCTTTGTGCCGGCGTACGTTCGGCCGCTGTTCTGCCGCGGCAAGGGGCCGTTCCGCTGGGTCGCGTTGAGTGGCGACCCGGAAGACATCCGCAAGACCGACGCGAAGATGAAGGAGCTGTTCCCGGAAGACGCGCACCTGCACCGCTGGCTCGACATGGCCGGCGAGCGCATCGCCTTCCAGGGCCTGCCGGCGCGCATCTGCTGGATCGGCCTGGGCGAGCGCCACCGGGCAGGGCTGGCCTTCAATGAAATGGTGAAGAGCGGCGAGCTGAAAGCGCCGATCGTGATCGGTCGCGACCACCTGGACAGCGGCTCGGTGGCTTCGCCGAACCGCGAGACCGAGGCGATGAAGGACGGCAGCGACGCCGTCTCCGATTGGCCGCTGCTGAACGCGCTGCTCAACACCGCCGGTGGCGCGACCTGGGTCAGCCTGCACCACGGCGGCGGGGTCGGCATGGGTTATTCGCAGCACAGCGGTGTCGTCATCGTCTGCGACGGCACCGATGCTGCCGCCAAGCGCATCGAACGTGTGTTGTGGAACGACCCGGGTACCGGCGTGATGCGGCATGCCGACGCCGGCTACGACGAAGCCGTGGCTTGTGCGAAGGAACAAGGCCTGAACATGCCGATGTTGCAAGGCGGCAATTGACATGCTGATCGAACCCGGCCAGCTCACGCTCGAACAACTGCAAGCCATCCACGCCGGTGGCGTGAGCCTGAGCCTGCCCGATTCGGCACGCGCCGCGATCCGTGCCAGTGCGCAGGTCGTGCAAGCCGCCGCCGATGGCGACGCGCCGGTTTACGGCGTCAACACCGGCTTCGGCAAGCTCGCCAACCAGCGCATCAGCAAGGCGCAGCTCGACACCCTGCAGCTGAACCTGATCCGCTCGCACAGCGTCGGCGTCGGCGAGCCGCTGCAGCCCGAGGTCGTGCGGCTGATGCTGGCGCTGAAGGCAGCCAGCTTGGCGCGCGGCCACTCCGGTGTTCGCCAGGTCGTGGTCGACACCTTGCTGGCGGTGCACAACGCCGGCCTCGTGCCGTTCATCCCGTCGCAGGGTTCGGTCGGCGCGTCGGGCGACCTGGCGCCGCTGGCGCACATGACGCTGGCGCTGCTGGGCGAGGGCGAAATGCTCGTCGACGGCCGTTCCGTGCCGGCCGCCGCCGCACTGCAGGCCGCCGGCATCGCACCGCTGAGCCTGGGCGCGAAAGAAGGCCTGGCGCTGATCAACGGCACGCAGACCTCGACCGCGCTCGCGCTGCATGCGCTGCTCGCCTTCGAGCCGGTGCTGGAGGCGGCGCTGGTGATCGGCGCGCTGACCGTCGATGCCGCGCGCGGCAGCGACGGCCCGTTCGACCCGCGCATCCACGAACTGCGCGGCCAGCCGGGGCAGATCGACGTGGCCCAGAACTACCGCGCGCTGCTGGCTGGCAGCGAAATCCGCCGCTCGCACATGGAAGGCGACGACCGCGTGCAGGATCCGTACTCGCTGCGCTGCCAGCCACAGGTGGTGGGAGCGTGCCTCGATGTGATGCGCCACGCCGCGCTGGTGCTGCTGCGCGAATCGAATGCGGTGACCGACAACCCGCTGGTGTTCGCCGCGGCGAACGGTGAGCAAGGCGAGATGATTTCGGGCGGCAACTTCCACGCCGAGCCGGTCGCGCTCGCCGCAGACGGCATGGCGCTGGCGATCGCCGAAGTCGGCGCGATCGCCGAACGCCGCATCGCGATGCTGATCGACAGCGGCGTGTCGCGGCTCCCGCCGTTCCTGACCGCCGACGCGGGGCTGAACAGCGGCTTCATGATCGCGCACGTCACGGCCGCATCGCTCGCGTCCGAGAACAAGTCGCTCGCCCACCCGGCCAGCGTGGACAGCCTGCCCACCAGCGCGAACCAGGAAGACCACGTGTCGATGGCGACCTTCGCCGCGCGGCGCCTGCAGGCGATGATCGCCAACACCTCGAACATCCTCGGCATCGAATTACTCGCCGCAGCGCAAGGCATCGAATTCCTGCGCCCGCTGCGCAGTTCGGTGGCGCTGGAGCAGGTGCACGCGCTGCTGCGCGAGCAGGTCGCGACGATCGCGCACGACCGCTATCTCGCGCCCGAAATGGCCCGTGCCACCGCGCTGGTTCGCAACGGTTCATTGGCACGTATCCTGCGTACCTTGCCCGACTTGCCCGTGCTCTGGAAGCCGGCTTGAATCCCTTCTCCTCACCCGTCCCAAAGGAAACCGTCATGAAGAAATCGCTGAGCATTCTCGCGGCCGCGCTGCTGCTGCCCGCTGCGGCAATAGCGCAGGAAACCAAGGTCGCGATCGGCATCTCGGGCTGGACCGGCTTTGCGCCGCTGACCCTGGCCAAGGAAGCCGGCCTGTTCAAGAAACACGGCCTGGACGTGACGATCAAGAAGATCCCGCAGAAGGACCGCCACCTGGTGCTGGCCTCGGGCGACATCCAGTGTGCCGCCACCACGGTCGAGACCTGGGTGGTGTGGAACGCCAACGGCGTGGCCACCACGCAGATCTTCCAGCTCGACAAGAGCTACGGTGCCGACGGCATGGTCGTCAAGCCCGCCATCACCAAGATCGCCGACTTGAAAGGCAAGACGGTCGCTGCCAGCGCGCCCGGCACGGCACCGTACTTCGGGCTTGCCTGGATGCTGAAGAAGAACGGCCTGAGCCTGAAGGACGTGAAGATCGTCAACCTCGAGCCGCAGGCCGCCGCCAACGCGATGATCGCCGGCAATACCGACATCGACGCCGCGATGACCTACGAGCCCTACCTCGGCGCGGTGCGCGCCAAGCCCGAGGCCGGCAAGATCATCGCCACGACACTCGACTACCCGATGGTGATGGACACCTTCGGCTGCACGCCGAAGTTCCTGGCCGAAAACCCGAAGGCCGCCAAGGCGCTGGCCGATGGTTACTTCGACGCGCTGGAGATGATCAAGGCCGACCCGAAGAAGAGCTTCGAGATCATGGGCGCCGACGTGAAGGCGACCGGTGAGCAGTTCGAAGCCTCGCAGAAGTACCTGCGCTGGCAGGACCGCGCCGCGAACGAGAAATTCTTTGCCAGTGAGCATGCCGCGTTCAGCAAGGAAGCGGCCGACCTGCTGATGGAGGCCGGCATCATCAAGCAGCTGCCCGACATGTCGAAGCTGGCCGACACGCGCTTCCTGAAGTAACCCGCGAACGAAGCAGGGGCCGCCCGCATGACGCCGCTCAAACCCGTCGAACCCGGCACGCGCATCGTGCTGGGCGTGTCCTTCTTCGTGTTGTTCACGCTCGTGTGGGCGGCGTTCACGTTGAGCGGCTACGTGTCCAAGACCTTCCTGGCCGACCCGATCACGATGGTGCGCTCGGGCTGGACCTTGCTGACCGAGATGGGTTTCGCCAAGGACATCGGCATGACGGTGTGGCGCGTGGTCGGTGGCTTCGCCATCGCTGCGGCGCTGGCCTTGCCGCTGGGTGTGATGATGGGCGCCTACAAGCCCATCGAAGCCTTCTTCGAACCCTTCGTTTCCTTCGCGCGCTACCTGCCGGCGAGCGCCTTCATTCCGCTGCTGATCCTGTGGGCCGGCATCGGCGAGGCACAGAAGCTCTCGGTCATCTTCATCGGCAGCTTCTTCCAGCTGGTGCTGATGATCGCGGTGACGGTGGGCAATACGCGGCGCGACCTGGTGGAGGCGGCCTATACGCTGGGCTGCAGCGACTCAGGCATCGTCAAGCGCGTGCTGATCCGCGGTGCCGCGCCCGAGATCTGCGAGATCCTGCGCATGGTGCTGGGCTGGGCCTGGACCTATGTGATCGTGGCCGAGCTGATCGGCGCGTCCAGCGGCATCGGCCACATGATCACCGACAGCCAGGCGCTGCTGGCGACCGACCAGATCATCTTCGGCATCATCGTCATCGGGCTGATCGGGCTGTGCAGTGATCTGTTTTTCAAGTGGGTCAACCGCAGGTTGTTCCCGTGGGCGCAGTTGGGGCGCTGAGGGCCACACGACATGAGCAACTTCCTCACCATCCGCGGCGTCTCGCGCAGCTTCGCATCGACCAGCGGCGGCACGCCGACCGTGGCGCTGCAGGCCACCGACCTGGACGTGGCGGAGAACGACTTCGTCACCATCCTGGGCCCCTCGGGCTGCGGCAAGAGCACCTTGCTGCGCATCGTCGCGGGGCTCGACCAGCAGACCTCCGGCGAGGTGCTGCTCGACGGCAAACGCATCGAAGGCCCCGGCGCCGACCGCGGCATGGTGTTCCAGAGCTACACGCTGTTCCCCTGGCTTACGGTGCGCGACAACGTGTGCTTCGGGCTGCAGGAGCGCGGTTTTCCACGCCCGCAGCAGATCGAGATCGCGCAGGGCTACTTGAAGAAGGTCGGCCTGGTCGGCTTCGAGCACCACTACCCCAAGCAGTTGTCGGGCGGCATGCAGCAGCGCACGGCCATCGCGCGCGCGCTCGCCAACGGCCCGCGCATGCTGCTGATGGACGAGCCCTTCGGCGCGCTCGACCATCAGACGCGCGAGCAAATGCAGGAGCTGCTGCTGGGCATCTGGGAGGCTGAGCGCAAGACGGTGCTGTTCGTCACACACGACATCGACGAAGCCGTGTTCATGGGCAGCCGCGTGATCGTGATGAGCGCGCGCCCGGGGCGCATCAAGCTCAACCGCGAGGTGCCGATCGCGCACCCGCGAAGTTATGTGGTGAAGACCACGCCGCCGTTCGTCGAGCTCAAGGCCGAGCTGACTGAGCAGGTGCGCACCGAGGTGCTGGCGGCTCAGGCGGCGATGGCCTGAGCAGCTTGATCGGTCAGGCGCGCGGCGCGGCGCCGAGCGGCAACCCGCGCAGCGCCTGAGCCAGTTCGGCGGCCTGCCAGACGGCGATGCCGTGTTCGGCGGCAAAGGGCCGGGCGGTTTCGGTGAGCGCACCCAGGCCGATCCACAGCGCATCCGGCGCCTCGGCGGCGTCTCGTGCGGCCTGCAAGTCACGCAGCGGTTCGAGCCCGGCGCGGGCGGACTTCCAGCGTTTGGCGCACACGAGCATCTTGCGGCCCTTGCGTTCGAGTTCGAAGTCGACCGCCGATCCGCTGCGCCGCAGCACCGTGTAGCCGTCTCGCCTGAAGGCCTGCTCCAGCAGGTCGGCAAACGCCGGCCAGGCCATGCCGCTCACCGCCTGCGTGGTCTGATCGATGCGCGCCGCGCTCGGCGCATGGCGTTGCTGCCATGCCGACATGACCGCGATCACCGCGAACGGAAAGCCTGACAGTGCGCCGGCCGCGCGGTAGTCGGCTGGCAGCAGCGCCCAGGCCACCAGCCCGACCGCCGCTGCGAGGGCGGCGCTGACCCACCACGCCGAACGCAGCAGGATCGCGAACAGCGAGTTGCTGGCCATCTTGAATTTCACGGGCGACCTCGGCGAGTGATGAAGCCGCCGAGTTTCGCCGAAACCCGTGTCGCCGAAACCCATGTCGCCGAAACCGGCCCCACGCTACCCGAGGCCGCCCCCGGTCCGCCCCGCGCCGCTTTGGCCACAGCCGGCAGGCGCAGCTTCAATCGGGTGCGGCGACCCCCGCTTCGACCAGCGCCGTCGCGGCGCTCACATCGGGCGCGATCGGGCGGTCTTTCTCGAGGTGCGGTACGTGCTCGCGCAATTGCGTGTGCAAATGCTCCAGCGCCGGCGACGACTGCAGCGGGCGGCGGAAGTCGAGCGCCTGCGCGGCGGCCAGCCATTCGATCGCCACGATGCTGGCGGTGTTGTCGAGCATGCTGTGCAGGCGCCGCGCGGCTTGCAAGCCCATCGCGTGGTTGTCTTCCTGGCCGGCGGTGGTGGCGGGCTCGTCGACGCTGGCCGGGCGGGCCAGGAGCTTGTTCTCGGCCACCAACGCGGCGGCGGTGGCCTGGCCGATGCGAAAGCCGGTGTTGAACTCGCTGTCCTGCACCAGGAAGGCTGGCAGGCCCGACAGCGCCGGGTCCACCATCAGCGCAGTGCGGCGTTCGGACAGCGCGCCGATCTGCGCGATGGCCAGCGCCAGGTTGTCGGCGGCGAAAGCGATCGGCTCGTCGTGCTGGTTGCCGCCCGACAACGCTTCGAGCGTCTCGGCAAATACCAGCGGGTTGTCGGACGCGCTGTTGGCTTCCGTCAGCAGCACCGTCCACGCATGGCGCATCTGGTCCAGGCAGGCGCCCATCACCTGCGGCTGGCAGCGCAGGCAGTAGGGCCCTTGCACCTGCTCGGTGTGCTGGTGCGGCTGGCGCAATTCGCTGCTGAACAACCAGGCGCGGTAACGGCCCGCCACCTCGCGCTGGCCGCGGTGACCGCGTGCAGCGTGAATGCGGTCGTCGAACGGTGTGTCTGAACCTTTGACGGCGTCCAGGCTCATTGCGCCCACCGCCACGGCCACATCGAAGATGCGCTCCAGGCGTTGCATCGCGTGGATGGCGAGTGCGTTCGAGGCCTGCGTGCCGCTGATCAGCGCCAGGCCTTCTTTGGGGGCCAGTTCCAGCGGCGCAAAGCCCGCATGCACCAGCGCCGGGCCGGCGGTCACGCGGCGGCCTTCCATGTGGGCCTCACCGACGCCGATCAGCAGGCCCGCCAGATGCGCCAGCGGTGCCAGGTCGCCCGAGACGCCGGCCGAGCCCTTTTCGGGCACCACGGGCAGCACGTCGGCGGCGAGCAGGGCCAGCAGCGCATCGAGCAGTTCATCGCGAACGCCGGACAGGCCATGCGCCAGGCTGGCCGCCTTCAGCACCAGCATCAGCCGCACCACCGGAGCCGGCAGTGCCGCGCCCACGCCGACGCTGTGAGAGAGCACCAGATTGCGTTGCATCTGCGACAAGTGATCGTCGCGGATCCGCGTTGGCCCGAGCGAACCGAAGCCCGAGTTGATGCCGAACACCGGCTGGTACTGACTCACCAGCTCACGCACCGCACGCACACTGGCGCTCATGTTGCCGCGAATGGATTGCGCCACCGAAAACCGCGCACCACCAGCGGCTACCCGCTGCAGAAGCGCCTTGTCGAGCCGTCCCGGATTGAGGGGATGGATCAGTTCTGTCATGTTCTTCAACCTCCCAAGGTCGATTTCACTTTACAACCTTAGGTTGCAAGTAGCTAGTCACATTTGGCAAGACTGGCGTGGCGGATACCCTGCACTTCGGTGGTCTGCGCGGACAGAACGCACAAGCGTCAGCGCTTGCTCACCAGCACCCGCGCGCGCCCGCGCCCACCCGCGCAGGCCCGGGTTCGTGCCGTCGCAGACGACAATGCCGGCTTCAGTCGAGGTCCAACATGCCCGCACCGACCCACATCAAGAACCTTGCCCGCGACCTCAGCGATGCCGAATTCGCCGAGCTCGACGAGCTGCTTGCCGCCACGCCCGAACCGCTTGAGCCGCTCGACGCGGTGATGCTCGACGGCTACCTGTGCGGCGTGCTCGTGCAGCCCTTGCTGCTGGAGCCGGCCACCTGGCTGGCGCATGTGTTCGACTTCGACGGCCGGCCTTTGCCCGACGAGGTGGACGCCGCCTGGCAACAGCGCACCACCGCGCTGATCCTGCGCCGCCATGCGCACCTGAACCAGGCCATGCTCGAAGACGGCTGGTTCGACCCGCTGGTGCTGGAGTTCGACGACGACCAGCCTGGCCCGGCGCAGGCCGAAGGCGAAGAAGGTGAAGAAGGCAAGGAAGGCGAAGAAGACAGAGAAGCGGCTGCCGAGGCCATGGCCGGCCTGAGCCCCGTGTCGCAATCGCTGATGCCGTGGGTGGCGGGGTTCCAGCACGCCACGATCACCTTCCCCGACCTGATGGAGTTGCCCGACGATGCGGTGATGGCCGCGCTGGCGCGCCTGTTCCGCCACCTGCCGGCCGAGACCGACGAAGAGCGCGAGGTCGTCGCCACGCTCGACCGCGAACACCCGCTGGCCACGCTCGACGAAGCCATGGAAGAGCTGGTGGTCACGGTGGCCGACCTGTCTGAGCTGACGCGCGAGCTGCGCTACAAAGTGGACACCGTCAAGCGCGAAGTTCCGAAGGTCGGCCGCAACGACGCCTGCCCTTGCGGCAGCGGCAAGAAGTTCAAGCTGTGCCACGGCGCTTGATGCCGCGACCGACGCCGACAGCGACGCCACGAGCGTCGGCGCGACCGACGGCACGACAGACGCCGCGCGGCTGAACGATGCGCATCCAGCTGCTCTCCGACCTGCACCTCGAGACCGAAAACTTCGTGCCCGAGCCGGCTCCCGGCGCCGAGTTGCTGGTGCTCGCGGGCGACATCGACAGCGGTTGGGGAGGGCTCGCGCCGTTCCGCCGCTGGCCGGTGCCGGTGCTGCTGGTGGCCGGCAACCACGAGTTCGATCGGCGTGACATCCCCCAGGCCTGGCCGGCGCTGCGTGCGCTGTGCGGCGACCTCGGCATCACGCTGCTGGAGTGCGAGAGCTGCGTGCGGGTCGATGCGCAGGGCCGGCGCGTCCGTTTCGTCGGCACCACGCGCTGGTGCGACTTCGACGTGTTCGGCCCGGCGCGGCGCGACAAGGCCATGCGCGCCGCCGGCCACTACATGCGCGTGATGCGCGCGACGCGCCACGGTGCGCCCTTCGACGCCCTGGCCGTGCGCCAGGAAGCACTTGCCTGCCGCGCCTGGCTTGAAGCCGAACTGGCCGGGGCGGCGGCGCCGAATCGGCGCGACTGGGACGCCACTGTCGCGATCACCCATTTCGCGCCGAGCCTCCAGAGTGCCGACCCGCGTTACGGCCACCAGCCCGGCACCGCGAGTTTCTGCAATGCCGACGACGACCTGCTGCCGCATGCCGACCTGTGGATCCACGGCCACCTGCATTGCCGGCACGACTACACCGTCGCGCATGCGCATGGCAGTACGCGCGTGGTGAGCAACGCGCGCGGCCACAGCCGGCGGGGTGAGGCCGACGGGTACGACGCGCTGAAGGTGTTCGAGGTGTAGCGGCGGGGTCGCTGCGGTGATGCGCCAAGCCTGAAGCGGCCGACCGATGAGGCGAAACAGACGAAAAAAAACCCACTCGGGTGAGCGAGTGGGTGGTGTGAAGTTCTTCAATGAAGAACGTCGTTGGGACTGGTGCTGGTCGTTCGCCCTGTTCGGTGTGGTTTTCTTGGCCGGGCGTTGTAGACCTGATATCGCGATCTGTTTTGTAGACCCCGTGTGACAGCAGTGAGTGCAACTGTAGGGGCCAACGGAGCCGTTAGCCATCCCCATTCAGGGGGACAAAGGTCCGCGCTCGGCACTTCGGTGCAACAGTTCACGGATTCATTTGGCAGCAGGGAAGGCCGCGGCGAAGGCACCTCCGAAGGCATTCGCGCCATGTCTTGCGACCTATCTTGCGGCTTATCTTGCGACTTGTCTTGCGCGCGACAATCCCGGCATGCCGAACCGACCCGACAACCCCCCGCGTGAAGGCGCACCACCCTGGAGCGAGCGCGAGCTCGACGAGCTGCAGGCGCTGCTCGACCGCGTGCCCGCACCGCTGGAGCCGCTCGACGTGAGCATGCTCGACGGATTTCTGTGTGGCGTGCTGGTGCAGCCGCGCGCCGTGCCCGCCCTACGTTGGCTACCGCACATAGCCGATGCCGATGGTCGCCCTCTGCCGCGCGGCTTCGATGCAACGCGCCTGCATGCGCTGGCCTTGCGCCGGCATGCCGAGTTGAATGAAGCGATCGCGCAGCGCCGCTGGTTCGATCCGTGGGTGTTCGAGTTGTCGGACGATGTGGACGATGCGGACGATGCGGACGATGCGGACGAGGAGGGCGAATCGCCGGCCGCTGTCGAGGCGGTGTATCCGTGGGTCGCGGGTTTTGCTGCCGCGCTGGAACTCTTTCCTCAATTGATGGAGCTGAACAGCCCGGCGATGACCGAACCGCTGGCGCTGCTGTACCGTCACCTCGATCCCGACGACCTGGAAGACGCCGATGAACTGCTGGCAGAAATCGAATCGCTCGAGCCGCCGGCCGAATTGAGCGAGGCCGTTGAGGGGCTGGTGCGCGCCACGCTGTTGCTCGCCGATGTGGGCCGGCCGTTGGCGGTGCAATCACGACCCGGCGCGGCACGACCCGGTGCATCACGGCGCCCGCCCCCGCGGCGTCACTGAGTTCAGATCGTCAGCGGATCGACGTCGACGGCCCAGCGCAAGATGCGCTCATCACTGGCCTTGCGTTGGCTACGCACAGTTTGCAACGCGGCCAGCCACGCTGCCAGAAAGCGTTGCAGCGCCACGCGCGAGTCGCACTCCAGCAGCATCTGCATGCGCTCGACGTTGGCCACGCGCGCCACGCCCAGCGGCACCGGCGGGTACAGCATCACTGCGTCCGCGCCGGGCAGGCCCGCAGCGGCAACGGCGGCGGCCTGCAAAAAACCACGCGCCGCTTCGACGCTGCGCGCCTCGGCGCGCAGCACCGCGAGGTGCGAATACGGTGGCAGCCCGGCCATCTCGCGCTCCTTCAACTGGCTCTGCGCAAAGGCGCCGAAGTCGTGCTTGCGCAGCGCGGCGTAGAGCGCGTGTTGCGGGTGCCAGGTCTGCACCCACATTTCGCTGCGCGCGGCCTGCGCGGCGTCGCGCCCGGCCCGGCCTGCGGCCTGCATCAGCAATGCGAACAAGCGCTCCGGCGCACGAAAGTCGCTGCTGAACAGCGAAGTGTCCGGGTTCACCGCGGCCACCAGCGTGATGCGGCGGAAGTCGTGCCCCTTGGTGATCATCTGCGTGCCCACCAGCACGTCCACGTCGCCGGCGTGCACTGCCCCCAATTGCTCCTGCAACGCGCCCTTGGCACGCGTGCTGTCGGCGTCGATGCGCGCGATGCGTGCGCCCGGCAGCAGCTCGGCCAACTGTTCTTCGAGTCGCTCCGTGCCGCGGCCGATCGGGGCGATGTCGAGGTTGCCGCACTCGGGGCAGGCACGCGGCACGCGTTCGGTCAGGCCGCAGTGATGGCAGCGCAGGGTGCGGTCGAGCTTGTGGAACACGCGCCAGGCGCTGCAGTGCGGGCAGCCGCTCTTCCAGCTGCAATCACCACAGTGCAACACCGGCGCATACCCGCGCCGGTTCAGGAACACCAGGCTCTGCTCCTGGCGCTCGATCCGCAATTGCAAGGCCGCCAGCAAGGGCGGTGACACCACCGGGCTCACGCCCTTCACCTTGGGCAGCAGCCCCATGTCGACCAGCCGCACCGTTGGCAGCGCGCCACCGCCGATGCGCGATGGCAGCCCCAGCCGCACGTAGCGTCCTTCATTGGCGCGCTGCCAGCTTTCCAATGACGGCGTGGCCGAACCCAGCAGCACCGGCGCCGCTTCGAGCTTGCCGCGGTACACCGCCAGATCGCGTGCCGAATAGCGCGCGCCTTCCTGGCTCTTGTACGAGGGGTCGTGCTCTTCATCGACGACGATCAGCCCCAAGCGCGGCATCGACGCGAACACCGCCAGCCGAGTGCCCAGCACCAGGTCGGCCAGCCCCAGGTGCGCGGCGAGCCAATGGCGCAGGCGCTGTGCCGGCGTCAGGCCGCTGTGCAGCGAGACGATGTGGCGGCCGGCAAAACGTTCGGCAAAGCGCGCTTCGAGTTGCGGCGTCAGGTTGATCTCGGGCACCAGCACCAGCGCTTGCCGACCCGCCGCCAGGGCCTGCGCGGCGGCACGCAGATAGACCTCGGTCTTGCCGCTGCCGGTGGCGCCGTGCAGCAGCACGGTGGTGGGTTTGCCTTCCGCCACCAAGGCGTCGAGCTGCTGCAGCACCGCGGCCTGTTCGTCGCTCAGGGGTGGCAATGAGGGTGGCAACGCGCTTGGCAAGGAAGGCGCGGCCTCGCCGGCCGCAGCCGGCAGCCACTTGCCGGTGCGCTTGATGCGGCTGGCGAGTTGCGCGTCATCGAGCTTGCGCAATTCCGGCGGCAGCACCGACAGGGCCACCTCACCGATGCTGCGTTGGTAGTAACCCGAAGCGAATTCCACCAGCTCGCACCATCGTGGACTCAGCGGCGGAAGCGACGACAACGCCTGCGTGACCGGGCGCAATTCGGCCGGCGCTGCGCTGCCCGATTCGTCGGCCGCCCACACCACACCCGGCACCTCGCGCTTGCCCAGCGGAACACGCACCAGGGTTCCCGGCGCGAGTGGCTGCTCGCTGGTGTAGGCCAGCGGGTGTGTGAGGCCGGTGTGTGCAGGGGCCTCCACAGCGACCTGCAAAACCACCCTGTCAGCCACCCAAGACTCCATGACATTTACGTGACAAAGCTCGGCGCTTTCTCAATTAACAGGCGTAAGTCGATGATTCAAAACACCTTTTGAATCTTTCCACCAAAGTTGTGGATAACTTTGTGGGAAACATCGCCCTGAAGCCCCTAAATGCTTGATTCGATTGAGGTTCACTCGCAACTGCCCGGTTTGAGGGCATGCCGGCAATGTCAGCAAAATCAATGACTTAGCTACAGTACCGTGAAAAACGCATGGTGCGGCGCAGCAGCCGGGAAAAGCAAATCGCAGGGTCAGGATTTGGGGATAAGTCAAGCCCTGAGTGCTCACTTACCGCCAAACACAGCCAGTTTCAAGCTAGGGGGTCACCGCGGTGATCTAGCTCAGGCCGCCTGACGCATGCGCCGCGACACCTCGTGCACCGTGTCCACCAGCACCGAGACCGCCTCCGGCGGCGTGAACTGGCTGATGCCGTGGCCCAAGTTGAACACATGCCCGCCGACCCGACCATCGGCACCCACCGGCGCGCCGAAGCTCGTCAACGCGTGCGCGACTTCGGCTCGAATCTGCTCCGGCCCGGCGAACAGCACGTTCGGGTCGAGGTTGCCTTGCAGCGCCACCTTGTGGCCGACGCGGGCGCGCGCGGCGGCCAGGTTCACGGTCCAGTCCAGGCCGACCACGTCGGGCCCGATCGCCGCGATCTCGTCGAGCCACAAACCGCCGCCCTTGGTGAACACGATGTGCGGAATGCGCTGGCCTTCATGCTCGTGCTTCAGTTGCGCGAGCACGCGCTTCGTGTAGGCCAGGCTGAAGGTCTGGAACGCGCCGTCGGCCAGCACGCCACCCCAGCTGTCGAACACCATCACGGCTTGCGCGCCAGCGTCGATCTGCGCGTTCAGGTACTGCGCCACCGCATCGGCGTTGATGGCCAGCATGCGGTGCATCAGGTCGGGCCGGCTGTAGAGCATGCTCTTGACGAGGCGGTAGTCGTCGGAGCCGGCGCCTTCGACCATGTAGCAGGCCAGCGTCCACGGGCTGCCCGAAAAGCCGATCAGCGGCACGCGCCCGTTGAGCGCGCGGCGGATCGACGCGACGGCATCGAACACGTAGCGCAGCTTGTCCATGTCGGGCACGGCGAGCTTGGCCACCGCCGCTTCGTCGCGCACCGGCGACGCGAACTTCGGCCCTTCGCCGAGCGCAAAGCTCAGGCCCAGGCCCATCGCGTCGGGCACGGTCAGGATGTCGCTGAACAAGATGGCAGCGTCCAGCGCATAACGCTCCAGCGGCTGCAGGGTGACCTCGGTGGCGTAGTCGGTGTTCGTCGCCAGGCCCATGAAGCTGCCGGCCTTGGCACGGGTGGCGCGGTATTCGGGCAGGTAGCGCCCGGCCTGGCGCATCAGCCACACGGGGGTGTGTTCGGTGGGTTGGCGCAGGCAGGCGCGCAGGAAACTGTCGTTTTGCAAAGGCGCGTTCATGCTTGAATTATCACGCCCATAATTTGGCCTCACTTCTTTGGCCTCATTTCTTTGGCCTTCCACGGAGCCGCCCCATGATCGCTGACAGCATTCTCCAGACCATCGGCAACACACCCCACATCCGCATCAACCGGCTGTTCGGCGCCACGCACAAGGTTTACATCAAGAGCGAGCGCGCGAATCCGGGCGGTTCGATCAAGGACCGCATCGCGCTGTCGATGGTCGAGGCGGCCGAAAAATCCGGCGCGCTGAAAGTCGGTGGCACGATCATCGAGCCGACTTCGGGCAATACCGGCGTCGGGTTGGCGATGGTCGCGGCGGTGAAGGGCTACAAGCTGATCCTGGTCATGCCCGATAGCATGAGCGTCGAGCGGCGCCGCCTGATGCTGGCCTACGGCGCGAGCTTCGTGCTCACGCCGCGCGAAAAGGGCATGAACGGCTCGATCGCCAAGGCCACCGAGCTGCTGGCACAAACGCCGAACTCATGGATGCCGCAGCAATTCGAGAACGCCGCCAACATCGACGTGCACGTGCGCACCACCGCGCTCGAGATCGCGGCCGATTTCCCGAATGGCATCGACGCCCTGATCACCGGCGTGGGCACCGGCGGACACCTCACCGGATGCGCGCAGGTGCTGAAGGCGAAGTGGCCGAATTTGAAAGTGTTCGCGGTGGAACCGGCGGCGTCGCCCGTCATCAGTGGCGGCAAGCCCAGCCCGCACCCGATCCAGGGCATCGGCGCCGGCTTCATCCCGAAGAACCTGCACACCGCACTGCTCGACGGCGCCATTCAGGTCGAGGCTGAAGCGGCGCGCGAAATGGCCCGCCGCTGCGCGCGCGAAGAAGGCATCCTGGTCGGCATCTCGTCGGGCGCCACCCTGGCTGCCATTGCGCAGAAGCTGCCTGATCTGGCGCCCGGCGCGACGGTGCTGGGCTTCAACTACGACACCGGCGAGCGGTACCTGTCGATCGAAGGGTTCCTGCCTACCGAGTGACTTGGCGGTGGCCATGAAGCCGCGCATCCTGATCGTCGAAGACGAGCCCGGCATTGCCGACACGCTTCAGTACGCGTTGCGTACCGACGGTTTCGACCCCGCCTGGGTCAGCACCGGCGAAGAAGCGCTGGCCAGCGTGCTCGCGCAGGTGCCGGCGCTGGTGATCCTCGACGTGGGCCTGCCCGACACCAGCGGTTTCGAAGTCTTCAAGCGCCTGCGCGAGCTGAGCGACGTGCCAGTGGTGTTTCTCACCGCGCGCAGCGACGAGATCGACAGAGTCGTCGGCCTGGAGCTGGGCGCCGACGACTACGTGGCCAAGCCGTTTTCGCCGCGTGAACTGGTGGCGCGGGTGCGTTCGATCCTGCGCCGTGCGGCCCGGCCGGCGGCCACCGCCACGGCCACCGTCATCGCAACCGAAGCTGCAAGCGCCGCCCCGCCCGCCACGGCCCCGATCGTCGTCGACGAAGGCCGGCGCCAGATCCGCTTCTACGGCGCGCTGCTGGAACTGTCGCGCTACGAATTCGGCCTGCTGCAGACGCTCGCCTCGCGCCCCGGCCACGTGTACTCGCGCGACGCGCTGCTCGAACGCGTGTGGGGCGGCGCCACCGAGAGCATGGACCGCACGGTGGACGCGCATGTGAAGACGGTGCGTGCCAAGCTGAAGCTGATCGCGCCAGGCCTGGAGCCGATCCGCACGCACCGCGGCAGTGGGTATTGCCTGGCGGAAGACTTGCCGGCCACTCTGACGCAAGCTTGAGCAAACGCAGCCGCATCTTCATCGGCATCCTGCTCGCGTATGTGATCGGCGCGGGCTGGCTGATGGTCCGCCAGCTCGGAGACATCGACCCGCGCTACCGCGAGTCGGCCGAAGAGTCGCTGGTCGAGACGGCGCAGTTGCTCGCGGCCTTCGTCGAGCAGGCTTCGGTCGATGGCGCCTTGCAGACCGATGGTCTGACACCCGTATTCCAGTCGGTCTACGCACGCCGCTTCAACGCGAACATCTTCGGCTTCGAAAAAACTCGCGTCGAGCTGCGCTTGACGGTGGTGGACCGCGCCGGCATCGTGGTGTTCGATTCGACCCGGCGCCACGTCGGCGAAGACCACTCGGAGTGGAACGACATCCGGCTGACCCTGCAGGGCCGCTACGGCGCTCGTACCACGGTCGACACCGACGGCGACCCGCGCACTTCGGTGATGTTCGTCGCCGCGCCAGTGCGCGACCGTGCGAGCGACGAGATCATCGGCGCCGTCAGCGTGGGCAAGCCGGTTCAGAGCTTCGGCCAGTTCGTCGAAGCGGCGCGGCGCAAGACGCTGCTGGTGGGGGTGACCTCGGTGATCGCGGTGCTGCTGCTGGCGCTTATCGTGTCGGTCTGGCTGGTGCGCCCGTTCGGCCTGATTGCCGACTATGTGGCCTACGTGCGCGCGCAGCGCAGCTTCGACCTGCCGCGCCTGGGTCGGCGTGCGCTCGGTGCGCTGGGGGCGGCCTACGACGAGATGCGCGACGCGCTGGCCGGCCGCAACTATGTGGCCGACTATGTGCAGACCTTGACGCACGAAGTGAAGAGCCCGCTGTCGGCGATCCGTGGCGCTGCCGAATTGTTGCAGGAACCGATGCCCGACGCTGACCGCGCGCGCTTTGCCGCCAACATCTCGCGCGAGGCGCAGCGCATTCAGGAGCTGGTGGACCGCATGATGGAGCTGACCGCGCTGGAGTCGCGCCGCTACCTGGACGCGCCGGCGGCGGTGGCGTTGCGGCCGTTGCTGGTCGATCTGGTGGCCGGCGTGCAGCCGGCGTGCGCGGCGCGCGGCGTGCGCATCGAGCTGGTGGACGGCGCCGATGCGGTGGTCGAAGGCGACGCCTTCTTGCTGCACCGCGCGCTGGCCAACCTGGTCGACAACGCGATCGACTTCTCGCCCGCGGGCGGGCTGGTCACGCTGGCGCTGCTGACGCACCGCCGCAGCGTGGACCTGTGCGTGCGCGATCGTGGCCCGGGCATTCCGGACTACGCCGAAGGCAAGGTGTTCGAGAAGTTTTACTCGCTCGCACGCCCGCAGACACAGAAGAAGAGCACCGGCTTGGGCCTGTCCTTCGTGAAGGAGATCGCCGAGTTGCACCACGGCCGCGTGACCCTGGCCAACGCCGCCGACGGCGGCGCGCTGGCTGTGCTGTCGCTGCCGGTGGCCGACACGACTGCGGCTACAGCAGAGCGCTAAACTCGGCCGACGCCGACCACCCGGAGACAAGAATGATCCACCTCACCCGTGTTGCCGTCTGTGCCATCGCCTGTGCCGCCGCATCGGTTTGCCACGCGCAAGGGGCCGAACGCCATGCCGCCGAGATCGGCAGCCTCGTCAACGGCATGTACCCCTCGCTCGACGCGGTCTACAAAGACCTGCATGCCAACCCCGAACTGGCGTTCGAGGAAGTGCGCACCGCGGCCAAGCTGGCCGCCGAGATGAAGGCGCTCGGCTTCGAGGTGACCGAGAAGATCGGCAAGACCGGCGTGGTCGCATTGCTGCGCAACGGCACCGGGCCGACGGTGATGGTGCGCACCGAGCTCGATGCCCTGCCGATGGAAGAGAAGACCGGCCTGGCGTACGCCAGCCGCGCCAAGGCCATGTCCAACGGCAAGGAAAGTTTTGTCGCCCACAGTTGCGGTCACGACATTCACGTGACCGCCTGGCTCGGCACCGCGCGCACCTTGGCGGCGATGAAGGGCAAGTGGCAAGGCACCTTGATGTTCGTGGCCCAGCCGGCCGAAGAAACCGTCTCGGGCGCCAAGGCGATGCTGGCCGACGGCCTGTTCACCCGTTTCGCCAAACCCGACTTCGCGTTCGCACTGCACAGCTCGCCCGGGCCGCTGGGCAGCATCGGCTACAACGTCGGCGCCATGACGTCCAACTCCGACGGCCTGGACATCACCTTCAAGGGCCGCGGCGGCCACGGCTCGGCGCCCGACAAGACGATCGACCCGATCGCCATCGCGGCGCGCTTCATCGTCGATGTGCAGGCAGTGGTCAGCCGCGAGAAAGACCCGATGGAGTTCGGCGTCGTCACGATCGGCGCGGTGCAGGCCGGCACGGTGGGAAACATCATTCCCGACAGCGCCACCCTGCGCGGCACGATCCGCTCGTACAAGCCCGAGGTGCGCGCCAAGCTGCTGGCCGGCGTGCGCCGCACCGCACAGGCGGCGGCGATGATGGCCGGCGCGCCCGAGCCCGAGGTCAACCTGGTCGAGGGCGGCCTGGCGGTGGTCAATGACGACGCCGTGGTCACGCGCACCGAGGCCGTGCTGCGCAGCGTGTTCGGCGCTGCCAGCGTGCAGCGCGTGCCACCGATCACCGCGAGCGAAGACTTCTCGGCCTTCGTCAACCTAGGCATCCCGTCGATGTTCTTCTTCGTCGGCGTGTTCGACCCGAAAGACGTTGCCGCCGCGATGAAGCCCGGTGGCAAGCCGCTGGCGTTCAACCACTCGCCCTTCTTCGCGCCGGTGGCCGAACCGGCGATCAAGCACAGCACCACGGCGATGAGCCTGGCGGTGCTGAACGCGATGGCGCCGCGCTGACGCGGCTGCCCCATCCTTCCCAGTTGACGAACAGGAGACTGCACCATGGGCGCACCCGAAGCCTTCACCGCCACCACCGAAGTCGGCCACTACATCAACGGTCGCGCGGTGGCCAGCACCAGTGGGCGCCGCCAGCCGGTCTGGAACCCGGCCACCGGCGCGGTGGCGCGGCAGGTGGCGCTGGGCTCGGTGGACGAGGTGAACGCCGCGGTCGCCTCGGCCAAGGCGGCCTTCCCCGGCTGGGCCGACACGCCGCCGATCCGCCGTGCGCGCGTGCTCAACAACTTCCTGCAACTGCTCAACCAGCACCGCGACACCTTGGCCGCGATGATCACCGCCGAACACGGCAAGGTGTTCACCGACGCGCAGGGCGAAGTCACGCGCGGCATCGACATCGTCGAGTTCGCCTGCGGCATTCCGCAACTGCTGAAGGGCGACTTCACCGACCAGGTGAGCACCGGCATCGACAACTGGACCCTGCGCCAGCCGCTCGGCGTGGTGGCCGGCATCACGCCGTTCAACTTCCCGTGCATGGTGCCGATGTGGATGTACCCGGTGGCGCTGGCGTGCGGCAACGCCTTCATCCTCAAGCCCAGCGAGCGCGACCCGTCGTGTTCGCTGTTCATGGCCGAACTCCTGAAGCAGGCCGGTTTGCCCGATGGCGTGTTCGGCGTGGTGCAGGGCGACAAGGTGGTGGTCGATGCGTTGCTGACGCACCCCGACGTGAAGGCGCTCAGCTTCGTCGGCTCCACGCCGATCGCGCAGTACATCTACGAGACCGGCGCGCACCACGGCAAGCGCGTGCAGGCGCTCGGCGGCGCGAAGAACCACATGGTCGTGATGCCCGACGCCGACATCGAGCAGGCGGTCGACGGCCTGATCGGCGCAGGTTACGGCTCGGCCGGCGAGCGCTGCATGGCGATCAGCGTGGCGGTGCTGGTAGGTGACGTGGCCGACAGAATAGTGCCGAAGCTGGCCGAACGCGCGAAGACGCTGAAGATCAAGAACGGCATGGAGCTCGACGCCGAGATGGGGCCGATCGTCACCAAGCAGGCGCTGGAGCGCATCGAGGGCTACATCGGCTTGGGTGTCGAAGAAGGCGCCAAGCTGGTGGTCGATGGCCGCTTGGACCCACAAACGGGCAAGCCCTTCAAGGTCAAGGGCTTCGAGGCCGGCTTCTTCACCGGCGGCACCCTCTTCGACCACGTCAAGCCGACGATGCGCATCTACAAGGAAGAGATCTTCGGCCCGGTGCTGTCATGCGTGCGCGTGAAAGACCTGGCCGAGGCGGTGCAACTCGTCAACGACCACGAGTTCGGCAACGGCGTGGCCTGCTACACCAGCGACGGCAACGTGGCGCGCGAGTTCTCGCGCCAGGTGCAGGTGGGCATGGTGGGCATCAACGTGCCCATTCCCGTGCCGATGGCCTGGCACGGCTTCGGGGGCTGGAAGCGCAGCCTGTTCGGTGACATGCACGCCTACGGCGAAGAAGGTGTGCGCTTCTACACCAAGCAGAAGAGTGTGATGCAGCGCTGGCCAGCGAGCATTGCCAAGGGCGCCGAGTTCGTGATGCCGACGGCCAAATAGCGCCAAGTAGCGCCAAGTAGCTCGTCTGCGGCAAGCGCCGCTTCGGCGTCGTTTCCGATCAGTCGGACGCTCTCGGTGTGTTCCAGCTCACCAGGCTCGCGCCACTGCCCACCACCACGGTGCGCGTTTCGGCAACGCCCTTGAACGTGGCCTCGGCGGTGTAGCGGCCGGGCGGCAACTTGACCAGCAGGTGCGGGCCGGCGTCCTTGATGCTGATCACTTCACGGTCGCCCTGGCGCAGGGTCAGTCGCTCGGCCACGCCGTACTCGCCGCCCCGGCCGCTGAAGACAAAGCGCAGCCCGAACTCGCCGGTACGGGACTTCATGTAGTTGGCGTCGGCAATGTTCGCGCCGCCGTTGATCACCTCGATGCCGTTGATGACCTGGACCCGGCTGAGCGGCGCCTCGCCCTCCGCGACGATCGGACCCTCGGGCCGCTGATTGACCGCTTGGGCCATGGCCGGCACAACGCCTGCCAGCGCGCTTGACAAAGCAACTGCCAGCACAACAAAAGTTTTCATGACGATCTCCAAGGTCGGTCTACCGTGAAGCCACTCTAGGCACGCACTGCCGCGCAGTCTGTCGGCTGGGGCAGGGCGAGCCTGTAGGAGCCTGCCGACACAAGGCTTCTGTGGGCCCGGCGCGGCGCAGCGCTTAGCATGGGCCGAGCCGCCCCGTCCTCACCGCGCAACCCCAGTCAGGAACCCCGCCGATGCCCCACGCCGTCAGCTTGATCACCACCCTTGCCGCGGGTTTTGGCCTGGCGCTGATCTTCGGCTTCATTGCGGCGCGGCTCGGCCTGCCGGCGCTGGTGGGCTACCTGCTGGCGGGCATTGCCATCGGCCCGGCCACGCCGGGCTTCGTGGCCGACGCCGAGATTGCCGCGCAACTGGCCGAGATCGGCGTGATGCTGCTGATGTTCGGCGTCGGCCTGCACTTCAGCATCGACGACCTGATGGCGGTGCGCAAGCTGGCGGTGCCCGGCGCAGTGGTGCAGATGGCAGCGGCCACCGCACTCGGCGCTGGCGTGGCAACCTGGTGGGGCTGGTCGCTGGGCGGCGCGCTGGTGTTTGGCCTGGCGCTCTCGGTGGCCAGCACGGTGGTGCTGCTGAAGGCGCTGGAGAGCCGCGGCATCGTCGACTCGGCCAACGGCCGCATCGCGATCGGCTGGCTCGTCGTCGAAGACCTGGCGATGGTGCTGGTGCTGGTGCTGCTGCCCGCGCTCGCGCCGTCGCTCGGCGGCACGGCCTTGAAGGAGTCTGCCCAGAGCACCGGCCTCACCGTGTTGATCACCTTGGCGCAAGTCGGCGGCTTCATCGCCTTCATGCTGATCGGCGGGCGCCGGCTGTTCCCGTGGATCCTGTGGCACGTGGCCAAGACCGGCTCGCGCGAGCTGTTCACCTTGTGCGTGGTGGCTGCCGCGGTGAGCATTGCCTATGGCTCGGCGGCGCTTTTCGGCGTGTCGTTCGCGCTCGGCGCGTTCTTTGCCGGCATGGTGTTGCGCGAGTCCGAATTCAGCCAGCGCGCTGCCGAGCAGACCCTGCCGCTGCAGGATGCGTTCGCGGTGCTGTTCTTCGTCTCGGTCGGCATGCTGTTCGACCCGAACATCTTGCTCGAAGAGCCGCTGCACGTGCTCGCCACCGTGGCCATCATCGTGCTGGGCAAGTCGATCGCCGCGGTGACGCTGGTGCTGGCCTTCCGCTACCCGGTGAAGACGGCGCTGACCGCCGCGGCCAGCCTGGCGCAGATCGGCGAGTTCTCGTTCATCCTGGCCGGGCTGGGCATGTCACTGGGCTTGTTGCCCAAGGAAGGGCAGAGCCTGATCCTGGCCGGCGCGCTGATCTCGATCGCCATCAACCCGCTGGTGTTCAGCGCGGTCGACCCGATCGAACGCTGGTTGTTGCGCCGCCCCGGCCTGGCGCGGCGCCTGCAGCCGACTGAGAGCCCGCTGGCCGAACTGCCGATGACGACCGAGGCCAGGTACCTGTCGCGCCAGGTCGTGCTGGTGGGCTGGGGCCGCGTGGGCAAGCGCATCGCCGACGCGCTGAATGCGCAAGGCGTGCCCTTCGTCGTGGCCGAGTCGAACCGTGAGGTCGTGCAGGCCCTGCGCGACCGCAACATCCCCGCGGTGTGGGGCGACGCGACCGAACCCGAGGTGCTGATCCAGGCTCACATCATGGATGCGCGCGCGCTCGTCATCGCCACGCCCGAGACGCTGCAGGTGCGCAGCATGGTCGAGATCGCGCGCACGCTGAACCCGGCCATCCAGATCGTCGTACGCAGCCACAACGTCGAAGAGGCCGAGCTGCTCGAGAAAGAAGGCGCCGGCACGGTGTTCGTCGGCGAGAGTGAACTGGCGAATGCGATGGTGCGGCATGTGCTGGAACTGGTGAAGGTGCCGGCCGGGGCTTCGCACTGAGCCGGGCTCGCCGCGCTCAGGTGCGGACGAGCCTGGGCCGTTGCCGATCGAGGTCTGCGCAAGCCGAGGCCATCGGGCGACCGGCTCCGCGAATGTCCCTCGGGCCGGAAAGAGACCCGGCCCTCCTCCTCTACTTCGCTGCGCCAGTCACCCGACGGCCTCGGCTGGGCGGCGGTGGTGGTTCACCAGGCGGAAGAAGCGAGAAACTCCCGTGGGCGAAGCCGAGCGGCCAGGAACGGACAGTCACCCGAGAAGTCGGGAGCGATCGTTCTGGCTGTCATCTTTGTATCTAAGTCAATGTCGATCTGATAGCGCGGCTACGTTCTGATCCAAGAGCCCACTACTTGGATTTGAGTTCCCGGTCGCCCAGACTGTGCGCATGAGACACCAGCGACAGCCTTCAGGAACGCTCCACGCCGGCACTGTTGTGAGGGGAGCGCACGCATGAGCGCCTACACCAACTACCTGCCGGTTCGCGACGAGTGGCTGCAGTCTTGCCACGAGTCGATCATCGAGCCCGAATTGCCGATCGTTGATGCGCACCACCACTTTTACGACCGGCCGGGTTGGCGCTACCTTCAAGACGACTACCGCGCCGACGCGTGCTCCGGCCACGCCGTCCGTGCCTCCGTGTACATGCAGGCGCTTACGCATTACAGGTCCTCGGGACCCGAGGCACTCAAACCGGTCGGCGAGACCGAATACGTGGCAGGCGCTACCGGCGCTGGAGAGGCCATCGCCATTGCCGCCGGCATCGTCGGCCATGCCGACCTTCGGCTAGGCAGCGGCGTGCGTGACGTTCTTGAAGCCCACATCGAGGCCGGACGGGGCCGCTTCCGCGGCATCCGCCATCTGACGACGTGGGATGCCGATCCTTCGCTGGCCAACCCGCTGACTGCGGCGCCCAGGGGCTTGCTGCTCGACCGCTCCTACCGCGCCGGTCTCGCTCAGCTCGCGCCACTCGGGCTTTCGTATGACGCCTGGCTGTTCTTCACGCAACTGCCCGAGCTGATCGAGACGGCCAAGGCGCTGCCCGAGACGACGATCGTTGTCGACCACTGCGGTGGCGTCCTTGGGATCGGCCCCTACCAAGGTCGTGGCGATGAAGTGTTCGCCCGCTGGAGCGCTTCGATGCGCGAGTTGGCGCAGTTCCCGAACGTACACGTCAAGCTGGGCGGGCTCGGCATGCGGATCAACGGCTTCGGCTTCGACCGCCTGGCGACGGCACCGTCCTCCGAGCTCTTGGCCAGCACATGGAAGTCCTGGATCGAGACCTGCATCGAGGCCTTCGGCGCAGACCGCTGCATGTTCGAGAGCAATTTCCCGGTCGACAAGGGCTCATACAGCTTTGCTGTTGGCTGGAACGCCTTCAAGCGGCTGACCGCAGCCTGCAGCGCGAGCGAGCGTCAGGCGCTGTTCGAGGGCACCGCCAGACGGGTCTATCGGCTCGACTGACCGGGCTCCGATCTTCTCGATCACGACCTGCATTGAACGTCTGCACATCACCAACCCACTGGAGACAAACATGAACCCGATGAATCGTCGTCAAGTCGCCGCTGCACTGCTTCTGCTCGCCTGCGCCGGCAGCGCGTTCGCCCAGGCCTACCCCGCGAAGCCCATCACGGTCGTCGTGCCCTACGCCGTCGGTGGCACGACCGACATCGTGGCCCGCCTGGCAACGTCGCGGATCGGCAATGCCCTCGGCCAGCCGCTGATCGTCGACAACAAGGCCGGCGGCGGCGGCAACATCGGATGGGGCGCCGTCGCTCGCGCCGCGCCGGATGGCTACACGCTGCTGACCACCGAGATGTCGTTCACCATCGCGCCGGCACTCGGCACCAAGCAGCCGTTCGACGCGAAGAAGGACTTTGCTCAGGTCATCACGGCGGCGTCGGCACCGCACGTCCTGGTGATCAACCCTGCCGTGCCCGCAAAGACGGTGCAGGAGTTCATCGCGCTGGCCAAGGCGAGCCCGGGCAAGCTCAATTACGGCTCGGGCGGCAACGGCACCAACACGCATCTGGGCGGTGAACTGTTCAAGAGCGCGACCGGTATCGACCTCGTCCACGTCCCTTACAAGGGCGCCGGCGCCGTGTTGCAAGACCTGATTGGCGGGCAGGTGCAGGCGCTCGTCACGTCGCTGCCGACCGCGTTGCCGCATATCAGGTCAGGCAAGCTGCGGGCGCTGATGGTGACGAGCGAAAACCGTTCGACGCTGCTGCCGGAGGTGCCGTCGGCCAAGGAAGCCGGGCTGCCGAAGGTGGTGATGGACTTCTGGGTCGGGTTCTCCGTGCCCGCCGGCACGCCCCAGCCCGTTGTCGACAAGCTGAACAAGGCCTTCGCCGATGCGCTGAACTCGGCCGACGGGCGCAAGCAGCTCGCCGAACAAGGCCTCGAGCCAGTGCCGAATTCGCCGGCGCAAGCGGCGCAGTTCGTCGCTTCGGAAATGCAGCGCTGGGGCGCGGTCGTGAAAGCAGCGGGCATCAAGGCGGACTGAAGCAACGGCCGCAGGAGAAAGCCATGGCAATCAAACCCTTGCACGGCATCCGGGTGCTCGACCTGACGAACGTGCTCGCCGGCCCGTTCGCGTGTCACCAGCTTGCGCACATGGGCGCCGACGTGATCAAGGTCGAAGCGCGTGGCACCGGTGACCTTGCACGGCAGCTCGGCGCCGACCACGAGTTGAACAAGGCCGACATGGGCGTGTCGTTCCTCGCCCAGAACCCGGGCAAGCGCTCGATCACCCTCAATCTCAAGCATGCGAAGGGCAAGGAGATCTTCCGCCGCCTCGTGCGCACAGCCGATGTGGTGATGGAGAACTTCCGCCCCGGCGTGATGGACCGTCTGGGCGTCGGCCAGGCCGAGCTGATGAAGGAGAACCCGCGGCTCGTCTATTGCGCCATCTCGGGCTTCGGCCAGGACGGTCCGCTGCGCGACCTGCCGGCCTACGACCAGATCATCCAGGGCATGTCGGGGATCATGAGCGTGACCGGTGCGCCCGAGAACGCACCGTACCGCGTGGGCTACCCGGTGGCCGACACGATCGGCGGCATCACGGCCGCGTTCGCGGTTGCCGCGGCGCTGGCCGACCGCAACCGCACCGAGGGTGTGTTCATCGACGTGTCGATGCTCGAGGCGGCGATGGCGACGATGGGCTGGGCGGTGTCGAACCACCTGATCGCCGGACGCGAGCCAAAACCGCTCGGCAACGACAACGTGACGGCGAGCCCGTCGGGTACCTTCAGGACCGGCGACGGCCTGCTCAACATCGCGGCGAACAAGCAGGAGCAGTTCGAGGCGGTGTGCCAGGTGCTCGGCCACGCGGAATGGGCGCAGGACGCGCGGTTTGTCGATCGCCACGCACGACTGCAACACCGCGAGGAGCTGCGCGTCCTGATGGAGCAGGTGATGGCGTCACGGTCAGCCGACGACTGGTGGCGGCTGTTCAACGAAGCCGGCGTGCCGGCCGGGCCGGTGTACTCGGTGCCGCAGGCACTGGCGCATCCGCAGATCGCCGGTCGGGGAATGATCGGCAGCTTCACGAACGCGCCTGGCATCGGCCGCGACATCCGCATCGTGCGCACCGGCTTCAAGCTCAACGGCGAGGCACCGGCTGTCGAGTCGCCGCCTCCGCTGCTGGGGCAGCACAACGACGAGATCCTCGCCGAGCTCGGGTGCTCGTCGGCCGAGATCGAGGCGCTCAAGGAAGAAAAGGCCGTGTGAACGGGCCCGTGGAACACAGGAGACGACGATGAGCATCAGCGAACAGACCGCTCCCGGCCACGCCGAGCGGCGCGAAGGCGAGGATTGGTGGCGCACCTCGATCATCGAGATGACCCCGGGTGTCATCCGCTACCGTGGCTACCCCATCGAGGACCTGATCGCCCAGCGTGTCAGCCTGGCGCAGATGATCTGGCTGATGACGCGTGGCGAGTTGCCGACGAAAGCGCAAGGCGCGCTGTTGGAGGCGGCGCTGATGTCGGCCGTCGATCACGGCCCGCAGGCGCCGAGCATCGCCATCGCACGTATGGCGGCAACCTGCGGCGTGGGGCTGAACAGCGCCATGGCCTCCGCGGTCAATGTGCTCGGCGACGTGCACGGCGGCGCGGGCGAGCAGGCGGTCGAGCTGTACCAGTCGATCGCCGAGCGGGTCGACGCGGGGGCGACGCAGGATGTCGCGGTGCGTGACGGGCTGCTGGCGGTCGTCGCCGAGCTCGGCAAGGTGATCCCTGGCTTCGGCCACCGCTTCCACCCGGTCGACCCGCGCAGCGCGCCGCTGCTCGCGCTGGTGGACGAAGCTGCGGCGGGTGGCGAGATCAGCGGGCGCTATGCCGCCATCGGGCGCCTGGTGGAAGCGCAGTTGTCTGCCGGAAGGAGCAAGCCCATCCCGATGAACATCGACGGTGCAACCGCGGTGATCTATGCAGAGTTGGGCTTTGCGGCACCTCTGGCGCGCGGCCTGTTCTGCTTGTCGCGCTCGGTCGGCATCCTGGCGCACGCCTGGGAACAGAGCCAGCAGGGCGCGCGCATCAAAGGCCCGCTACCCCGTCGCCACACCTGGACGTATGACGGTCCGGCGCGACGTGCGGTGCCCGATCAGGCCTGAGCGTCCGCGCGGCGCGCGACCGCCTTGCGCGCCGCGCGGACCAGCGCCTGGATGAGCCGCGTCCGGACCGACGCACGCGGCCAGATCACGCCGAGCTGTCGGCGGTACGGCTGGTCGGGCAACGGCAGCCGGGCCACGCGCAGCCCGCGCAGCCAGGGCACCGAGGCATCGGGCGCCAGCGAAACGCCGAGGCCGCGATCGACCAGCATCGCGATGGCAGGGAGCGAGCTGAGCAGAAAGCGCTCGCGCGGCACGATGCCGAGCTTGCGCAGGTAGCCGTCGGCCTGCTTGCCGCCGCTGAGCGCACGGTTGTAGCGGATGAACGGCTCCTCCCGCAGCAGCGCGTGGGCATCCCGCTGTCCCCACTTCGGCGGCGCCATGACCACCAGTGGCTCTTCGGCCAGCGGGTCCCAGTTCAATGTCTTCGGAAGGACGAAGGGCGGAAGCAGGCACAAGGCAGCATCCAGTTCGCCGCGCACCACGGCGTCGTACAAGTCCGTCGTCAGTCCGGACCGGATCTCTACCTGCGCGTCCGGATAGGCCTTGACGAACCCGGCCAGGATCTCGGGCAACACGCTGTGCAGCGCGGTATTGATCGCTCCCAGCTTGAGTTCGCCAGTGGCAGCCTCGTCGCTGATCACCGCTTTCAGGTTGCCCACGTCGCGCAGGATCGTGGTCGCCCGATCGACGAGACGGTGGCCGGCCTCGGTGGGTGCCACCGTGCGCCCGGAGCGGACCACCAGGCGCGAGCCCAGTTCGCGCTCCAACAACTTCAGTTGGTGGGCAACGGCGGCCGGCGTGATGTCGAGCCGACGAGCGGCCTCGGACATCGAACCGGACTCGACGACAAGCAGGAACGTGTTCAGGTACTCAGTTTCCACCGAGACAATTGTCCTTCAGCGAACAGGCTTGGTTGCAAGACGCCGCGCATAGCCGAAGGCCGGGGACATTCGCGGAGCGGAGTACGCCGCCGGCCAATTTCGCGCCGACCTCCGATTCGAACCGGGACTTCTACAACTGCAGAAAACCCAGGCTCACCAACGCCACCTCACCCCCCCACCAACTCCATCAACCTCCCCGCATACCCCGGCGCCGTCGGCTCGTGCATGAAGTAGACGAAGCTGTGGTCCCAGCCGCTGGCGGTCAGGCGGTCGGCCCAGTGGTCCAGGTCGGCGTCGCTGTAGTGTTCGAGGCGCAGGCGCAGGTAGCCCCAGGGGGCGGTGGCGATCCAGGGTGGGTGAGGGTTGTCTTCGCGCTCCGACAGCACCAGCGCGGCACCGGCGGCTTTCAGCGCGTCGTAGACCTCGTCGTCGAACCAGGTGTCGTGGCGGAACTCGAAGGCGGCGCGGTGGTCGGGCGGCAGCAGTTGCAACAAGTCCTTCAGCCGCGGCACGTCCCTCTTCAGGTTCGGCGGCAGTTGCATCAGCACAGGCCCGCGCTTGTCGCCGAGGGCGGCGAGGTTCTTGTACAGGTAGGCCAGCGGCTCGGCGGCGCTTTCAACCTTCAGCCGAGCATCGTGCGTGATGCGGCGCGAGGCCTTGATCGAGAAGCGGAAGTTTGTCGGCGTCGCCGCGGCCCAGGCCTCCAGCACGCTGGTCTTGGGCATGCGGTAGAAGCTGTTGTTGATCTCGACCGTGGGCAGCCGCTCGGCGTACCAGGCCAGCATGCCGTCGGGCTTGATGTCGGCCGGGTAGAAGCTGCCCTTCCACTCGTCGTAGGAATAGCCGCTGGCACCGGCCAGTAATTTCGCCTGGGTCATGCCGAACTCCGCCGAGTGGTGACTCGGCGGATTCTGCGTCAGGTGCCGATCACGCCACCGTCCTTGCGCCGAATCACCACCGTGGCCGATCGCGGCCGCGCGCCGGGGCGCTGGTCGGGCCAGGTCGAGTACTTGCCCGGGTCGGCCGGGTCGCTGCGGTCAGTTGGTGTTTCGCCCGGATGCTGGATGTTGATGAACATCGTGCGGCCGTCGGGCGCCTGCGTGGCGCCGGTGATCTCGCAGTTCACCGGGCCGGTCAGGAAGCGGCGGATCTCGCCGGTGCTGCGGTCGCAGGCCAGCATCTGGTTGTTGCCGATGCGCAGCAGCTCGCCCTTGTACATCTGCGTCGCGTGCATGTCGGTCTGAATCCACAGCACGCCGCGCGCGTCCAGCGTCAACCCGTCAGGGCAGGCAAAGATGTCCCCTTTGACGTTGCCCTGGGCCTCGGCGCGCTCGTTGGCCGGGTCACCGGCCAGCACCAGGTGGCTCCAGCGGAAGCTCGTGCCGTCGAAGTCGCCGTCGTCCTTCCAGCGGATGATGCCGCCCATCACGTTGTTGGTGCGCGGGTTGGCGGCGTCCACACCGGGCATGTCCTTCGCGCCGCGCGAGCTGTTGTTGGTGAGCGTGCAGTACACGTCGCCGCTCTGCTGGTCGATCGCGATCCACTCGGGCCGGTCCATCTTCGTGCCGCCCAGCAGGTCGCTGGCCTGGCGTGACTTGATGACGATCTCGCCCTGGTCGGCAAAGCCGTTCGCCGCGGTCAGCGGGCCCTGGCCGTACACCAGCGGCAACCATCGGCCGCTGCCATCGGCGTCGAAGCGGGCGACGTACAAGGTACCGTAGTCGAGCAATGCGGCGTTGGGCTTGGCGCCGCCTGGCGCAATCCTGTCGCGGCTGACGAACTTGTAGATGTACTCGAAGCGCGCGTCCTCGCCCGAGTAGACGACCGCGCGGCCGTCTTTCGTCACGCCCACCCACGCGCCCTCGTGCGCGGCGCGGCCCAGGGCGGTACGCTTGATCGGCGTGGCGGCCGGGTCCATCGGGTCGATCTCGACGACCCAACCGAAGCGGTTCGGCTCGTTCGGGTGCTTCACCGCGTCGAAGCGCTCGTCGTGCTCGGGCCAGCGGTAGAAGCCGGTCTTGCGCAGGCCCCAGCGCTTCTGGTGCGCGTCGAGGTTGTCGCCGGCGTCGAAGTAGAACGCGAAGTTCTCTTCGCCCGACAGGTAGGTGCCCCAGGGCGTCATGCCGCTGGCGCAGTTGTTCAGCGTGCCCAGCACGGTGCGGCCGAGGGGGTCGGCGGCGGTCTTCATCAGCGCATGGCCGGCGGCCGGGCCCTGCACGGCGAACGGCGTGGCGGCGGTGTGGCGGCGTGCGTAGCGGGAGGGCCGCACCATCTGCCAGCGGCCGTCCTTCAATTCCACCTCGATCACCGCCACGCCGTGCGCGGCCTGCGACTTCTTCACCTTCTCGGCGCTCCAGGTCTTCATGCCGTCGGTGTGCAGCAGGCCGTCGTCGGTGTACTCGTGGTTCATTGCGAGCAGGCCGCGCTTCGACGTTGCGCCATCGAGCGGATAGAAGTGGATGCCGTCGTGGTGCATGCCCATCTGCACGGCCTGGTCGGCCGCCGAGTTGCTGCCGTCGGGCTTGAAGGCCGGCATGTTGGCCGCCACGCCAATGGGTTCGCCCCAGGCGGCGATGACCTCGGCGACGTAGCCTTCGGGCACGACCAGCGTGTCGGTGGCGACGGCCGGAATGCTCTTGAAGCCGATCAGCGGGCCCGCCGCTGCTCCAGCCGCTGCACTTGGTGCGGTCGGGCTGGCGCAACCGGGCAGCAGCCCGCCGAGCACACCGGTGGCCAGCGTCGCCAGGCCGCCGTGCAGCCAGATGCGCCGTGCCGGGTCGGACACGCTGTGGATGTCGGGGTTGGAGGAGCGGTTGCTGTCCTCCATCGTCTCGAAGTCTTTGGCCATGACGGGTCTCCAGATCTGTGTTCGTCGTGCGACGAGCTTTGATCAGCGGGCGTCTATCAACGCACCGATGTCGAGCAGCGTCAACTCATTGTCGTCCGGCTGGCCGATGCGGCGCGCCGACGAGTAAGGATAGTTGTTGTCGTTGACGACGACGATGTGCCGCGCATCGACCACCGACAGCCCCTCGGGCCCCAGGTGCGGCAGCGCAAAGCGCGCTTCGTTGGGGCCGAGCCGGGCCAGGCCCTTGGGGTTGTCGATCTTGGTCAGGTCGATGAAGGCGATCTTCTTCACGAAGCCGTCGGCGTCGGTCTGCGCCAGGTCGATCTTGTAGATGCGTTTGAACTTGGCCGGCCGCGTGAAGCAGTCGGTGCGCGCTTCGTTCGGGCAGGCGGGGGTCACGCCCTCGGTCGTGTCGTCGCGCTCGATCACCAGGCCGGTGGTCGCATCGAGCAACTGGAAGTCGGCTGCCACGTTGCCGTTCTCTTCGAAGCGGTACTTCCATTGCCGGGCGGTGTAGGCGCGGCTGGCCACGTCGAGCTCCAGGATGCGCGTGTAGGTGCGGCCGGCGTGCTTCTCGAAGTCTTTGGCCGCGGCGTCCCACAGCGGCCACTCGAACATGGGGTAGACCTTGCTCTTGTCGGGCGCCAGAGCCATCGGCTCGAAGCCGCCCGAGCGGCGCACCTCGAAGCCGGTTTCGGCCGGCGTGTTGGGCAGCCTGCCCTGCAGGTAATGGTCGGGGCCGCGGTAGGGCTTGCCCTGCACCACGGTGTCGATGAGGCCCAGCACCTTGCCTTGCGGGTCGACGCGCAGCACGTACGGGCCGAACTCGTCGCCGATCCACCACTCGTTGCCGACCGGCTGGATCGACTCGGGGTCGAAGTCCGCGCCGGTGAGGTAGCGCGCTGCCGTGTTCTCGTTGACGATCAGGAACGGCAGCTTGCGGTCCGGGTCTCGCAGGAAGGTGGTCGCCGCGCGGGTGACCTTGCCGCTGGCCCAGTCCACCCCCAGGCGGTGCACCATCAGCAGCGCGTCGGCCGAGTTGAGCTTGTTGCCCAGGCCGTTGTCGGTGAGCGCCAGGAACTCGGTGCGCGACAAAGCGACGATGCCCGAGAAACCCTGCACCGCCTGGCCCGCCACCGGCAGCGCGCCGCCCGACGCGCGCGGCAGCTTGGGGTCGCCGACGAAGGTGAAGGTCGGCGTGCTGCCGAGCTTCTCGACGCGCTGACGTTCGTTGTTGGCGAACTTGCCGGCCGTTGCATGCAGCGGGCCGGCATCGGTGGGTGCGGCAACCAGGGTGTCGGCGGGCAAGGCGGCGTGGCCGGCCAGCACGGCGGTGACCTCGGTTTGCGCCATCACGCAGAGCGAGGTGGCGACGGACAGGGCGGCGATGCTGGCGCGCGCCAGCAAGTGGAGTCTGGTCATGGTGATCCCGGGCAAAAACAGCGATGTTCGGGGCGTGCTGTGACATGCCCGTGACGCTGCCCCGCCATGGGGCCGCAGGCTCCCTCGTGAGCGCGGTCAGTGCGCCCCGCCGAAGCGCTCGGCCGAGCGTGCGCGTGCGCGCTCGGCTTCTTCTTCGCGGTTGCGCGGCTCGGCGTTCGTCACCAGCGCGGCGACGAGCCCGCGCGCCGATGCGGCCACTTCTTCCACGGCGCGGTCGAAAGCTGCCTGGTTCGCCTTCGACGGGCTGTTGAAGCCGCTCAGCTTGCGCACGAATTGCAGCGATGCGGCGCGAATTTCCTCTTCGGTGGCCGGCGGGTCGAAGTTGAACAAGGTCTTGATGCTGCGGCACATGGGGCTCTCTCCTCTTTTCGACTGTTTCAGGCCGGCCGCCGGGCCATCAGCGCCCACACGCCCGCGGCCGTCAGCAGCGAACCGCCGGCCAGGTTGAAGTTGCGCTGCGCGCGCGGTGACGCGAGCAGCGTGCGTGCCGAACCAGCGAACACCGCATACAGCGTGGCGTTCAACGTGGCCATCACGACGAAGGTGCTGGCCAGCACCCACACCTGGCGTGTCACGTCGGCGCCGGGCTGGATGAACTGCGGCAGGAAGGCGACGAAGAAGATGATGCCTTTCGGGTTGAGGGCCGTCACGAGGTAGGTGTTGGCAAACAACTTCCAGCGCGAACCCGGCGCGGCCGGTGCCGCCAACTCGGCCGGCGAGATGCCGGCGCGCAGCAGCTTCAGCCCCAGGTAGATCAGGTACAGCCCGCCGGCCCACTTGACGGCGGTGAACCACGCCGCCGACGTGGCCAGCAGCGCGCCCAGCCCGAGCAGCGACAACACCAGCGCGGTCGAGTCGCCCAACGCCACCGCGGCGACCAGCGGCAGGTTGGCGCGCCGGCCATGCGCCATCGAGTAGCTGATGACGGTGAGGATCGTCGGGCCGGGAATGATCAGCAGCACCGCCGATGCGGCAACGAAAGCAAGCCAGAGCTGGAAGGACATGGGAAGGAACTCCGGGAGGTTGCGCCAGGGCGCGGTTCAGGTCGGCTTCGCCTTGGCGAACAGCGCCGCGCGCCGCTCCAGGCTCTCGGCAGGCCACAGCTCGCTGGCTTTGTAGTACTCGGCCACTGCGGGCGTGCCGGGCGGCAGCAGCAGCCAGGGCTGCTTGGACGCGGTGAAGATGTGCACGTCGGGCGGCAAGCGGTCGGGCTCGTCCAGGCTGCCCACGCGCACGAAGCGAACCGCATCGCCGGCCCCGGCGTAGTTGCTCCACACCGCGATGCGGCAGGTGGGGCAGCGCGTGATCTTCTGCCCCTTGCCGCTGCTGGACGGTGTGTCCACCACCTCCACCTCGCCTTGCAGCAGCGTCACCCGGTCGGCTTCGATCATCGCGTTCAGCGCAAAGGCGGTGCCGGTTTCGCGTTGGCACCAGCGGCAGTGGCAGGCGTGCACGAACAAGGGTTTCGTGCTCAGGCGGTAGCGCACTGCGCGGCAGGTGCAGCCGCCGTCGAAGGGCGCCGTTTCAAGGCTCATGGTTCACTCCTCATGGCATGGGTGGTTGCGGCACGCGCTGCGCCGGATCGTAGAAGAACTGCTCTTCGGCAATACGCTCGCCTTCCCAGCGTTGGCAGGCCAGTTCTTCCATGCGGGTCACGCTGCCGTCGGCCCACTCGAAGCGGAATATCCAGCGCACCACCACCTTGTCGCCACTGACGAACACCGGCCGCACGCAGGTCGACGTGACGTTCTTTGCTCGGCTCATCACCCGCCGTTCGCCAGCCACCAAGTGATCGCGCCCCACGCGCGGTGGCGCCTGGTTCTCCTGCATCGTCGCGCCGGCGGTGTAGAACTCTTCGATCGCCTCGACGTGCGCGTTCTTTTCGACGCGGGCGATGAATGATTCGAGCGTTTGTGTCGTGGGCATGCGGTCTCTTTCGCCGGTTCTTTCGTCGGGCGCTTCGGGTCAAAGGCGTTTGCCGTCCTGCGAGGCATCGATCAACAGTTGCAGCCGCCGCTGCCGCGTGGCCGCCTGCTTGGCGCTGACGATGCGCCAGATCATCCGGTGGCGATAGCTCGGCGATTGCGCCTCGAAAAACGCCCAGGCCGCCTTGTTCTTGCGGAAAATCTTCTCGTCTTCCGGGGCCAATGTTGCCATGTCGCGCTGCTCGTACGCATAGGTGCGCGACCGGGCTTCGGACCGCAGCGCAAACGCTGCCAGCCCCGCGGGCTGCATGCGCCCTTCGGCCATCAGCACTGCAACACGTTCGATGTTGATCGCGCTCCAAGTCGAGCCCGGCTTGCGCCGCGTGAAGCGGATCTGGTAGCGCTGCTCGTCGATGCGCTTGCGCACCGCGTCGATCCAGCCGAAACACAGCGCCTCGTCCACCGACTGCGGCCAGGTCAGGCTCGGCGTGCCGCTGCCGACCTTCTGGAAGCCGACGATCAGTTCGGTGGCTGTGCCGGCGTGGCGCTTCAGCCAGGTGCGGAATTGGGCAGGGGTGGCGAAGAAGAGTGGCGCGCTCGCTGCTCGCTCTGTGTCCCGCGCCATGTGATCTGCACCAGCCTTATCGTCACCCAAGGTTTGCATGCCTTCTTCGATTTGGTTGGCCGCCATTTTGCGCTGCGAGGGAATTCGTGGCGTGCCAGCGGTGGTGCGGCTCGCGGCGAGCGGTGCCCGGCGGGGGCTCATGCTGGGGCGGTCTGCGCTGGCGCTCCGACTCCGCTGCGGTGCTCGGTCTCGCGGCCCGTCGCCGAACTCGCTCCGCTTGCTTCGCCGCGCTACGCTCAAACAGGCGGCGACAAGTCAGTCTACGAACGCGCTCCGCGCGGGGCCGCAAGCCCTGTGCTCCTCGCGCCTT
>JANMYQ010000240.1:0-16691 GCA_031382215.1 Methylibium sp.
GTTGATGGTCACCGCGTGGCTCTTGTCGGCGTACCAGTCCTGCCAGTGGTCGTAGCTGAAATGCGGCACCGCGCTGGCGCTGGGCGAAACGCTGGCCGCCGCGCTCGGGCGCGACCTGAAGGACTGCGCCGTCTACGCCCGCCACGGCGTCACCGGCGAGCGCGACCCGTCGTCGATCGGCTTTGCCACGGTGCGCGGCGGCGACATCATCGGCGACCACACCGTGTTGTTCGCCGGCACGGGCGAACGCATCGAGATCACCCACAAGGCCAGCAGCCGCGCCACGTTTGCGCAGGGTGCGCTGCGCGCGGCGCGTTTCCTGGCCAGCCAGGGAAGCGGGCTGTTCGACATGAACGATGTGCTCGGCCTGCGCTGAACGCGCTCGCCGCTGAATTCGGCATGGGCGGTATCGAGCACTTCTGGAACCAGGGCGATGCGCTCACACGCGGCGTGGCGCTGCTGCTGCTGCTGATGTCGGTCGGCGCCTGGGTCGTGATCTTCTGGAAGGCTTGGCTGCTGCGCCGCGTGCGCCACGACATCGTGCGCGCCGTGTCGGCCTTCTGGGCCGCGCCCAGCGTCGCTTCAGGGCGTGACCAGTTGACGGCCTTCGACCGCGAACGTGTGCTGCTGCCGCTGCTCGCCGCCGCCGTGGCGCGCCCGGCGAGCGGCACCTTGCAGGCTCACTGCCATGTCGTTTCGCAGCTCACGCGGCGCCTGCGCGACGCACTGCACGGCGTGCTGGCCCAGTTGCAGTTCGGCCAGGTGCTGCTCGCCTCGGTGGGCAGCACGGCGCCATTCGTCGGGCTGCTCGGCACGGTGTGGGGCATCTACCATGCGCTGGCCGGCATTTCGGCGGCCGGGGCGATCAGCATCGAGCGTGTGTCCGGCCCGGTCGGCGAAGCGCTGATCATGACCGCCGCAGGCCTCGCGGTGGCGATTCCTGCCGTGCTGGCCTACAACATCTTCGGCAAGCAGGTCGGCGCCTGCGAGGCCGAACTCGAAGGTTTTGCGCACGACCTGCGCGAGATGCTGGCTGATGCTGTAAGAGCCGCTGAACAAGACGCTGACAAAAACGCCCAGCGCGCCGCTGCCCCCGCGGCTTGAACCAGGATGGCTTTCGGACGCCTCGAACGCAACATCGGCCCGCAGCCGATGAGCGAGATCAACATGACGCCGCTGATCGACGTGATGCTGGTGCTGCTGGTGATCTTCATGATCACGGCGCCGCTGATGACCAGCAGCCTGAAGCTCGAGCTGCCACGCAGCGACGCCGCTGCGCCCAGCGACGCACCGCAGTTCATCAGCGTGGCGCTCGACCCGCAGGGCCGCTTGTACTTCGGCGACGAGCCGCTCGATGCAACCGCCTTCAGCGCCCGTGTGGCCGACGCGGCGCGCCGCAACCCGCGCCTGGAAGTGCAGTTGCGCGCCGACAAAAGCGTGCCCTACGGGCGCGTGGCCGAGCTGATCGGCATCGTGCAGAAAGCAGGGTTGACCCGCATCGGCTTCGTCGCGCAGCCGGCCAGTCCCGGACCCTGATACCGGACCCTGATACCGGGCCCTGATTTCCCGGGCGCACGCGTGAGGGCGGTTTCTATAATCGTTCGATGACCCCTGACTTCAAGCCTAGCGACATCGAACGCGCCGCCCAGGCCGCGTGGAGTGCGGCCAACGCCTACCGCGTGAACGAAGACGCGGCCCGCCCCAAGTTCTACGCCTGCTCGATGCTGCCCTACCCCAGCGGCAAGCTGCACATGGGCCACGTGCGCAACTACACCATCAACGACATGATGGCGCGCTACCTGCGCATGAAGGGCTTCAACGTGCTGATGCCGATGGGCTGGGACGCCTTCGGCCTGCCGGCCGAGAACGCGGCCATGGCCAACAACGTGCCGCCGGCCAAGTGGACGCGCGACAACATCGCCGACATGAAGGCGCAAATGCAGCCGCTCGGCCTGGCCTTCGACTGGTCGCGCGAGGTCGCCACCTGCGACCCCAGCTACTACCGGTGGAACCAGTGGTTCTTCCTGAAGATGCTGGAGAAGGGCATCGCCTACAAGAAGACCCAGATCGTCAACTGGGACCCGGTGGACCAGACGGTGCTGGCCAATGAGCAGGTCGAGAACGGGCGCGGCTGGCGCAGCGGCGCGATCGTCGTCAAGCGCGAGATCCCGGGCTACTACCTGGCCATCACGCAGTACGCCGACGAACTGCTGGCCAACGTGGCCGACCCCAAGCACCCCGACTACCTGCACGGCTGGCCCGAAAGAGTGCGGCTGATGCAGGAGCACTGGATCGGCAAGAGCGAGGGCGTGCGCTTTGCCTTTCCGCACGAGATCAAGGGCGCCGATGGCCAGCTGATCCAGGACGGCAAGATGTGGGTCTTCACGACCCGCGTCGACACCCTGATGGGCGTGACCTTCTGCGCCGTGGCGCCCGAGCACCCGCTCGCCACGCACGCCGCCGCGAACAACCCCGAACTGGCCGCGTTCATCGAACAGTGCAAGGCGGGCGGCACGACCGAAGCCGAACTGGCGCTGAAAGACAAGGTCGGCATGCGCACCGGCCTGCAGGTGGCGCACCCGCTGACGCACGAGGCGGTGGACGTGTGGGTCGGCAACTACGTGCTGATGGGTTACGGCGACGGCGCCGTGATGGGCGTGCCGGCGCACGACGAACGCGACTTCGCCTTCGCGCAGAAGTACGGCATCGACATCTTCGAAGTGGTGCACATCGACGGCAAGCACTACGACTACCACCACTGGCACGACTGGTACGCCGACAAGGAAAACGGCGTCACGATCAACTCCGACAACTACAGCGGCCTGAGCCACAAGCTCGCGGTCGACGCGATCGCCCACGCGCTGGAACACCGCGGCCTGGGCGGCAAGAAGACCACCTGGCGGCTGCGCGACTGGGGCATCAGCCGGCAGCGCTACTGGGGCACGCCGATCCCGATCATCCATTGCGACGGCGTAGATGGCGCCCCCGGCTGCGGCTCGGTACCCGTGCCCGAAAAAGACCTGCCGGTGCTGCTGCCCGAAGACCTGGTGCCCGACGGCAGCGGCAACCCGCTGAACAAACACGCCGGCTTCCTGAACGTCGCCTGCCCGCAGTGCGGCAGATTAGCCCGGCGCGAGACCGACACGATGGACACCTTTGTCGATTCGGCCTGGTACTACATGCGCTACTGCTGCCCCGACAACAACGAGGCGATGGTCGATGCGCGCAACGACTACTGGATGCCGATGGACCAGTACATCGGCGGCATCGAACACGCGGTGCTGCACCTGCTGTACGCGCGCTTCTGGACCAAGGCGATGCGTGACCTGGGGCTGGTGAAATTCGGCGAGCCGTTCACCAAGCTGTTCACGCAGGGCATGCTACTCAACGAATCTTTCTATCGTGAAGACGAGGCAGGAAAGAAGCGCTGGTTCTACCCCAGCGAAGTGAACGTGCAGCACGACGACAAGGGCGCGCCCATCAGCGCCACGGCCAAGGAAGACGGCCTGCCGGTCGAGCTCGGCGGCATCGAGAAGATGTCCAAGAGCAAGAACAACGTGGTCGAGCCGCGCGACATCATTGCGAAGTTCGGCGCCGACACCGCACGCCTGTTCACGATGTTCGCCGGCCCGCCGGACCAGAGCGCGGCGTGGTCCGACTCGGGCGCCGAAGGCTCGTTTCGTTACCTGCGCCGGCTGTGGGGGTTCGCGGCGAAACAAGAAGCGCGCGTGCGCGCCGCTGGTGAAACGTTCGACGGCCTGAGCGCCGACGCCAAGGCGCTGCGCCGCGAGGTGCACTTGCAGCTTCGCCAGATCAGCCACGACTATGAACGGCTGCAATACAACACCGTCGTGTCGGGCGCGATGAAGCTGCTCAATGCGCTCGAAGTCGCGCGCCTGGGCGATGGGCCCGGCGACGCGGCCGCGCTGCGCGAGGGCATGAGCGTGCTGGTGCGCATCCTGTACCCGGCCGCGCCGCACATCGCGCATGCGCTGTGGGAGTCGCTGGGCTTCGCCACGAAGCTCGGTTTGTTGCTCGACGCGCCCTGGCCGGCCGTGGACGACGCCGCGCTGGTGCAAGATCAGATCGAGCTGATGCTACAGGTCAACGGCAAGCTGCGCGGTGCGATCCACGTGGCGGCCGGGGCCGACAAGGCGACCATCGAAGCCGCCGCACTCGCCAACCCCGACTTCCTGAAGTTCGCCGAGGGCAAACATGCGAAGAAGGTGATCATCGTGCCGGGCCGGTTGGTCAACGTGGTCGTCTGATGCTGCTTCGACGCAGCTTCCTTGCCGCGTCGGTGGCCGCCCTCGCCGGCTGTGGCTTCGAGCTGAAGCGCGCGCCGGAGCTGCGCTTCAACACCGTGCAGTTGAGCGGCTTCCGTCCGCGCTCCGCGCTGGCCGAGGAGTTGCGTATCAGCATCAATGCCAGCAAGAGCACGCAGGTGGTCGAGAGCGTCTCGCAGGCCCAGGTGGTTTTCGAAGCCATCAACGAAGCGCGCGAGAAGAGCGTGGTCGCCAGCACCGCAGCCGGCCAGGTGCGTGAAATGCAGTTGCGCACGCGCTTGAACTTTCGCCTGCGCACGGTGGCTGGCAAAGAGCTGATCCCGGCCACCGAAATCGTGCTGAACCGCGACATGAGCTACAGCGAGAGCGCCGCGCTCGCGAAGGAACACGAAGAGCAACTGCTCTACCGCGCGATGCAGAGCGACATCGTCGGCCAGGTGATGCGGCGGCTCGCGTCGGTGCAGGCGCTCTGAGCGACGCATGCAAGTCCGCGCCGATCAGCTTGCAGCGCAGTTCAAAAAGGGCCTGCGCCCGCTCTACACCGTGTGGGGCGACGAGCCGCTGCTGGCGCAGGAGGCGTGCGACACGATCCGTGCTGTCGCGCGCGCCGCGGGCTGCAGCGAACGCCAGGTGCACACCGTCGCCGGGGCGCACTTCGACTGGAGCGGCCTGCTCGGCGCGTCGCAGGCAATGAGCCTGTTCTCGGAACGGCAACTGATCGAGATCCGCATCCCGTCCGGCAAGCCGGGCAAGGACGGCTCCGAGGCGATCCAGCGCTACTGCCAGGCGCTCAGCGACGACGTGGTGACGATCGTGCAACTGCCGCGCCTGGACCGCACGCAGCAGAGCAGCGCCTGGTTTACCGCGCTCGACGGTGCCGGTGTGACGGTGCGTGTGGACCCCATCGACCGCAAGGCCCTGCCGCAGTGGATCGCGCAGCGCCTGGCTTCCCAGGGCCAGCGCGTGCAGGACGGTGAAGCCGGCCAGCACGCACTCGCCTTTTTCTCCGACCGTGTGGAAGGCAACCTGCTCGCCGCCCACCAGGAGGTGCAGAAGCTCGGCCTGCTGCACCCGGCTGGCGAGTTGAGCCTGGAGCAGATCGAAGCCGCGGTGCTGAACGTGGCGCGCTACGACGTGTTCATGCTCGGCGTGGCGGTGCTGTCGGGCCAGGTGGCTCGCGCGCTGCGCATGCTCGACGGCCTGCAGGCCGAAGGCGAGGCCGCGGTGCTGGTGCACTGGACGCTGGCCGAGGACATCCGCGCGTTGAAGCGCGTGAAAGATGCGACCGGCGCCGGCAAGCCGCTGCCGATGGCGCTGCGCGAAGCGCGCGTGTGGGGCGACAAGGAGCGCCTGTTCGAGCGCGTCGTGCCGCGCCTGTCGCCGGCCGTGGTGGCTGAACTGCTGCAGGCCGCTCAGGTGTGCGACGGCCTGGTCAAGGGCCTGCGCCACCCGGACTGGCCGGCCGACCCGTGGGACGGCTTGCGCCGCCTGGTGCTGATGCTGGTGCAGCACACCGCCGCGCCGGCCCAGCGCGACGCAATGCCGCTGCGCCTGGCGCTGCAGGCCTGACGCGGCGCGCGGCGCCGCCATCGGGGCGCCGACAAACACAGGGTGGCACGGCGGCAGCGACGTCGCGCGAGGCCTCGCAAGGCCTCGCAAGGCCTCGCAAGGCCGTCAATTGTGGGCAGTTCGCCCCGCTGTTCGCCCCTTTCGCGGAACCGACGGTCGATAGAGTCGGTCGTTGGCATGTGCGCGCCGGGTGCGGCGCGTGCGTGCCTGCGAATCCCGGACTGCCTCGTCGAAAGTGCTTCCCATGCCGCTTCCCACGCGCCCCCGCGCGGCCGCCTGCCCGACTGCCCTGGCCTGGTTCGCCCTGGCCGGCACGATCCAGGCCGCCCAGCTGACGGTGACCGTGACCGACGTCGGCGGCAAGCCGCTGGCCCAGGCCGTGGTCTACGTGATGGTGCGCGGCGCGAAGGCCCAGGCCGAGCCGGGCACGAGCGCGCAGATCGGCCAACGCGACCGCCAGTTCACGCCGCAGGTGAACGTGATCCAGACCGGTACCGCGGTGCACTTCCCCAACTTCGACACGGTGCGCCACCACGTGTACTCGTTCTCGCCGATCCAGAAGTTCGAGCTCAAGCTCTACGCCGGAACGCCGGCCGCGCCCGTGACCTTCGACAAGCCCGGCACCGCCGTGCTGGGCTGCAACATCCACGACCGCATGAGCGCCTGGGTGCACGTGGTGGACACGCCGCTGTTCACCAAGACCGACGCCAGCGGCAAGGCCACCCTGGAGGTGCCCGCGGGCGACCACACGCTGCGCACCTGGCACCACCTGCAACCCGAACCCGCCCTGCCGGCGGAGCAGGCGTTGCACATGAATGCCGGCGCCACGCAGGCCGCGGTGAAACTGAACGTGCAAGACGCCGCGCCCTAGCATGAACTACCCGCACGTCGCTTTGCTCTCGCCCTCCCGAGGGGGCGGTCATTGGCTTCGGGCGGCTGTGCGCCACTGACATGACCACGCTGAAAACCCTGCTCGCCCCGCTGCTGAACCCGATCGCGCGGCGCCTCGACGTTCGCATCGTCGTGGTGTTCCTGGGCCTGCTGCTGCTGGTCCAGGCGGTCAGCTTCGTGGCCATCGACCGCAGCATCGCCGCCAACTCGCGCGCGCAGATCGCCAGCGAACTGCGCACCGGCGAAAACGTGCTGCACCGGCTGCTGGCGCAGGACGCCGAGAAGCTGACCGATGCATCGCGCCTGCTGGCCAGCGACTACGGCTTTCGCTCGGCAATTGCCAGCGCCGACCAGGCCACCTTGGTAGACGCGCTCGACAACCACGGCGCCCGCATCGGCGCCAGCGTGTCGCTGTTCACCGACGCGAAGTACCGGCTGGTCGCCTCGACCCTGGCCGACACGACCGAAGTGCTGGCACTGGTGCAGGCCGGTGCCCGACCGACGTCTGCAGCCACCCAGGAAGTTCCGATCCAGCTCCTCGATGGCCAGCCGCTGCAACTGGTGACGGTGCCGGTGAGAGCGCCGCTGCTGATCGGCCATGTGTCGATGGGCTTCCCGGTCGGCAAACAACTGGTGCGCGACATGGAGCAGTTGTCGGGCCTGAAGATGGCCCTGCTCGGCCGCGCACGTGGCGGCGACTGGAAGCTGCTGTCCAGCACCGATGCCGGCAACTGGCAGATGCTGCCCGGCCAACTGAACGGCACCGCAGCGGCGCAAGACGTGGTGCTCGGCGGCGAAGTGAGCAGCGCGCGCCGAGTGGCGCTGGGCGGCAACAGCACGCACGAGGTCGCGGCCGTGCTGCTGCGCTCGGTGGACGAAGCGGTGGCGCCGTACCGCCGGCTCCAGCTCACGCTGCTGATCATCACCCTGATCGGCCTGGCCATCTTCGGCGTGGGCAGTGTGCTGACGGCGCGCCGCATCACCGGCCCGATCAAGGCGCTGTCGCTCAGCGCCGACCGCCTGAGCGCGGGCGACTATTCGATACCGGTCGAGGTGACCACGCGCGACGAGGTGCGCGAACTCGCGCAGTCCTTCGAGGCCATGCGCCAGGGTATGCAGCAACGCGAAGCGCAGATTCGCCGCCTGGCCTACTGGGACGCACTGACCGGACTGCCCAACAAAGAGCAGTTCCGCGGCGTGCTGCGCGAAAACCTGGCGCAGGCGCGCCGCGACGGCCATCCGTGCGCGGTGATCATGCTCGACCTGGACCGCTTCAAACACGTCAACGACGTGCTCGGCCACGCCTTCGGCGACCGGCTGCTGCGCCAGATTGCGCTGCGCCTGTCCGAAGGCGTGCTGCGCGCCGACGACACCGTGGCGCACCTGGGCAGCGACGAGTTCGTCGTCTGCTCGCCGCACGCCGACGCCGACACCGCGCGCACCCTGGCGCAGCGGGTGCTGCAGGCGCTGGAAGTGCCGTTCACTTTGGACGACCACACGGTGGACGTGGGCGCCGGCGTCGGCGTGGCCACCTTTCCTGCCCATGCCGACGACGCCGACACGCTGCTGGCGCGCGCCGAGGTGGCGATGTACGCGGCCAAGGCGCGCCAGACCGGCGTGGTGGTGTACGACCCGGCGCTGGACTCTGCGAGCAACGAATCGCTGTCGCTGCTGAGCGAGCTGCGCACCGCGGTGGACCACGATCAGTTGCGCCTGTTCCTGCAGCCCAAGGTGGCGCTGGCCACCGGCAGCGTGATCGGCGCCGAGGCGCTGGTGCGCTGGCAGCACCCGCAGCGCGGCATGGTCGCGCCGATGCGCTTCATTCCGTTTGCCGAGCAGACCGGCTTCATCCGCGTGATCACCGGCTGGATGATCCAGCAGTGCGCGAGCCACTGGCGCGAGCTGCGTGCGCAGGGTTTCGAGATCAAACTCTCCGTCAACCTGTCCACGCGCGACCTGCTCGACCAGGACCTGCCTGCCAAGCTGGAAAAGCTGCTGGCGCGCGAGAGCGTGGACCCGAACGCACTGTGCCTGGAGATCACCGAGAGCGCGATCATGGACGACCCGCAGCGCGCACTGCAGACCTTGAAGCGCCTGCACGACATGGGGCTGCGCCTGTCGATCGACGACTTCGGCACCGGCTACTCGTCGCTCGCCTACCTGAAGCAGATGCCGCTCCACGAGCTGAAGATCGACAAGAGCTTCGTGATGTCGATGGAGCGCGACCGCGCCGACATGAAGATCGTGCGCTCCACCATCGACCTGGCGCACAACCTGGGGCTCACAGTCACCGCCGAAGGCGTGGAGACCGCGCAGGGTTTTGCGATCCTGCGCGCGATGCAGTGCGACGAAGCACAGGGTTACTTCATGGCCAAGCCGATGCCCGGCGGCGACTTCGCCCGCTGGATGACCGCCTGGCAGGCCCCGCAGACGAAGCTGCAGTCGGAGTTTGCGGCGCTGATCTGACGGGTCGCGTTTGACAGGTCAGGCCAACGCGCTTCCGCGCCACCCTGGCAAGACGTTGGCATAATCTGCCAATCCTGCTCCGGCCAACCTGGCCTGCATTTTCGGAGCCGACAACATGCCCACGCGCAACGTAGTTCTGAGTGAACATCAACACGACCTGGTAGAGACGCTGGTGCAGTCCGGGCGCTACCAGAACGCCAGCGAGGTACTGCGTGAAGGCCTGCGCTTGATCGAGGAGCGCGAGCGCGTTGAAGAGGCCAAGCTCAAGGCCCTCAAGCAAGCGGCCAAGCAGGGCTGGGCGGATGTCTCCGCGGGGCGGTACGCCGATGTCGCAGATGACCAGCTCGAGGACTTCGTTGGGCAGCTGGGTCGTCGTGCCGCCCGGCCGGCCAAGACCTTGGGCTGATGCCTCGCTATCGCCTGTCGGACGCCGCCCAGGCGGACGTCATCGACATTCTTGCCTGGTCGCAGGAGCAGTTCGGCGAGGTGGCGCGCCTGCGCTGTGAAAGCCTGATCGTCGCGGCACTTCGCGACGTGGCGACACAGCCAGACCGGCCGCGCAGCATCGAGCGCCCGGAACTCGGTGCAAGTGTTCGATCGTGGCACCTGCAATTGAGTCGGGATCACGTGGGCGCCGCAGGTGCAGGGGTCGTCCGCCGGCCGCGCCACTTCCTGATCTACCGCTTTGAGCCCGGCCTGCTCGTCGTGGGCCGGGTACTGCACGACGCGATGGAATTGGCGCGGCACTTGGACTCCGAGTCGCCCTGGGAATAGCTGGCGGCGTGCTTTGGTACGCCACCTGCACGCCCGCATCAGCCCTCGGCCAGACCGGCCAGACGCAGGCCGTCGCGCATGCGGTCGAATTCGGGGCCGGGCACGGTGTCGCCATGATCCAGGTGGGCTCTGGGCGCCTCGCTGCCGCGCGGGCTTTTCACGCCCACCTGCGCGACCATGGCGTGGCCCTGGCGCATTCCCGGGACCACGAGGTCAGCCAATCGCTGTACCTGCGCGATCCGGACGGCCTGCTGGTCGAGGTCTACGCGGATGGCGACCCCGCCGTGTGGGCCGCCCGGCCCGAGGCGGTGGCAACCGTGCGGCCGCTGCGCGTGGACTGGCTGGATTGAGCTGCCAGGGCCGGGAACCATCCAACCTCGCGCCGATCTTGCCGTGACAGGTCGAAGGTCTAGTGCGGGAACTGCAACGCGGCCCCCGGCTGCGCCGCGGAGTCAATACCCGCGCGGGCGATCGACCAGATTCTCGAGCGCGCCACCCTGCCGCAGCGCGTGCACGTTGCGCGCCACCACTTGCGCGGCGCTGCGCGCGTCAGTCAGCGCGGCCACGTGCGGCAGCACGGTGATGCGCGGGTGGGCCCAGAAGGCGTGCGATGCGGGCAGCGGTTCGCTGTCGAACACATCGAGCACGGCACGGCTCAGGCGCCCGCTGTCGAGCGCAGCGAGCAGGTCGGCCTCCACCACGTGTGCGCCGCGCGCCAGGTTCACCAGTGCGGCGCCGCGCTCCATCTGGGCAAACCGCTGCGCGTTGAAGAAGCCGCGCGTCGCGGGGGTCAGCGGCAGCAGGTTGATCACGGCGCGCGCCTGCGCCAGCGCATACGGCAATGCGGCCTCACCGGCCAACGCCACCACGCCGTCGATCGCGGCCTGGCGCGCGCTCCAGCCGCGGACCGGGTAGCCGTTGCCCGCCAGGCGCTGCGCCACGCTGCGGCCCATATGCCCGAGGCCCAGCACCGCCACCGGGAACTCGTCGGCGCGCCACTGTGTGCGCTGCTCCCATCGGCCAGCACGCTGCTGCTCGGCATAGCGGAAGAAATGGCGGTGCAGGCCGAGCACGGCCCATAGCGCGGTCTGCGCCATCGCTTCGTTCATGACAGGGTCGACCATGCGAGCCAGCGGCACGTCGGTCGGCACGGTCGGGTCGGCCAGCAGGCCTTCGACGCCGGCCCACAACGACTGGATCAGCCGCAGCGCCGGCAGCCCCTGCAGTTCACGACCGCTCGGGTTGGCGACCAGCGCGATGTCGATTTGCCTGGCCAGCGTGTCGCCACGTTCGCGCAACAGCGTTTCACCGGGCAAGGCGGCCTGCAGCGCGGGCCACCAGGCGGCCCATTCGTCTTGGGAGAAGTCGGCGGCGATCAAGATGGCCATGGTCGTGCGCTGCGCTCAGGCGGGCAACGCCACCTCGGCCTGCAAGCGCTGTAGCGCCTGCGCGACCGTCTGCGTGCGAACTGTGCTGCGGTCGCCCTGCAGGCGCAGCAACTCGGCGCGGGCCGCCCCGCCCACCGTGCCCACCTTACCCTTGCGCGCGAGCGCCAGCCACACGGTGCCGACCGGCTTGTCCCGGCTGCCGCCGCCGGGGCCGGCCACGCCGGTGACGGCGACACTCAGGTCGGCGTGCGAATGCACCAGCGCGCCGTCGGCCATCGCGCGCGCCACTTCGGCGCTCACCGCACCGTGGATGGCGATCAACGCCGCATCGACTCCGAGCATCTCGGTCTTGGCCGCGTTGGAGTAGGTCACGAAACCACGCTCGAACCAGTCGCTCGAACCGGCTATTGAGGTGCAGGCCGCGGCGATCATCCCGCCGGTGCACGACTCTGCCGTGGCCAGGCGCAGGCCCTTCGCGCGCAAGGCCTCGCCCAATGCCGTCACCTGTGCATCGAAGCCGTTCAAATGAACCTCCACAGTGCGATGACGAGCAGCGCGCACAAGGCCGCCACGAGGTCGTCGAACAAGATGCCGAAGCCTTGCGCCCAACCGATCGGCTGGCCGCGCCGGCCCTTGAACAAGGCGTCGGCCCAAGCGACCGGGCCGGGCTTGGCGGCGTCGAAAAAACGGAACAGCATGAAGGCCACGAACTGGCCCCAGAAGCCGGCCGGCGTGACCAGCCACAACACGATCCAGAACGCCACAACTTCGTCCCACACGATCGCGCCGGGGTCGGCCACGGCGAGGTTTCGTGCCGCCACGGTGCAGGCCCACCAGCCGATCAGCAGGCTCGTGCCGATCAGCGCAGCCCAATGCAGGGTCGTCAGATGCGGCTGCAGCAGCACGAAGACCAGCCAGGCCCACAGGGTGCCGACCGTGCCGGGCGCCTTGGGCGACAAACCACTGCCGAAGCCGAGCGCGAGCAAGTGCGCCGGGTGGGCGAACAGGAAGCGCCAGCTGGCCTTGCGCGGCGCCATCGACACAGGCCGGTCCATCCCGATCGGGGTCATTGCATCCTCATGACCTGAAGTGGTCGAACGAACCGAAATGGTCGACCACCGGCCGGCGCTCGCGGTCCACCAGCCGCAGGCCGGCGGCGGCGTCGATCACGCCGAACCGGGTGACCGCCACGCCGGCCCGGCGCGCCGCGGCCTGCACCGCGTCGGCATCGCGTGGCGCGGCGGTGAAGACCAGTTCGTAGTCGTCGCCGCCGGCCAGGGTGCAGGTGCGCTGCAAGGCCTGCGGCTGGCGGCCCAGCACGGCGCTGCGCGCCACCGCGTCGACTTCTACCGTGGCGCCAACGCCGGAGCGGCGCAGGATGTGCGCCAGATCGCCGAGCAAGCCATCCGACACGTCGATGGAGCTGCTCGCCACACCGCGCAATGCCTGGCCCAGCGCGACGCGTGGTTGCGGTTGTTCCATGGCCTGCCGCACCGCTTCGAACTCATCGCGTTCCAGCGCCACATTGCCCCGAAAGACCTCAAGCGCCAGCCGCGCATCGCCGACCGTGCCGGACACATAGATGTGGTCGCCTGCACGCGCACCCGAGCGCAGCAGCGCCTGGCCGCTGGGCACCTCGCCGAACACGGTGATGCAGATGTTGAGCGGGCCCTGCGTGGTGTCACCGCCGATCAGCTCGCAGCCGTGTTCGTCGGCCAGCGCGAACAGGCCGTCCGAGAAGCCTTGCAGGAATTCTTCGTCGACTCCGGGCAAAGCCAGCGCCAGGCTGAAGGCCAGCGGCGCGGCGCCGCACGCCGCCAGGTCGCTCAGGTTCACCGCCAGCGCCTTGTGGCCGAGCCGCTGCGGCGCCACCGTGGAAAGGAAATGCCGGCCGTCGACCAGCATGTCGCTGGACACCGCGAGTTGCATGCCGGGCGAGGGCGAAAAGAGCGCGCAGTCATCGCCGATGCCCAATTGGGCGCGCTTCACCGGGCGGGTGAAGTACTTGGCGATCAGGTCGAATTCACCGAGGGACATGGCGGCTGATTGTCGCTGCGTTGCGGCGCGCAGCGGCACCGCGTCGCCGCGTCACTGCTCCCGGAGCAAGTTCGACAATTCAACGGCCGATCTGACCTCCATCTTCTCGAACACCCTGGCGCGATGCACTTCCACCGTGCGCACGCTGATCTGCAGCTCGTCGGCGATGCGCTTGTTGGGCCGGCCGTCGATGACCAGGCGCATCACGTCGCGCTCACGTTCGGTCAGCTCGGCCAGGCGGGCCTGCACCGCGTTGCGCTGCAGGCGCCGGCGGATCGCGCCTTCGCTGCGCTTCAGCGCCAATTCGATGCGATCGACCAACGCGTTGTCGGAGAACGGCTTCTCGACAAAGTCGAACGCGCCGCGCTTGACGGAGGCCACCGCGGTCGGCACGTCGCCATGGCCAGTCAGGAAAATCACCGGCAGCGCCTCCAGCAAGCCCGCTTCGGCCAGGCGCTCGAACAGCACCAGGCCGCTGATGCCGGGCATGCGAACGTCGAGCAACAGGCAGCTCGGCGAGCCCGGCCAGTCGGCCCGGGCGGCGAGCGGCTTGGCGGCCAGCATCGCTTCGAAGGCTTCGGCGCTGGCAAAGCCTTCGGACAGCAGCCGGCGCGAGCGCAGCAGCCAGGCCAGCGCGTCGCGCACCACGTCTTCGTCGTCCACCAGGTAGACGATCGGCAGGCCCAACGCGGGGGGGGTGTTCTGGTTCATCGGGTCATGGGCTCAGAGGCTCAGGGGCTCGGGCTCATCTCGACAGGCGGCATCTGGGCATCGGGTGGCTCGGGCTGTTCCGGCGGTTTGCCGCGCTCGCTGGCAGCACTCGGCAGCGTAAACCGGAACTCGGTGCCTGCGCCGTTCGGGTGACCGTTCGGGTGACCCTTCAGCAGGTTCTCGAAATCGAGCGCGCCACCGTGCTGTTCGATCACCGTGCGGCACAGGCTCAGCCCCAGGCCCATGCCCTCGCTGCGGGTGGTGAAGAACGGCGTGAACAGGCGCTGCGCGACCTCGGGCGATATCCCAGGCCCGCGGTCAAGCACAGAGAAGCTGATCCAGCGCGCATGGTTCTGCTGCACCCGGATGCGCAGTTCGCGCTGCGCCAACTCGGTGTGCTCCATGGCCTGGATGCCGTTGCGCGTGAGGTTCAGCAACACCTGCTCGAGCATCGTGCGGTCGCACAGCACGCGCGGCGGCGGGTCGGGCATGTCGAGCTCGACGCGGGTGCCGCTCTTGCGCGCCTGCAGGCGGACCAGCGGCAGCACGGCGTCGATCAACACGTCGGCACGCACTGCCTCGCGCGCCTGCTCGCGCCGGCGCACGAAGTCGTGCACGCTCTTGATCACGCGGCCGGCGCGTTCGGCCTGCTCGGCAATGCGCTGCGTGGCGTGCTGCAGCATGGGGGCTGCATCGGCGTCGAGGTGGCCGTCGTTCAGCCGGTTCAAGAGGTTGAGCGAGCCGGCCGCGTAACTGGCAATGGCGGCCAGCGGCTGGTTCAGCTCGTGGCTCAGCAGCGAGGCCATTTCGCCCACCGTGGCGAGCCGGGCGGTGGCCTGCAGCCGCTCCTGCTGCTGGCGCGACAGCTCCTCGACCCGTTTTTGCGCGCTGACGTCGAGCACCGCGCTCATCCAGCCGGTGTGGCGGCCAAGCGTGTTGACCAGCGGCGCCTCGAAGATCAGCACCGCAAAACGTTCACCGTTGCGGCGCATGAAGATGGTCTCGAAACCTTCGCGCGAGGCCTGCGGCGACGGCTGCGCGGCCAGGCGCAGCGGCTGGCGGCGGGTGTATTCATCGGCCAGCTCGGGCGGCCAGTAGGGCGGCACGGTCTGGCCCACCAGCTCGGCGGCGCTGAACCCCACCATCTCGCAGAACGCCGGGTTCACGTAGGTGATGCGGCCCTGCGTGTCGCGCGCGCGCAGCCCGGTGATGAGTGAGTCTTCCATCGCCTTGCGAAACGCGAGCGCATCGGCGAGCGCGGCTTCGGCATCGGCGCGGCGGCGCACGTCGCGCACCAGCAGGACCACCACCACCGCCAGCGCCAGCGACAACCCCAGCACCAACGCCACCGCCAGGTTCGGAATCAGCTGCGGGCTGACGGCCCGGCTGTCCAGGCGCAATTGCAGAGTCACGCCCGACAAGTCGATCAGCCGTTCGGCCACGAACACGCCGGCGCCGCGCTGCAGTCCGGCGCGCGCCAGCCGGGTGCCGTCGGCTTCGACGAAGGACAGCTCGTGCTCGCGCGCGATCGGCCCGGTCTGCCCGCCGGCCAGCTCTTCGAGCAGGCGGGTCAGCGCGAAGGTGGCGGTGATGAAGCCGTCGGGCTCGCCCGACTGCGCCAGCGGCAGGCACAAGTCCAACACCTCCAGGCCCAGCCCGCCGGGCGACGGCACGAAGTAGCTGCGCGAGAACACCGGTTCGGCCTGGCGCAACGCGCTGTCGCAGGCCAGGCCGGTCTCGAGCTCCATGTCGCTGCGCGGGATCTTTGTGAACAGCGGCGCCTGGAAGGTCGAATCGACCGCCTCGACGATGCGCCGCTGCGGGTCGCGCCGCTCCACGCGCAGCAGCGCCGGGCGGGCGCGCAGCAGCGCGGCCGCTTCGACACGCCAGGCCTGCAGCGGCGGGTCGTTCCACAGCAGGGCCTGCAGGCTGTGCTGGTCGCGCGCGAGTTGCTGCTTCAGCTGCCCGGCCGCACTGAGCGCCACCGCTTCGACCTGCTCCTGCGCGCGCGTGCTTTCGTAGCGGATCGTCAACGCAACCAGCAGCGACTGCGCCACCACCAGCAGACCCACCAGCGCCGCCCACAGCGCCACACGTCGCCAGCGCCACGTGCGCCGATCGGGCAAGGGGATCGCGGATTCGTTCATCACACAGGCGGCGCTCGGGGCCTGAGTATTGCGGACGGCGCGGCGCACAGGGCTACGCAGTTTCGCGCATGGACCGCGTGCGGCGGGCCGCGGACACTGGCAATCCAGGGGGTGGCAACGCACCCCCGGCTCCTACAATGAATTTCCGGCTTTTTGATTAGCGACGATCCTCAGCCCGCCGGCCGCACTTCCCGGGAAGGGCGGCCGGCGGGCTTGCAGCTGCCCCTGGGGCTGCTGAGGATCGTCGCCAATCAGGTCCGGTTTTGCATGCCAGCCCGGTGAGACCGGCGCCCGGAACACCCCGAGACAACCCCGAGACCGCACCAGGAACGACTCCCAGGAAAAGGCCGCCGAGCTGCGCCGCGCCGCGCTGGACTACCACGAGTTCCCGACGCCGGGCAAGGTGGCCATCACCGCGACCA
>JANMYQ010000248.1:0-21532 GCA_031382215.1 Methylibium sp.
GCCATGCCGGCGATCAGCGGGCCGTAGACGATGTAGCTGTGGCCCACCACCCAGCCGATGTCGCTGGTGGCGAAGTAGGTCTCGCCGGCGCGGCCGTCGAAGATGTGCTTCATGCTCGCGGCCAGCGCCACACAGTAGCCGCCGGTGTCGCGCTGCACGCCCTTGGGTTTGCCGGTGGTGCCGCTGGTGTAGAGCGTGTAGCTCACGTGCTCGGCGTCCAGCCACACGCAGGGCACAGTCGTGTTCAGGTGCGTTTCGCGCAGCGCGGCATAGGCCACGTCGCGGCCGGCGGTCATCTCCATCGGCGCCAGGCCGCGGTCCACCATCAACACCTTGGCAGGCTTGTGCTCGGCCACGCGGATCGCCTCGTCGAGCAGCGGCTTGTAGGGCACCACCTTGCCGGATCGGCTGCCCGCATCGGCGCTGACGATGACCGTGGGCGTGGCGTCGTCGATGCGGCTGGCCAGGCTCAGGCTCGCGAAGCCGCCGAACACCACCGAGTGGATTGCGCCGATGCGCGCGCAGGCCAACATCGCAAACGCCGCTTCCGGAATCATCGGCATGTAGACCAAGACTCGATCGCCCTGCTTCACGCCCAGCGCCTGCAGCACCGCCGCCATGCGCTGCACTTCGGCGTGCAGTTCGCGGAAGCTGTAGACCCGCTCCTCATCGGTCTCGGTCGAGACGAAGATCAGCGCGTTCTGGTCAGCGCGGCCTTTCAGGTGCCGGTCGACCGCGTTGTGGCACAGGTTGGTCTGCCCGCCAACGAACCAGCGCGCGAACGGCGGTTTGCTGTAGTCGCAGACCTGGGTGAATGGCTTGTGCCAGTCAATCAGCGCGGCCTGTTCGGTCCAGAACCCATCGCGGTCGTCGAGCGAACGGCGATAGAAATCTGCATAGCGGGTCGGGTTGCCCATGATCTTGTCTCCTGCTTGTGATTGCGCTGCATTGAACGTCGATTGACTTACTTTGCACTGACTTGCGGGGGTGCGCCTTGGTTCAGGTCAAGGCCCAGGTCAAGGCGCGTGTCACGGTTGACTGCCCCACACCCCTCCCCTATGCTGCGCGCCATGCGACTTCTGCCCGCCCGCCAAACCCCTGTTCTTCGCTCGACGGCGTGGGCTGCGGGGTGCTTGTTGGCGGCTTCTGCAAGCTTCGCTGCGCCCGACATCTCGGACGACGCGGTGAGCCGCTTCCTGTTGGAAAAGGGCTTGGTCACTGCGGCCATCACTGCCGCACCGACTTCATCGTCTGAAAGCGACTTCGTCCGCCAGGTGCGCGACAAGGCCTCCGAGATGGTGCTGACGGCGATGAACTTTCTCGGGGTTCCCTATCGCCGCGGCGGCAACAACAGCGAAGACGGCTTCGACTGCAGCGGCTTCACGCGCCATGTGTTCGAGATGAGCCTGGGCCTGGTGCTGCCGCGCCGGGCCGACGAACAAGCGCGCGCGCCGGGTTTCTTTCAGGTCAAGCGCGACGAGCTCAAGCCCGGTGACCTGGTGTTTTTCAACACCTTGAAGCGCACCTTCTCGCACGTCGGCATCTACGTCGGCGACGGCAAGTTCATCCACTCGCCGCGCACCGGCGGCGAGGTGCGCGTCGAAGACATGCGGCTGGCCTATTGGTCCAAGCGCTACAACGGCGCACGCCGGGCCGGGCCGGTGAATGACGGCTCCGGCGCGGCGGCCGCGCCGGCATCGGCCTCGGACGCGGCCAAGCCAGCGCACAGCAAGGTCGCCGCGCCGTCCTCCCGGCCGCGCTGAGCGCGCCGCCCAACTGACCAACGGGCTCGGCACGCCAGACCGTGGTCGCCGTGGGGCTGATCGGGCACCGCCCCGGCAGCGCGCAGGCACAATCTGACCATGTCCGAACGAGTCATCCCGCTGGCCGACCTTCGCTACGCCGCCGCGCTGCCGCGCGTGCCACTGGTGGCCGTGCCGCCCACCGGCCTGCTGGGCGACCGGCTCGGCCGCCCATTGCGTGACCTGCGCATTTCGGTGACCGACCGCTGCAACTTCCGCTGCAGCTACTGCATGCCGAAGGAAGTGTTCGACAAGGCCTACAGTTTCCTGCCGCAGAGTTCGCTGCTGAGCTTCGAAGAGATCACGCGCACCGCGCGCCTGTTCGTGGCCCACGGCGTGCACAAGATCCGCCTGACCGGCGGTGAGCCGCTGCTGCGCAAGCACCTCGAAGTGCTGATCGGCATGCTGAGCGAGCTGCGCACGCCCGAAGGTTTGCCGCTGGACCTGACGCTGACGACCAACGGCTCGGTGCTCGCGAAGAAAGCCCAGGCCCTGAAAGACGCCGGCCTGCAGCGCGTGACCGTGAGCCTGGACGCGCTCGACGATGCGATCTTCCGGCGCATGAACGATGTGGACTTTCCCGTCGCCGAGGTGCTGGAGGGCATAGCGGCCGCGCAGCGCGTCGGCCTGGGTCCGATCAAGGTCAACATGGTCGTCAAGCGCGGCACCAACGACCAGGAGATCGTCGCGATGGCGCGCCACTTCAAGGGCACGCCGGTGGTGCTGCGCTTCATCGAGTACATGGACGTGGGCGCCACCAACGGTTGGCGCATGGACGAGGTGCTGCCCTCGGCCGACGTGGTGGCGCGCATCCACGCGCAGTTCCCGCTCGAAGCGATCGAACCCAACGTGACCGGCGAGACGGCGGAACGCTGGCGCTACCTTGATGGCAGCGGCGAGATCGGCGTGATCTCCAGCGTCACGCAGGCCTTCTGCCACGACTGCAACCGCGCGCGCCTGTCCACCGAAGGCAAGCTGTTCCTGTGCCTGTTCGCGACGAACGGCCACGACCTGCGCGCGCTGCTGCGCGGTGGCTACACCGATGAGCAGATTGCCAGCGCGATCGGGCTGATCTGGCAGGGGCGTGAGGATCGTTATTCGGAGTTGCGCGGTGCGGCCGATGCCGACGTGGGTAGCGGGCAGCGTCGAGTCGAAATGCACTACATCGGCGGTTAGGCCCGCCCAACGAGGTGAAGGATGAATGCTTCAATTGTCAGCAGCGACCCCGAGATCATGAGCGGAGCCCTCTGCTTCGCGGGCACGCGCGTCCTCGTGAAGAACCTCTTTGACTACCTGGAAGGAAGTTCCTCGCTCGAAGACTTCCTGGAAGATTTCCCCTCGGTCTCCCGGGAACGAGCGGTCGCCGTCCTCGAAGCGGCTCGTGAGCGATTGGCTGCGGATGCGCCTGCTGCTTGACGAGTCGGTGCCAGCGAAACTGCGGCGCTCGCTGCCGAATCACGCTGTGCGGACCGTCGTCGAAATGGGCTGGTCGGGCGTCAAGAATGGCAAGCTTCTCGCACTCGCTGCCGGCGAGTTCGACGCATTCGTTACCGTGGACAAGAATCTTCCATTCCAGCAGAACCTTTCTGCCCTGCCGATTGCGGTGGTGGTGCTCGATGCACTGTCCAACGAACTGTCTTCCCTGAATCCGTTGCTTCCCTCCATGGAACGGGCGCTGGCCGTTTTGCAGCCACGCACCTGTGTCCGCGTCGAGGCCGAGCCATGATCGAACGCGACCAGATCACCGGCCTGATCCTGGCCGGCGGCCGTGGCAGCCGCATGGGGGGCGTCGACAAAGGGCTGCAGGCCCACAACGGCGTGCCACTGGCGATGCACGCGTTGTTGCGCCTGGGCCCGCAGGTGGGGGAGTTGATGATCAACGCCAACCGCAACCTGGGCGCTTACGAGTCGATGGGTGTGCCGGTGTGGCCCGACGCGCTGCCCGACTACGCCGGCCCGCTGGCCGGCTTCCTGGCCGGGCTGGAGCGCTGCGAAACGCCGTACCTGGTGACCGTGCCGTGCGACTCGCCGCTGTTCCCCGACGATCTGGTGGCGCGGCTGGCGCGGGCGCTCGAAGCCCAGAACGCTGACATCGCGATGGCCGCGACGCTCGAAGACGGCAAGCTGCAGGTGCAGCCTGTGTTCTGCCTGATGAAGGCCGAGCTGATGGAAAGCCTGGTGCGCTTCACACAAGAAGGGCAGCGCAAGATCGACAAGTGGACCGCCCAGCACCGCGTGGTCGAAGTGCCGTTCGACGACGCACAGGCCTTTGCCAACGCGAACACCCTGGCCGAACTGCAGCAATTGCAAGGGCATGGGCAAGGGCATGGGCAAAGGCATGGCTGAAGCCCCGACGATCCGCGCGCTGGCGCCGGCCGACCTGGTGGCCTACAAGCACCTTCGCGACGTCACCCTCGCCGCCGAGCCGGAAGCCTTCACTTCCGACGCCGCCGAGGAGTCGCTGAAGAGTGCGCAGAGCTACCTGCCCCGACTCGGACTGGACCGGCCCGATGGCGGCCACTTCACGCTCGGAGCCTTCGTCGGCGGCAAGCGTTTGGTGGGTGTGGTGACCTGCGAACGAGAGCCGCGCATCAAGGGCCGCCACATCGCCCACGTGGCCGGCATGATGGTACTGGCTGAAGCGCGTGGTCAAGGCGTCGGCCGCTGGCTGCTTGCCGAATGCATCGCGACGGCCCGGCGCGCACCGGGGTTGGAGATGCTGACCTTGAGCGTGACCGCCAGCAACCGCATCGCCGTCGAGCTCTACCTGCGCGCCGGCTTCACGCGCTACGGGAAACTGGTGCACGCCATCAAGATCGGCGGCCCGCCCGGTGACCCAACAGGTGCCCGATACCATGACAAGGACCTGATGGTGCTGACCCTATGACCGCCGCTTCCCCTTCACTGCCGCCCTCGCTTCAAGAGATTGCCTCGTGCGTCGCCGGCTACGACCCGAACGCGCTGCCGGTGGCGCAGGCGCAGGAATTCATCGCGCGCCTGGTGCCGCGCGTGCAGGCGGTGGAAATGGTCGCGATCCGCTCGGCGCTCGGCCGCGTGCTGGCGCGCGACATCGTCTCGGCCATCAACGTGCCCGCCCACGACAACTCGGCGATGGACGGTTATGCGCTGCGCGGCATGGACCTGGCGCCCGATGCCGACACCACGCTGACCGTCGTCGGCACCGGTTTTGCCGGGCAGCAGTTCATTGGCGACGCCGTCGCGCCGAGCCACTGCGTTCGCATCATGACCGGCGCGGTCATGCCGGCGGGGCTCGACACGGTCGTGCCGCAGGAGTTCGTCAAGGTCCTGAGCGAAGATGAAAGTGGCCTCATCCGCGTGCCCGCCGGCATCGTGCGCACCGGCGACAACCGCCGCCTGGCCGGTGAAGACCTGGCCCTCGGCGAAGCCGCCTTGAGCGCCGGCCGGCTGCTGCGCCCGGCCGACCTGGGCCTGCTCGCCTCGCTGGGCCAGGCCGAGGTGCCGGTACTGCGGCGCCTGCGCGTGGCGTTCTTCTCCACTGGCGACGAACTGCGATCGATCGGCGAACCGCTCGACGCCGGCTGCGTGTACGACAGCAACCGCTACACCTTGTGGGGCATGCTGCAGCGGCTCGGCGTGGAGCTGATCGACCTGGGCGTGGTGCGCGACGAACCGGCCGCGCTGGAAGCGGCCTTCCGTTCTGCGGCCGAGACAGCCGACGCGGTGATCACCTCGGGCGGCGTCAGCGTCGGCGAGGCCGACCACACCAAGCAGGTCATGGCCAGCCTGGGCGACGTGCTGTTCTGGCGCATCGCCATGCGGCCCGGGCGGCCGATGGCGATCGGACGCATTACCAGTGGCGACCGAAGCGCCATCCTCTTCGGCCTGCCCGGCAACCCGGTGGCCGTGATGGTGACCTTCTACGCCTTCGTGCGCGACGCGCTGTTGGCGATGAGCGGCACCACCGCATCACCGCTGCCGATGTTGCGTGCGGCCAGCGTGGCACCGATCCGCAAGAAGCCCGGCCGCACCGAGTACCAGCGCGGCATCGTGAGCCGCAGCGCTGACGGCGCCTGGCAGGTCGAGATCACCGGCTCGCAGGGCTCGGGCATCCTGCGCAGCATGAGCCAAGCCAACGGGCTGGTGGTGCTGCACCATGAGCAGGGCAACGTCGAGGCGGGTGGGCTGGTCGACGTGCTGCCGTTTGACGGGTTGGTTTGATCTGGAAGCCCTCTCCCGCTGGGAGAGGGGAAATACAGTCAGCGCTTCGCCAGCCGCTTCCAGGTTTCGACCACGCTGTCCGGGTTCAGCGAAATTGACGCAATCCCCTCCTGCGCCAGCCAGTCCGCAAAGTCCGGGTGGTCGCTGGGGCCCTGGCCGCAGATACCGACGTACTTGCCGTGCGCGCGGCAGGCCGCGATGGCGCGCGAAATCATGGCCTTGACAGCAGGGTCGCGTTCGTCGAAGTCCTTGGCCAGCAGCTCCATGCCCGAGTCGCGATCGAGCCCCAGGGTGAGCTGCGTCAGGTCGTTCGAGCCGATCGACATGCCGTCGAAGTACTCGAGGAACTGGTCGGCCAGGATCGCGTTGCTCGGCACCTCGCACATCATGATGATCTTCAGCCCATCCTTGCCACCGGCCGACGCGCGCTTCAGGCCACGCTCGGCCAGCATGTCGATCACCTTGCTGGCCTGGCCCAGGGTGCGAACGAACGGCACCATGATCTCGACGTTGGTCAACCCCATCTCGCTGCGCACGCGCCGCAGCGCTTCGCACTCCATCGCGAAGGCTTCGCCGAACGCCTCGCTGATGTAGCGCGACGCACCGCGAAAACCCAGCATCGGGTTCTCTTCCTCAGGCTCGTAGCGTGAGCCGCCGATCAGCTTGCGGTACTCGTTGCTCTTGAAGTCGCTCAGCCGCACGATCACCGACTTCGGCCAGAACGCCGCGGCGATGGTTGCGATGCCCTCGACCAGCTTGTCGACATAGAACGCCCTCGGCGACGCATGCCCGCGCGCCACGCTCTCGACCGCCTTCTTCAGGTCGAGGTCGATGTTCGGGTAGTCGAGGATCGCCTTCGGGTGCACGCCGATGTTGTTGTTGATGATGAACTCGAGCCGCGCCAGGCCGACACCCGAGTTGGGCATCTGGCAGAAGTCGAAGGCAAGCTGAGGGTTGCCCACGTTCATCATGATCTTGATCGGGCAGTACGGCAGCTCGCCGCGCTCCACGTCGCTGATTTCGGTTTCCAACAGGCCGTCGTAGATGTAGCCGGTGTCGCCCTCGGAGCAGGCCACCGTCACCAGCGCACCGTCCTTCAGCACGTCGGTCGCATCGCCGCAGCCCACCACCGCCGGCACGCCCAGTTCACGCGCGATGATCGCCGCGTGGCAGGTGCGCCCGCCGCGGTTGGTCACGATGGCCGACGCGCGCTTCATCACCGGCTCCCAGTTCGGGTCGGTCATGTCGGTCACCAGCACGTCGCCGGGCTGCACCTGGTCCATGTCGGCCAGGCTGTGCACGATGCGCACCGGGCCAGTGCCGATTTTCTGGCCGATGGCGCGGCCTTCGGCGAGCACCACGCCGGTGCCCTTCAACTTGAAGCGCTGCTCGACCTTGTCGGCCGCCTGGCTCTTCACCGTCTCAGGCCGCGCCTGCAGGATGTAGAGCTTGCCGTCGGCACCGTCCTTGCCCCACTCGATGTCCATCGCGCGGCCGTAGTGGGTTTCAATCGTCAGCGCGTAACCGGCCAGTTCGGCCACATCGGCGTCGCTCAGCGAATAGCGGTTGCGCTGCTCGGGCGCGGTGTCCACCGTCTTCACGAGCTTGCCGGTGGCGGCCTTCTCGGCCGGCGTGGCGAACTCCATCTTGATCAGCTTGGAGCCGATGTTGCGGCGGATGATGGCCGACTTGCCGTTGCGCAGCGAGGCCTTGTGCACGTAGAACTCGTCGGGGTTCACAGCGCCCTGCACCACGGTTTCGCCCAGGCCGTAGCTGGAGGTGATGAACACCACCTCGGTGAAGCCGCTTTCGGTGTCCATCGTGAACATCACGCCGGCCGCGCCCAGGTCGGAGCGCACCATGCGCTGCACGCCGGCCGACAAGGCCACGTCGTGGTGCGCGTAACCCTTGTGCACGCGGTAGCTGATGGCGCGGTCGTTGTAGAGGCTGGCGAACACCTCTTTCATCTTGGCAAGCACGTCGTCGATGCCAACGACGTTCAGGAAGGTCTCCTGCTGGCCGGCGAACGACGCGTCGGGCATGTCTTCGGCGGTGGCCGACGAGCGAACCGCGAACGACGCACCCGGGTTGCCGGCCGTGAGCTTGCTGAACTCGGCGCGGATCGCGGCTTCCAGATCGGCCGGGAACGGCGTGGCCTCGATCCAGTGCCGGATCTGCGCACCGGCGTCGGCCAGCGCGCGCACATCTTCGGTGTTCAAGGTGGCGAGCTTGTCGCCGATCTTCTGAGCCAGCCCCTGGTGGGCCAGGAACTGCCGGAACGCGTGGGCCGTGGTGGCAAACCCGCCCGGCACGCGCACCCCGGAGGCGGCCAGTTGGCTGATCATTTCGCCGAGTGAGGCGTTCTTGCCGCCCACACACTCGACGTCGGTCATTCTCAGGTGTTCAAACGGTGCGACCAGGGCGGTCGCCAGGTTCGTGGATGACATGGGAGAGCTCCGTGAGGTTGAAAAATCGGTGCGCCCCCACCTGGTGCGCTGGCTCCCGAGCGGTGCTCCAGGGAGGTGCGGAAGGTGCGGGTGTTCGTGCTCGACCTGGCCTTGCGATCTGGATCTGGGCTGGGAGCAGCGATCACGGCATTGCGGGGTGGAAGTTGCGGGTGGAACTACTGCGCGGATTCTACGAGCCAGTTGCCTATCATCGAGGCCATTCGTTCCAGCCCGCACTCAACGCACAAAGCGCGCCATGCCAAACCGCACAGTCTTCTTTGTCTCCGACAGCACCGGCATCACGGCCGAGACCTTCGGCAACTCGATCCTGAACCAGTTCGCGATCAAGCCGCGCCATGTGCGCCGCCCCTTCATCGACACGGTCGACAAGGCGCACCAGGTGGTGATCGAAATCAACCACTCTGCCGATCTCGAAGGCAAGAAGCCGATCGTCTTCGTGACGCTGGTGGATCTGGACGTGCTGAACATCGTCAAGGAACACAGCAAGGGCCTGGTGCTCGACATGTTCAATACCTTCGTCGAGCCGCTCGAAGCCGAGTTCGGCATGACATCGAACCACCGTGTCGGGCGCTTCTCCGATGTGTCCAAGAGCCAGGAGTACACCGACCGCATCGAGGCCATCAACTTCTCGCTCGCGCACGACGACGGCCAGTCGTCGAAGAACCTGGCCGAGGCCGACGTGATCCTGGTCGGCGTGAGCCGCAGCGGCAAGACGCCGACCTCGTTGTACCTGGCCATGCAGCACGGCATCAAGGCGGCCAACTACCCGCTGATCCCGGAAGACTTCGAGCGCGGCGCGATTCCGAAGTCGCTGCTGCCCTACAAGAAAAAGTGCTTCGGGCTGACGATCGCGCCCGACCGCCTGAACCAGATCCGCAACGAGCGCCGACCGGGCAGCAAGTACGCGTCGATGGAGAACTGCCGCTTCGAGGTCAACGAAGCCGAGGCGATGATGCGGCGCGAGGGCATCTCGTGGTTGTCGTCCACGCACAAGTCGATCGAGGAGATCGCCACGACGATCCTGCGCGACATCCGGCCGGACCGCTTGATGTACTGATCGGGTCGAACCCGGCCGCGGGCTTGCGCCTATGCTGGGAATTAGATAAAACAAATAGATAGGCGAATGTCGATAGCTGACACTTCGTCAGCCGTTCCATGGGCGAACCCTGGAAGGCCCACTCAAAGGAGCAAATGATGAGCAGCGAGAACCAGTGCCCCTTCACGGGCAAGTCCACCACCGTCACCGGCGCAAGATCGAACCGGGACTGGTGGCCGAACCAACTCAACGTCGGGCTTTTGCGCCAGCAGGCGCCGCAGTCCGATCCGATGGACCCCGGCTTCGACTACGCCGCCGCGTTCAAGAGCCTGGACCTGGAGGCGCTGAAGAAGGACCTGAGCGACCTGATGACCGACTCGCAGGACTGGTGGCCGGCCGACTTCAGCCACTATGGCCCGCTCTTCGTCCGCATGGCCTGGCACAGTGCCGGCACCTACCGCATCGCCGACGGCCGCGGCGGCGCCGGGGGCGGGCAGCAGCGCTTTGCGCCCCTCAACAGCTGGCCCGACAACGGCAACCTGGACAAGGCGCGCCGCCTGCTGTGGCCCATCAAGCAGAAGTACGGCAACAAGATCTCGTGGGCCGACCTGATGATCCTGACCGGCAACGTCGCGCTGGAATCCATGGGCTTCAAGACCTTCGGCTTCGCCGGTGGGCGTGCCGACGTGTGGGAGCCGGAAGCGGTCGACTGGGGTGCCGAGGACTCCTGGCTCGCCGACAAGCGCTATTCGGGCGACCGCGAGCTCGCCAACCCGCTCGCTGCCGTGCAGATGGGCCTGATCTACGTCAACCCCGAAGGCCCGAACGGCAACCCCGATCCGCTCGCTTGCGCGCGCGACATTCGCGAGACCTTTGCGCGCATGGCCATGGACGACGAAGAGACCGTGGCGCTGATTGCCGGTGGCCACACCTTCGGCAAGACGCACGGCGCTGGCGAAACGAAACACGTGGGCGCCGAGCCCGAAGGCGCCGGCCTCGAAACGCAAGGCTTCGGCTGGATCAGCAGCCACGGCTCGGGCAAGGGCGGCGACGCCATCACCAGCGGCCTGGAAGTCACCTGGACCAGCCTGCCGACGCAGTGGAGCAACCTCTACTTCCAGAACCTGTTCGGCTATGAGTGGGAGTTGACCAAGAGCCCTGCCGGCGCGCACCAGTGGCAACCCAAGGGCGGCGCCGGCGCCGGCACGGTGCCCGATGCGCACGACCCCACGAAGCGTCGCGCCCCCGCGATGCTGACCACCGACCTGGCGCTGCGCGTCGACCCCGCCTACGAAAAGATCTCGCGCCGCTTCTTCCAGAACCCGGATCAGTTTGCCGACGCGTTCGCGCGCGCCTGGTTCAAGCTGACCCACCGCGACATGGGGCCGCGTGTGCGCTACCTCGGGCCCGACGTGCCGGCCGAAGAACTGATCTGGCAAGACCCGGTGCCGACGGTTGACCACACGCTGATCGACGAGATCGATGCTGCGGCCCTCAAGGCGAAAGTGTTGGCGTCAGGCCTGACGGTTTCGCAACTGGTGTCGACGGCCTGGGCTTCGGCCTCGACCTTCCGCGGCTCCGACAAGCGCGGCGGTGCCAACGGTGCGCGCATCCGCCTCGCGCCGCAGAAGGACTGGGCGGTGAACCAGCCGGATCAACTGGCCAAGGTGCTGGCGGTGCTGGAAGGCATCCAGGGCGAATTCAACCGTGCGCAGACGGGCGGCAAGAAGTTGTCGCTGGCCGACCTGATCGTGCTGGCTGGCGCTGCCGGCGTCGAGCAGGCGGCCGCCAAGGGGGGGCACGCGGTGAAGGTTCCGTTCAGCCCGGGCCGGACCGACGCCTCGCAGGACCAGACCGATGTCGAATCCTTTGCAGTGCTCGAACCGGTGGCCGATGGTTTCCGCAACTACCAGAAGGCACCTTCCACGGTAGCCCCCGAAGCGCTGCTGATCGACAGGGCACAGTTGCTGACGCTGAGCGCGCCCGAGTTGACCGTTCTCGTCGGCGGGCTGCGGGTTTTGAACGCCAGCTTCGACCAGGCCCGGCCCGGTACGCTGACCGCGCGACCGGGAACCCTGAGCAACGACTTCTTCGTGAACCTGCTCGACATGGGCACGCAGTGGAAATCGGTGTCACCGACGCAGGAGCTGTTCGAAGGGCGCGATCGTGCCAGCGGCGCGCTCAGGTGGACCGGCACCCGGGCCGACCTGGTGTTCGGTTCGAACGCCGAGTTGCGTGCCCTGGCCGAGGTCTATGCGGCGGCCGATGCGAAAGAGAAGTTCGTGCGCGACTTCGTGGCGGCGTGGAGCAAGGTGATGAACCTGGATCGCTTCGACCTTCGGTAAACCTCGCGGCGCCGCTGGACTCAGTTCCTACCGGCGCCGCGCTGGCGTGCCGATTCGTACAGGCACACCGCCGCCGCAGCGGCCACGTTCAGCGACTCTTCGCCGCCCGGCTGCGGAATGCGCAGCACCTGGGCGCAGCGTTCCATCAGGCTGGTTGCCACGCCCTGCCCTTCGTGCCCCATGACCCAGGCGCACGGCCAGGGCAGCGCCACTTGGTGGATCGCCTGCGGCGCGTGCGAACTGCCGGCCAGCATCGGAACCCCCATTGCATCGAGCGCTGCCTCATCGGCCGCTTCGACCAGGTGCAGCGCAAAGTGCGCGCCCATGCCGGCCCGCAGCACCTTGGGCGACCACAGCGCCACCGTGCCCTTCAGCGCGACGACCTGCGTGAAGCCGAAGGCAGCCGCACTGCGCAGCAGGTTGCCCACGTTGCCGGCGTCCTGCAGCCGGTCGAGCACCACGCTGGGCACACCGGGCCGCAAGTCGCCGGGCCCGGCCCAGGGCACGCAAAAGGCCAGCGGCGGGCTCGACTCCAGCGTGCTGATGCCCGCCATCAAGGCCTGCGGAACCACGGCCACCGCGGCCGCACCGCTGGCCAGGTCGCGCAAGGTCGGGTCGTCCCAGGCTGCCTCGGTGAGCAGCGCCTGCGGCACCTCGCCACCGCGCTGCAGCCAGGCCGAACACAGGTGCTCGCCTTCGATCCACACCGTGCCGAGCTTGCGGTAGGCGGCCGGGTCGGCTGCGAGCTTGCGCAGCTTCACCAGCAGCGGGTTGTCGCGCGAGGCTATTTGCTTGACCGTGCCCTTGACCGTGCGCTTGACCGTGTGTTTGACCTCGGCCATCGGCATCAACCAGCGCCTGTCGGCCCGGCAGGCGGCTGCCGCTCGCCCTCGCCCTCGCCCACCACCACGATCACGCCGAGCGCCTCGCGCACTGGCGCGAACGAGCGCCGGTGCTGCGCGCAGGCGCCGTGTGCGCGCAGTGCGGCCAGGTGGGCGGCGGTGGCGTAACCCTTGTGGCCGTCGAAGCCGTATTGCGGGTGCTCGCTGTGCAGCGCCTGGCACAGCCGGTCGCGGTGCACCTTGGCCAGGATCGACGCGGCCGAGATCGCCTTGACCTTGGCGTCACCCTTGACGATCGCCTCGGACAGCACCTTCAGCACCGGCAGGCGGTTGCCGTCGACCAGCACCTTGTGCGGCTTCAGGCGCAGGCCATCCACGGCACGGCTCATCGCCAGCAGGGTCGCCTGGAGGATGTTGAGCCGGTCGATCTCCTCGACACTCGCCTCGGCAATGCTGCAGCACAAGGCCTTGGCGCGGATCTCGTCGAACAGGCGCTCTCGTTTGCGGGCGCTGAGTTGCTTCGAGTCCTTCAGGCCGCGGATCGGCTGGAGCTCGTCGAGCATCACCGCCGCCGCCACCACCGGCCCGGCCAGCGGGCCGCGGCCAGCTTCGTCCACCCCGGCGAACAGGCCGTGCGGGCTGAAACTGAGTTCAAGCTGCCTAGGCAGCGAGGACTTTCTCGATCGCATCGGTGGCAGCCTGAGCGGTGTTGCAGCGAAGTTGCAGATGCAAGGCCTTGAAGCGCTCGGTCAACGCGGCGCAGCGCGCCGGGTCGTCGAGCCAGGCCAGCGCGGCGTGGGCCAGCTTGGGTGGGGTGGCGTCGCCTTGCAGGAACTCGGGCACCGCAAAGTCGTTCAGCAGGATGTTGGGCAGGCCGACCCAGGGCTGGTACTTCATGCGCTTCATCATCTGCCAGCTCAGCGGGTGCATGCTGTAGGCGATCACCATGGGGCGCTTGAACAGCGCCGCTTCGAGGGTGGCGGTGCCGCTGGCGACCAGCGCCACGTCGCAGGCCGCCAGCGCCTCGTGTGAACGGCCATCGAGCAGTTCGATCTGCACGTCGGGAGCATGCTGCTTGCGCAGTGGCTCGATCAGGTGGCGCAGGCCTGGCACCACCGGCACGATGAAGCGCAGGCCGGGCCGTTGGCGCGCCATCTCTTTGGCGGCGCCGAGCAAGCGCGCCGCGATGTACTGGATCTCGGAGCGGCGGCTGCCCGGCAGCACGGCCACCACGGTGTCGGTCTCGGCCAGGCCAAGCGCGGAGCGGCTGGTGGCACGCGGAGGCTCCAGCGGGATCATGTCGGCCAGCGGGTGGCCCACATAGGTGGCCGCCACGCCGTGCTTCGCGTAGATCGCCGGCTCGAAAGGAAAGATGCACAGCACCAGGTCGGCCGCATCGCGGATCTTCTCGATGCGCTTGCCGCGCCAGGCCCAGATCGACGGGCTGACGAAATGCAGCGTCTTGATGCCCTGGGTCTTGAGGCGCTTTTCCAGGTCGAGGTTGAAATCGGGCGCGTCCACGCCGATAAACACGTCGGGCCGCTCGGCCAGCAGCCGCTCGGCGAGCTGGTTGCGGATGCCGGCGATCTCGCGGTAGTGGCTCAGTACCTCCACATAACCGCGCACCGACAGTTTGTCGTGAGGCCACCAGGCGTCGAAGCCGTGTTCGGCCATCCTGGGGCCGCCGATGCCGCTCGCGCGCAGCTCGGGCCAGCGCGCCTTCATGCCACCCAGCAACAGGCCCGCCAGCAGGTCGCCCGAGGCTTCGCCTGCCACCATCGCGAAATGGGGTGCCTGCAGGTTCATCGATCAGAGAAGAATCAACGAACAATCCCGCGTGTGGCCTGGCCCAGGAAGGCCACCATCATCTCGACGTCGGCCTTGGCCTCGGGCAGCTTCTCGGCCACTTCGCTCAGGCCAACACGAGCGGCGTCGAGCGTCAGGCCGGAACGGTAGATCAGGCGGTGCATCTGCTTGACCGCGGCCACGCGCTCGGGCGAGAAGCCACGCCGCTTCAGGCCTTCGAGGTTGAAGCCGCGAGCCGTCGGCGGGTGGCCGGCCACCGTCGCGAACGGCGGCACGTCTTGCGTCAACACCGTGCCCATGCCGGTCATCGCGTGCGCGCCGATGCGCGCGAACTGGTGCACCGACGTGTAGCCGCCCAGGATCACCCAGTCGCCGACGTGCACATGCCCGGCCAGCGCCGCGTTGTTGGCGAGGATGGTCTTGCTCCCGACCTGGCAGTCGTGCGCCAGGTGCACGTAGGCCATGATCCAGTTGTCGTCGCCCAGGCGCGTCACGCCCACGTCCTGCGCGGTGCCGATGTTGAAGGTGCAGAACTCGCGGATGGTGTTGCGGTCACCGATGTGCAGCTCGGTCGGTTCGCCGGCGTACTTCTTGTCTTGCGGCACGGCGCCGAGCGAGCAGAACTGGAAGATGGTGTTGTCGCGGCCGATCGTGGTGCGGCCCTCGATCACGCAGTGCGGCCCGATGCGCGTGCCCTCGCCGATGCGAACGCCCGAACGCACGATGGAATAGGCGTCAACGGTGACCGACTCGCCGAGCTCGGCCCCGGGCTCGACGATGGCGGTGGGATGGAGGGTCGCCATGCTGCGTTTTTCGGGTGGCGCGTCAGGCGAAGCTGCGCACGGTGCAGATCAGCTGCGCCTCGACGGCCAGTTCGCTGCCCACCAGCGCGCGCGTGCTGAACTTGAAGACGCCGGACTTCATGCGGTCGAGCGTGGCCTCGAGGGTCAACTGGTCGCCGGGCTCGACCGGGCGCTTGAAGCGCGCCGCGTCGATGCCGCCGAAGTAGTAGACCGACTTGTCGTCCGGCACCGAGCCCAGGGTCTCGAAGCTGAGGATCGCCGCGGCCTGCGCCAGCGCCTCGATCATCAGCACACCCGGCATGACCGGCCGGTTCGGGAAGTGGCCCATGAAGAACTGCTCGTTCATGGTGACGTTCTTCAGCGCCTTGATGCGCTTGCCCTTCTCGAGCTCCAGCACCCGGTCCACCAGCAGGAAAGGGTAGCGGTGCGGCAGCTTCTTCAGGATCTCGTGGATGTCCATCATGGTGTCTTCTTCTCCAGGGCCCGCAACCGGTCGCGCAGGGAATGCAACTGGCGCAGTGTGGCGGCATTCTTCTCCCACGAGGCATTCTCGGCTATGGGGAACACACCACTGTACTGACCCGGCTGCAGGATCGAACGCATCACGACGCTGGCGGCCGAGATGTGCACATGGTCAGCCAGGCTCAGGTGGCCCAGCACGATGGCGCCGCCACCGACACTGCAGTGTTTGCCGATCACCGCACTGCCGGCCACGCCGGCGCAACCGGCCATCGCCGTGTGCGCGCCGACGCGAACGTTGTGGCCGATCTGGACCAGGTTGTCGAGCTTGACGCCGTCTTCGATCACCGTGTCGTCCAGCGCGCCGCGGTCGATGCAGGTGTTGGCGCCGATCTCCACATCGTTGCCGATGCGCACCGCGCCGAGTTGTTCGATCTTCTCCCAGCGCCCTTCGGTCGGCGCGAAGCCGAAGCCGTCGGCGCCGATCACGACACCGGAGTGCGCGATGCAGCGCTCGCCGATCGAGCAGCCCGCCGCCAAGCTGACTCGCGCCGCCAGCCGGGTGTGGGCACCGATGCGGGCCAACGCGCCGATCACGCAGTGCGCTCCGATCACCGCGCCCTCTTCCACCACGACGCCAGCCTCGATCACCGCGAGCGGGCCCACCGATGCACCGGGCGCAATGCGAGCCGACGCATCGACCACGGCGCTGGCATGCACGCCGGGCACCGCGCCGGTGGCTCGGTCGCGTGCGGCCCACCACTGCGTCAGGCGGGCATACGAAAGGTAGGGGTCGGGGGTGACGATGGCCGCGCCGCGCGCTACCGCGGCGTCACGCAGCGCGGGGCCGACGATCACGCAGCCGGCCTGTGTGTCGGCCAGTTGCGAGGTGTAGCGGGGGTTGGCGACGAAGCTGATCGTCGACGCGGTGGCGCTCGCCAGGGAACCGATGCGATCGATGCGGTGATCGGGATTGCCGATCAGTTCACCGCCGAGGCGCTCGGCAATCTCGCGCAGCGTGGCATCAGCCACAACGGCTCAGCGCCGGGCCGTCCCAAGCCGAGCCGCGCCCCAAGGCCGCGAAGAGGCCACTTGTGGCCCTCGGGGCAAGAGCGCAGCGACAGCGGGGCCTTGGTTCACTTTGCGGGCTGGGCGTTGAGGGCCTTGATCACCTTCTCGGTGATGTCGACCTTGGGCCCGGCGAACACGGCCTCTTGCAGGATCAGGTCGTACTTCTCGGTCTCGAAGATCTGCTTGATGACCTTGTTCGCGCGTTCGACGACCGAGGCCAGCTCTTCGTTCTTGCGCTGGCTCAGGTCTTCCTGGAACTCACGCCGCTTGCGCTGGAACTCGCGGTCCTGTTCGACCAAGTCGCGCTGGCGGCGGCCGCGTTCGGCTTCGGCCAGGGTGGGCGCATCCTTGTCGAGCTTGTCGCCGGCGGCCTTCAGGCGCGCGGCCAGATCGGCCACGTCTTTCTCGCGCTTGGAGAATTCGGTCTCCAGCTTGGCCTGTGCCGCCTTGGCCGGAACGGCTTCGCGCAGCACGCGGTCGCTGTTGACGTTACCGATCTTCAGATCCTGGGCTTGCGCTCCCCAGGCTGCCAAGGTCAACAAGACCCCCGCGGCCACGGACCTGGCAACCGTGACAAAAGAGCTTTTCATTAGAAGGCGGTCCCGATCTGGAATTGAAGACGCTGGATTCTATCCCCGGGCTGCTTTCGCACCGGTGAGCCATAACTGAGCTGGAGCGGGCCCACCGGGGAGATCCAGCTCAGTCCCAGACCGGCCGATGCACGCAGGCTGTCGGCCGTGACCTTGTCGAATTCACCCCAGACGTTGCCGACGTCCAGGAAGGTGAACAGGCGCAAGGTCCGGTCGTTGCCGGCACCGGGAACCGGCAGGTAAAGCTGGCCCTGGAGGTTCAACCGCTGACTGCCGCCGATGTAGGCGCCGGTCACGTCCACCGGCCCAAGCGAGCCCTGGTCGAACACGCGCACGGTGCCCAGGCCACCACCGTAGAAGTTCTTGAAGATCGGGTACGGCCGGCCGTTCAGGCCCTTGCCGTAACCCACTTCACCGTTGAGGGCGAAGGTGAACTTCTTGCTCAGCGGCCAGTACTGCTGCATCTGTGCGTTGACGCGCATGTAGCGGGTGTCGCCGGCAATGCCCCAGTCGAGGTTGATGCGTTCCAGGCTGCCCATGGTCGGCACCAGCGCGCTGTCGCGCCCGTCGCGCGTCCATCCGACGGTGACCGGCACTGAACTGCTCTTGGCGCCGAACTGCTCGCGGTACAGGAAGTAGTTGTTGGGCAGCGCGGTGGCACCGCGGATCTCGGTCCGCTCGAAGCCGATGCCGAAGAACACCGTGTCGAACTCGCTGAACGGCACACCGAAACGGACCGACGCACCCGGTGTCACCAGTTCGTACTGCTCGCCCTGGCTGTTCAGCGGCTTGCTGGTGCGGTAGAAAACGTCGAAGGCACGCGAGATGCCGTCGATCGTGAAGTACGGATCGACCGTGGTCAGCACCAAGGTGCGGCTGGACTTGCTGGTGTTGACCTCGAGCCCGAGGTAGTTGCCCGAGCCGAACACGTTTTCCTGCTTGACCGACGCGGTCAGCGAGAGTTTGTCGGCCGACGAGAAACCGGCGCCGAGCAGCAGGTTGCCGGTCGGCTTTTCGGTCACGTTGACGGTCAGGTCCACCTGGTCGGGCGTGCCCGGCACTTCGGCAGAGTCGACCGCCACGTCCTTGAAATAACCGAGCCGGTCAACACGGTCGCGCGACAGCTTGATCTTGCGCCCGTCGTACCAGGAAGACTCGAACTGGCGGAACTCGCGCCGCACCACCTCGTCGCGGGTGCGGCTGTTGCCAGCCACGTTGATGCGGTTGACGTAGACGCGCCGCTGCGGCTCGGCCGCCAGGGTCACCACGACGCGGCCGGTGGCGCGGTCGATGTCGGTGCGCGGCTCGACGCGCGCGAACGCATAACCGAAGGTGCCGAAACGTTCGACGAAGGCGCGCGTGGTGTCGGCCACAGCCTCGGCGCGATAGGGCTCGCCGGGCTGGATGGTGACCAGGGTCTTGAAGTCGTCGTCCTTGCCCAGGTACTCGCCTTCCAGGCGCACCGCGGTGACGGTGTAGGGCTGCCCTTCCTTCACGTTGATGGTGATGTTGATGTCTTGTTTGTCGGGCGAGATCGCAACCTGCGTGGACGCAACTTCGAACTCGAGGTAACCACGGTTCAGGTAGTAAGCGCGCAGCGCTTCCAGGTCGGCGTTGAGCTTGGCGCGCGAATAGCGGTCGGCCTTGGTGTACCAGTTGAGCCAACCGCCGTCGTTCAGGTCGAGCAGGTCTTTGAGCGTGCTCTCCGAAAATGCCTGGCTGCCGACGATGCGCAGCTCGCCGATGCGCGCTGCCGTGCCTTCGGTGACGGTGAAGGTGACGTTGACCCGGTTGCGCTCTTGCGGCGTCACGGTGGTCACGACCTCGGCGCCGTAGAGGCTGCGGGTGAGGTACTGGCGCTTGAGTTCCTGCTCGGCGCGGTCGGCCAGGGCCTTGTCGAACGGCAGGCCTTCACCGATGCCGAAGTCCTTCAGCGACTTGCTGAGCGTGTCCTTGTCGAACTCCTTCAGGCCGACGAAGTCGATGTTGGCGATGACCGAACGCTCTTCGACGATGACCACCACCACGCCGGCGTCGATGTCGATGCGCACGTCCTTGAACAGGCCGGTGGCGAACAGCGCGCGCAGGGCCGCCGCGCCCTTCTCGTCGGTGTAGGTGTCGCCGATGCGGAACGGCAGCGACGCGAACACCGTGCCGGCGTCACCGCGCTGCAGGCCTTCGACACGGATGTCCTTCAGCACGAAGGGCTCGGCAGACCACGCCGAACCCACGTGGAGCGCAGCAGCCAGAGCGAGAGACAGGAGGGACGGACGAAAGCGGTGCTGCAGCAAGGGAGAGGGCATGGAGGTATGGGAGAGGGTCAGTGCAGGCCCAGCAGGCGGGCCATGTCGTTGAAGAGAGCCAGGGACATCATCATGAGCATGATGGCCACTCCGCCACGCTGAAGCCGTTCAAGCCACAGCTCGGAGACGGGCCGCCCTGTCAAACCCTCGAAAAGATAATACATCAGGTGCCCGCCATCGAGCATCGGCAGCGGCAACAGGTTCAGCACCCCGAGGCTCACGCTCACCACCGCCAGAAAGCCCAGGTAGTAGGCCAGGCCCAGGCGGGCAGACTGGCCGGCATAGTCGGCAATCGTCAGCGGGCCGCTCAGGTTCTTCAGAGAGGCTTGGCCGATCAGCATCTTGCCGAGCATCTTCACGGTCAGCGCAGACATCTCCCAGGTCTTGGAGACAGCCTGCACGAGCCCGTCGATAGCGCCGAATCGCACCGTCACCATTTCGGGCGCCTGGCCGGGCTGGACTTCGATGCGGCCGACGGTCTGCTGGCCTTCGGTCACGATCGCGGGCTGCACCGTCACCTCGAGGCGCTGCGCGCCACGCTCGACCTGCCAGTTCATCGGCTTGGCCGTGCCGCTGCTGCCACTGGCGCGAATCCGATCGCGCACCATCGTCGCGTCGACGATGGCAAAGCCATCGATGCTCAGCACACGGTCGCCAGCCCGCAGCCCGGCCTGTGCCGCCGGCCCGCCGGGGCTGACCTTGCCCAGCACCGGTTCGCTGAACGCGTTGCCCATGCCGACGCGCTTGAGCGTGGGGGCGTCGAGTTCGGTCGAGCCCAGCTGATCCAGCGCAAGCAGCACGCGGCGTTGGCCGCGGCCGTCGCGGTCGGTGACCATCAGGTGGAGCGGCTCGGCGCGCAGCACGCCTTGCGTGAGCTGCCAGCGAAGGTCGGACATCGAACGCAGGTCCTGCCATTCGTTGCCATCGAATGAGTAGGCGCGCGCCCAGTCGCCGGTGCGCAGGCCGGCGCGTTCGGCCAGGCTGGTGGCGGCCGGCGGGCCGAGCACGGCTTTGGCTTCGTCGATGCCGATCCCGTGCGCCGCGGCGTACAGCAGCACCGCCAGCAGCAGGTTGGCGATCGGCCCAGCCGCGACGACGGCAGTGCGCTGAAGCAGCGACTTGCGGTTGAAGGCGCGGTGCTGATCATGCGGCGCCACCGGCCCCTCGCGCTCGTCGAGCATCTTCACGTAGCCGCCCAGCGGCAGCGCGGAGATCACGAATTCGGTGCTGTCGGGCGTGGCCTGGCGGCGCCAGATCACGCGGCCGAAACCGACCGAGAAGCGCAGCACCTTCACGCCGCACGCCACCGCCACGCGGTAGTGGCCGTACTCGTGAATGACGATGAGCACGCCGAGCGTCAATACGAACGCGAGCACGGTGATGATCATGATGAATGTGCCTTCGCAATCTGTTCGGCGCGGCGGCGGGCCTGCGCGTCGAGGTCGAGCAAGCCGTCCAGCGAATTGCAGGCCCGGTCGCCAGGAATCACGTGCTCGAGCGTCTGCGCGTTGACGGCGTGAATGTGGTCGAAGCGGATTCGGCCCGCCAGGAAGGCGGCCACCGCCACTTCATTCGCGGCGTTCAGCACCGCGGTGCTGCCCGGGCGGGCGCGCAGGGTGTGCCAGGCCAGCGCCAGGCCGGGGTACAGCGCATGGTCGGGGGGCGAAAAGCTCAGAGCAGCCAGGCTGCCGAAGTCGAGCTGGCCGGCGCCCGATTCAATGCGCTCGGGGAACGACAGGCCGAACGCAATCGGCACCCGCATGTCGGGTGTGCCGAGTTGCGCGAGCACCGAGTTGTCGCGGCACAC
>JANMYQ010000367.1:0-7093 GCA_031382215.1 Methylibium sp.
AGCTCCAGCAGCAGCTTGCGGTAGCGTTCCAGCGGCAGGCCGTTGGCGACGATCTCGAGGACCTTGCTGTTGGACTCGAAAGCGCGGCGCGCTTCGTCGGTGCGGGTGACGAGGTCGGCGAAAAAGGGAAGCATCAAGCAGGTCCAGATCAGTAACGCTGCGGCGCAGCATTCGTGAAATTGTCGCGGGAGACGTCTTTTCCCTTGAGCCAGCGCGATGTGAATAATTTCACGACATAGGCCGTTTTCTGAATCCAACCACCTCGAATGGGGGGTGGACAAAATTCAAAGCCTTATGGCGAACTTGCGCACCCGGATGGGGCGCGCCCGAGAACGCCTTGCCACGCTCCTACAATTTGCGACCTCGCCGCGCGCTTGCCGCGCCAGCGCCCTCAAGCCCACCGAGACACCCGCATGCCCGTCAACCTGAGCCCCCCGCAGCCCGCCGACCTGTATCCCGTCGCCGGCGTCCAACTCGGCATCGCGATGGCCGGTGTGCGCAAGGCCAACCGGCGCGACCTGACCGTCGTGACGCTCGTCGAGGGTTCGTCGGTGGCCGGCGTGTTCACCAGCAACCGCTTCTGCGCCGCGCCAGTGCAGTTGTGCCGCCAGCACCTGGCCGCCCAGGCCGGCGCTGCGCGGGCGATCCTCATCAACACCGGCAACGCGAACGCCGGGACTGGTGAAGACGGGCTGCGGCGCGCGCGGTCTACCTGCGCGGCACTCGCCGGCCACCTGAACCTGAGGCCCGAGCAGGTGCTGCCGTTTTCCACCGGCGTGATCATGGAAACCTTGCCAAATGACCGCATCGAGGCCGGCCTGCCCGCCGCGCTGGCAGACCTGCACGAGAACCATTGGGGCGCCGCGGCCGAGGCCATCATGACGACCGACACGCTGGCCAAGGCGGCGTCACGCCGGGTACAGATCGGCGGCCGCACCGTCACGGTTACCGGCATCGCCAAAGGTGCCGGCATGATCCGCCCGAACATGGCCACCATGCTCGGCTTCGTGGCCACCGACGCGGTCATCGCGTCGCACCTGCTGCCCGAACTGCTGCGCGAAGCCGCCGACCGCTCGTTCAACCGCATCACGATCGATGGCGATACCTCGACCAACGACTCGTTCCTGCTGATGGCCACGCACCAGGCCGGCCACGCGCCGATCACGCAGCTCGAATCGGCCGACGGCGCCGTGCTGCGCCAGGCCGTCATCGAGGTCTCGCAGCAACTCGCCCAGGCGATCGTGCGCGACGGCGAAGGCGCCACCAAGTTCATCACCGTGCGCGTCGACGGCGGCAAGACCAAGGAAGAGTGCCGCCTGGCGGCGTATGCCATTGCCCACTCGCCGCTGGTCAAGACGGCGTTCTTTGCCAGCGACCCCAACCTCGGTCGCATCCTGGCCGCGGTCGGTTACGCCGGCATCACCGACCTGGACCAGACCTTGATCGACCTGTTCCTCGACGACGTGCACGTGGTCACGCACGGTGGCCGCCACCCTGCGTACCTCGAGGCCGATGGCCAGCGCGTGATGAAACAGAGCGAAATCACCGTGCGCGTGGACCTGCACCGCGGCGCCGCACATGCGACCGTGTGGACCTGCGACCTGAGCTACGACTACGTCAAGATCAACGCCGACTACCGGAGCTGATTCGGCACACGATTCGGCAGACGGCGCGGCTCATCAATCGAGTGGATGCGGCGCCACAAGATCGGGGCAACCCTGCTTGCGGGCGCCACGATGCGGCTGCTAGGATTTGGGCCTGATTCGCCGAAAGACCCCATGAACGCCCATCCCACCAGCCCCCCACACGCCGCTCTCCGCCGTGCGCTGGTCATTGGCGTTTCGTCGCGACTGGCGCGACTGGGGCGCCTGAATTTCGGCGCAGCGAACGCACCGTTCGCGCCGGTCTTCACCGGCTTCTAGCCTTCTCGGCATTCAACTTCCACCCGAAGTTCCGCTGAGAGATCAGCGGAGAGGTTTGTCACTTCATTCTCCCGCTGCACCCGAGTCGAACGGCTCGCCAGGGTCCCCACAAGGTACCCGCAGAGAGAAGAAAAATGAGGTCAGCCACCATGAAAACGGGGCTTCTCGAACTCAGCAAGCAGCTTCACCGCCGCTGGCTCGCGCGCTTCGAATTGCCGCCCGGCGACCTGCTGCGCGACGCCACCTACCGGCGCCTGTGGACGTCGATCCTGATCAGCTCGTTCGGCGGCCAGGTGACGATGCTCGCGCTCCCGCTCACCGCGGCCGTGCTGCTGCACGCCAGCCCCACGCAGATGGGCCTGCTCACGGCGATGGAGATCCTGCCCTTCGTGCTGTTCTCACTGCCCTCCGGCGTGTGGCTCGATCGGGTGCGCAAGCTGCCGGTCTACGTGGCCGGCGAATCGGCGCTCGCGCTCGTGGTGGCCAGCGTGCCGTTCGCTTGGTGGATGGGCTGGCTGTCGATGCCATGGATGTACGTGGCCGGCTTCGTGATCGGCACGATCTACACCACCGCCGGCACGGCGGCGCAGATCGTTCTGACGCAGGTGGTGGCGCGCGACCGGCTGGTCGAGGCGCATGCGAAGAACGCGCTGGCCAGTTCGGGCGCCGAGGTGGCCGGGCCGGGGCTGGCCGGTGCGTTGATCAAGATGGTCGGCGCGCCGCTGGCCTTGCTGGTGGACGCGGTGCTGCTGATCGCGTCGGCCGCCATCCTGCGCGGCATCGTCATCAACGAAGAGCGCCAGCCGCGCCCCGATGCAAAGTTCTGGCGCGACCTGCGCACCGGCGTGCGCTTCGTCGCCGGCAATCGGCTGCTGGTGGCGCTGGCCGTCGTGGTCGGCGGCTGGCAGATGTGCCACCACGCGGCGATCGTGGTGCAGATCCTGTTCGCGACACGCACGCTGGGCTTGAGCGAACAGGCGGTGGGCCTGAGCTACATGGGCATGGGCGTGGGCACCATCATCGCCAGCGTGTTCGGCAGCCGCATCAGCCGGCGTATCGGGCCCGGGCCCTGCCTGGTGCTCGGGTTTGCGATCTGCGGCGCCGGCTGGTTGCTGCTGTCGTTTGCGCCGGCCAACGCCTGGGGCGTGGCAGTGTTCGCGCTGACCTTGTTGCTGTTCGCGGCTGGCGCGGTGCTGGTGTTCATCAACTTCCTGGCGCTGCGCCAGGCCGTCACGCCCGAGCCGCTGCTGGGGCGCATGACGAGCACGATGCGCTGGCTGATCCTGATCCCGGCCGGCCCCGGCGCGCTGCTGGGCGGCTGGCTGGGCGAGCACGTGGGCTTGCGCGCCTCGCTCGCGTTTGCCGGCGGCAGTGCCTTGCTGTTGGCGCTGCTGGCGTGGCGTTGGTCGGTGATCCGCCAGGTGCGCGAGTTGCCCAAACCCGAAAGCGCCGACGACTGGGTCGGCGCCGAAGCGGCGGTGCGTGCGGCGCCGCTGCCCGACACGCCGTGAGCCGCCTTTGAGTGAAAGAAGGGAGCATCGAATGGACAAGCTGCTGATCGAGGTGCCGGAGCGCATCGAGACCGAACGCTTCATCCTGCGCTGCCCGCGGGCCGGCGACGGTGCGGCCATCAACGCCGCCATCTGCGCCACGATGGACGAGCTGCGCCCCTGGATGCCGTGGGCGCAGGCCGCGCCGCTGCTGGCCGAGTCGGAGGCCTACTGTCGCCGCAACCAGGCGCGCTTCCGGCTGCGCGAAGACCTGGCGTATTTCATCTTCGAGCGCGAACCCGACAGTTGCGAAGGCGTGCTGGTGGGCGCCTGTGGCCTGCACCGCATCGACTGGGCGGTGCGCCGTTTCGAGATCGGCTACTGGCGCCGCAGCGGGCTGCCCGGCCACGGCATCGCCACTGAAGCGGCGCGCGCTCTGAGCCGCATGGCGTTCGACCGGCTCGACGCGCGGCGTGTCGAGATCCGCATGGACGAGGTCAACACGCCGAGCCGCAAGGTGGCCGAGCGCGCCGGCTTCACGTTCGAAGGGCGGCTGCGGGCCGACACGCTGAATGTGGGCGGCGAGTCGCGCGATACGCGGGTGTACGCGCGCGTGCGTGGGGTGGAAGAGCCGCTGGCCGCAGCTTGATGACCGCCGAAGCCTGCGCGCATCAGGTGCGCGTTACGGGAACGGGTGCGCCAAAGCGGCTGGCGCGAAGCGATCCACCGCGTCGGTGATGATGCCGTCGATGCCGAGCGCGATCAGACGCTGTGCATCGGCTGCATCGTTCACGGTGTAGACCAGCGCGCGTTGCCCGGCGCCGTGCAGTTGCGCGATCAGCGCCGCGTCCATCAGCCGGTGGTTCGTCACCACGGCCACGCAGCTCAAGGCTTGCGCCACGTCGAACCAGCCGTCCCACAAGGTGTCGAGCAGCAGGGCGCGCGGCAACTCGGGCGCACTGCCGAGTGCGCCCCGCAGCGATTCGGGCCGGAACGAACTGAGCAGCGGCGGCACGGCCTGGCCTGCCCACAGCCGCGCCGCTTCGCGCGCGACGATCTCGCCGGTCCGTTCTTCATGCCCTGGCGTCGGCTTGATCTCGATGTTCAGCGCAAAGGCGTTGCGCAGGCAGTACGCAGCAATCGCGTCGAAGCTCGGCAAGGGCTCGCCGGCATACGCGCGGCTGTGCCATGTGCCGGCATCGAGGCGCGCCAACTCGGCCCAGGGGCGCTCACCGGCAGTGCCCTGCGCGGGTGTCGTGCGCTGCAGCGTGTCGTCGTGCAACAGGAAGGGCACGTCGTCGGCGCTGAGCTTCACGTCGCATTCGAAGGCGCGGTAGCCGAAACCGGCGCCGACGCGGAAGGCCGCCAGCGTGTTCTCCGGTGCGAGCTTTCCGGCACCGCGGTGCGCCACCCACAACGGGTACGGCCAGTCCTTCATGCCCCGCTCAAGCGCTCACGCGTTGCGTGCTCGCTGCGTCGAACCAGTGCAACTGTGCCGCCGGCGCCTGCAGCGACACCGTGCTGCCCACCGCTGGCGGCACCAGCGTGGCGTCCATGCGCAAGGTGAACAGCTCGCTGCCGAGCCGGCCGTAGACCAGCCGCTCGGCGCCGAGCATCTCGATCACTTCCACCTTCAGCGGCCAGCCGGCGCCGGCAGGGCCGATCTGCGCATGCTCGGGCCGCAAGCCGAGGATCAGCTCGCCGCTGCGCGGCACCGGCGTCGGCAGGTTCAGCACCTGGCCGCCGACGCTGAACTGCGAGCCTTCGGCACGCCCCTTGATCAGGTTCATCGGTGGCGAGCCGATGAATCCGGCGACGAAGGTCGTGGCGGGCCGCTGGTAGACCTCTTCGGGCGTGCCGATCTGCTCCATGCGGCCGGCGTTCATCACGATCATGCGTTGCGCCAGCGTCATCGCCTCGACCTGGTCGTGCGTGACGAACAACGAGGTGATGCCCAGTTCGGCGTGCAGCTTCTGGATTTCGAGCCGGGTCTGCGCGCGCAGTTTGGCGTCCAGGTTGGACAACGGCTCGTCGAAAAGGAACACCTTGGGCTGACGCACGATCGCGCGGCCCATCGCCACGCGCTGGCGCTGCCCGCCCGACAGCTCGCGCGGCTTGCGTTGCAGGAACGGGCCGATCTCCAATATCTTGGCGGCCTTGTCGACGCGCGTCTTGATCTCTTCCAGCGGCACCTTGGCGATCTTCAGGCCGTAGGCCATGTTCTCGAACACGCTCATGTGCGGGTACAGCGCGTAGTTCTGGAACACCATCGCGATGTCGCGGTCGGAAGGTTCCACGTCATTCACGACGCGCTCGCCGATGGAGATCTGACCGTCGGAGACTTCTTCCAGCCCGGCCACCATGCGCAGCAAGGTGCTCTTGCCGCAGCCCGACGGGCCGACGATCACGATGAACTCGCGGTCGGCGATCTCGGCGTTCACGCCGTGGATCACCTGGTTCGCCTTCGGCCCGGTGCCGTAGCGCTTGATGACGTTTCGAATCGAAATGGATGCCATTACTTTTCCGTGTCCACGAGGCCCTTGATGAACCAGCGCTGCATCAACAGCACCACCAGCGCGGGCGGGATCATCGCCAGGATGGCGGTGGCCATGATCACGTTCCACTCGTTGGCTGCGTCACCACCGGCGAACATGCGCTTGATGCCCATCACCACCGGGTACATGCTCTCGTCGGTGGTGACCAGCAGCGGCCACAGGTACTGGTTCCAGCCGTAGATGAACTGGATCACGAACAGCGCCGCCACGCTGGTCATCGACAGCGGCACCAGCACATCCTTGAAGAAGCGGATCGGCCCGGCACCGTCGATGCGTGCGGCTTCCACCAGTTCGTCGGGGATGGTCAGGAAGAACTGCCGGAACAGGAAGGTGGCGGTCGCCGAGGCGATCAGCGGCACCGTCAAGCCGGCGTAACTGTTGAGCATCGACAGATCGGAGATCACCTGGTAGGTGGGCAGGATGCGCACCTCCACCGGCAGCATCAGCGTGATGAACACCATCCAGAAGCACAGCCCGCGCCCGGGGAAGCGAAAGTAGACGAACGCGAATGCCGACAGCAGCGAGATCGCGATCTTGCCGATCGCAATGACCATCGCGCTGACGAAGCTGACCCACAACATCGGCGCCACCGGTGCGACCTTGCTGCCGTAACTCGTTTCGCCGCCGAACAGCGCGATGCGGTAGGTTTCAATCATGTGACCACCGGGCGCCATCGACATCGGCACGGTCTGCACGATCTGCTGCGAGGTCTGCGTCGAGGCGATCAAGGTCACGTAGACCGGGAACGCAACCACCAGCACACCCAGCAGCAGCACCACATGGGCCAGGGCCCGGCCGACTTTGTCGCGTTCGACCATGTCAGTATTGAACCTTCTTTTCGACGTAGCGGAACTGCACGACGGTCAACGCAATCACGATCACCATCAGCACCACCGACTGCGCCGCCGAGCCGCCGATGTCGAGCGCCTTGAAGCCGTCGTAATACACCTTGTAGACCAGGATCGCGGTGTCCTTGCCCGGCCCGCCGTTGGTGGCGGCGTCGACGATCGCGAAGGTCTCGAAGAACGAGTAGACGATGTTGATCACCAGCAGGAAGAAGGTCACAGGCGAGAGCAACGGGAAGACGATGGTCCAGAACCGCCGCCACGGGCGGGCGCCGTCGATC
>JANMYQ010000045.1:0-4854 GCA_031382215.1 Methylibium sp.
CCCGGCGCGCGTGCAAGTCGTCGGCAGCCCGGGGCTGGACCACCTGCGGCGCCGGCCGCTGCTCGAGCGCGGCGCGCTGGAGTCCGCGCTGGGTGCGACGCTGGGTGCGCGCAACCTGCTGGTGACCTTCCATCCGGTCACGCTGGCCGGCGACGATGGCCGCGAGCAGTTCGAGGAACTGCTGGCGGCACTGGCCGCGACCGACGCAGGCACCTCGTTGTGGTTCACGCGGCCGAACGCCGACACGGGGGGCCGCTCGCTGACGGCCCGGCTCGACGAATTCGCAGCCCAACGGCAGGACCGGGTGCATGTCTACACCTCGCTCGGCCAGGCCCGCTACCTCAGCCTGATGTCGCAGGTGGACGCCGTCGTTGGCAATTCCTCCAGCGGCCTGTACGAGGCGCCATCGCTGAAGGTGCCGACGGTCGACATCGGTGCGCGCCAGCGCGGGCGGCTGGCGGCGGCTTCCGTGGTGCACTGCGAGGCAAACCGCGCGGACATCGCCGGCGCGCTGGAAGCGGCCCTGGCGCTGGACTGCAGCCAGGTGCGCAACCCCTACGGCGACGGCCACAGCGCAGCGCGCATCGTGGCGGCGCTGCGCGCCTTGCCGCCGGCTGGCGCACTGCTGCAGAAGTCCTTCCACAACGCATGAAACCGAGCACCGCCATGGCTTCCGACTGCCTGTTCATCGCCGAGGCCGGCGTCAACCACAACGGCTCGCTCGAGCTGGCGCTCGGTCTCGTCGACGCGGCCTCGGACGCCGGCGCGGACGTCGTCAAGTTCCAGACCTTCAAGGCGGAGCAACTGGTGACGGCCGCGGCGCCGAAGGCCGGCTACCAGGTGACCAACACCGGCGAGGGCGGCGGCCAGCTCGAGATGCTGCGTCGCCTGGAGCTGTCGATGGCCGATCACGAGCGCCTGCTGCAACATTGCAAGGCTCGCGGCATCCGGTTCATGTCGACCGCCTTCGACGCCCAGAGCCTGGCGTTCCTGGCCACCCTGGACATGCCGGCGGTGAAGATCCCTTCGGGCGACATCACGCACGGGCCGATGCTGCTGCAGGCTGCGCGCCTGGGCCGGCCGCTGATCGTGTCCACCGGCATGAGCACGTTGTCGGACATCGAGGCCGCGCTGGGCGTCATCGCCTTCGCACTGACCCGCCAGGGCACGCCCCGCGATCGGGCGGACTGCGAAGCGGCGCGTTGTTCGGCTGCTGGCCAGCAAGCCCTGCGCGAGCGCGTCACGCTGTTGCACTGCGTGACCCAGTACCCGGCGCCGCCGGAAGCCGTGAACCTGCGCGCGATGGACACGATGGCCGCGGCCTTCGGGCTGCCGGTGGGCTACTCGGACCACACGCAGGGCATCGAGGTCTCCATCGCAGCCGTGGCGCGCGGCGCCGTGGTCATCGAAAAGCACTTCACGCTCGACCGCAGGCTGCCCGGCCCGGACCATGCCGCATCGCTGGAACCCGGTGAATTGAAGCAGTTGGTGGGCGCCATCCGGGTGGTGGGGCGTGCCCTGGGGTTGGCCATCAAGGCGCCGGCCGAAGCCGAGATCGCCAACCGCGCCGTGGCGCGCCGCAGCGTCGTCGCGGCACGGGCCATCCGCCGCGGTGAAGCGCTGTCGCTGGACGTGCTGGCCTTCAAGCGCCCGGGCACCGGCCTGTCGCCCATGGACTGCTGGTCCGTGCCGGGGCGCACGGCGGCGCGCGACTTCAACGCCGACGAGCCGATCGAGCTTTGAAGTCACCTCCCGTCATCGTCGTCGGTGCTGGCGGACACGCCTGGGTGGTGGCCGACGCCTTGCTGGCCTGCGGCCGCCGGGTGCTGGGCTTCGTCGATGCCGGCGCCGGCAGCGGGCCTGCGTCCTTGATGGGCCTGCCGGTGCTCGGCAACGACGCGGTCCTGCGTGAACACGGCGCCGAGGCGATCGAACTTGCCAACGGCATCGGCGGAGCCGGGCATCCGTCCCTGGCCGTGCAAGGCAGCCTGCGCCGGCGGGTGCAGGAGAGGCTCGAGGCGCAGGGGTTCCGATTCACCTCGGTGCGTCACCCTGCATCGATCGTGTCGCCGTACGCGACCCTGGCCGAGGGTTCGCAGATCCTGGCCGCAGCGGTGGTGCAGCCGGCGGCCGTCGTCGGGCGCGGCGCCATCGTCAACACGCGTGCCGTCGTCGAGCACCATTGCCAGGTGGGGGACTACGCGCACATCGCTCCCGGCGCGGTGCTGTGCGGCGATGTCGTGGTCGGCCAGGACAGCCATGTCGGCGCCGGCGCCACGGTGCGCAACGGTCTGCACCTGGGCCAGCGCGTCGTGGTCGGGATGGGCGCGGTGGTCACGCGCGCGGTCGATGCAGGCGTGGTGGTCGGTGTTCCGGCCAGAGCAGTGGGTGCGCAGGCATGAAGAGCTGGGAGCAGGTGCTGATCGGTCCGCAGACCAACCTGCGAGACGCGCTGGCGGTCATCGATCGCACCGGCAGCCAGATGGCGCTGGTGGTCGATGCCGAACGCCGGCTGCTGGGCACGCTCAGTGACGGTGACATCCGCCGCTCGCTGCTCAAGGGCATGGCGCTGACGGAGCCGGTGGCGGCGGCGATGAATGCTGCGCCGTCCTTCGCCGCCGCCGGCGAGACGCGCGAGGGCATCCTGGCCACCATGCGCCGCCGCGGCCTGCACCAGATGCCGGTGCTCGACGCCGAACGCCGCGTCGTCGGCCTGGAAATTTTCGGCGACTTCTTCGACACCCCGCGACGCGAGAACTGGGTCGTGATCATGGCCGGCGGCCTGGGCACGCGCCTGGGCGAGCTGACGCGCGACGTGCCCAAGCCGATGCTGCCGGTGGGTTCGCGGCCCTTGCTGGAGACCATCGTGCGGCACGTCGCCGGGCAGGGTTTCGAGCGCATCTACCTGGCGGTGAACTACAAGGCCGACCAGATCGAAGCCCACTTCGGCGACGGCCGCTCGCTGGGCGTCGACATCCGCTACCTGCGCGAAGAACAGCGCCTGGGCACTGCCGGCGCCTTGAGCCTGCTGCCCGAGGCGCCCCAGGTGCCCATCGTGGTGACCAATGCCGACCTGCTGACCAAGGAGGACTTCGGCCACATGGTCGACCGGCACCTCGAGTCGGGTGCCGATGCGACGATGGCGGTGCGCCCGTACGAGATGCAGGTCCCGTTCGGCGTGATCCGAGAGTCCGACGGCCTGATCCACGCCATCGAAGAGAAGCCGATGCAGCGCTTCATGGTGAATGCCGGCATCTACGTGCTGTCGCCCCGCGTCTTCGAGCATGTGCCCAAGGGCGTCTTCTTCGACATGCCGACGCTGTTCGACAAGCTGATCGAGCGCGGCTACCGCACGCGGGCGCACCAGGTGCGCAGCTACTGGCTGGACATCGGCCGCATGTCGGACTACGAGCGCGCCAACCTCGATTTCGCGGAAGTGTTCTCATGATCGGGGACTCGAAGGTGCTGGCGCTGATCACCGCCCGCGGCGGCTCCAAGGGGCTGCCGGGCAAGAACATCCGGCCCGTCCAGGGCCGGCCGCTGCTGGCCTACACCGTGGACGCGGCGCGCGGCGCAGCCTCGGTGGACCGCGTAGTGCTGTCCTCCGACGACGAGGCCATCATGCAAGCCGCCCGCGACTGCGGCTGCGAGGTGCCCTTCACGCGGCCGGCCCACCTGGCCACCGACATGGCCACTTCGATCGACGTGGTGCTGCATGCGCTGGACGCGCTGCCGGGGCACGGTATCGTGATCCTGCTGCAACCCACGTCGCCGATGCGCACGGCCGCCGACATCGACGCGGCATGCCGGCAATTGCTGGACTCCGGCGCGCCGGCCTGCGTGTCGGTGACGCTGGCCGAACAGAGCCCCTACTGGATGTACCGCGTGTCGGACTCGCAGCACCTGCAACCGCTGCTGGAGTTGCCGCCAGGTGCCACGCGCCGGCAGGACCTGCCGCCCGTGTACACGCTCAACGGCGCGATCTACGTCGCGCGCACCGACTGGCTGCGCCGCAGCCGCACCTTCGTCAAGGCGGAGACGGTGGCCTACCGCATGCCTGCCGAGCGCTCCATCGACATCGACACGATGGACGACCTCGAACGATTCACCCGCCTCATTTCTGGAGACCATTGATGCACATCTACCCGCAACGCCGTGAAATCGACCTGAGTTCCTTCCAGACCGAGAAGCCGTTGTCGGCCCGCTACGGGCTGCCGATGCAGGTGGGTTTCTGCAAGCGCTGCATCATCTCCAACCAGCGGCCCAACTCCGCGGTGGAGTACGAGCACACCAAGGACAGCAAGAAGGTCACGATCAACTTCGATGCCGAGGGCATCTGCGACGCCTGCCGCATGGCCGAGCAGAAGCAGAACACCATTGACTGGGACGAGCGCGAACGCCGCCTGCGGGAACTGTGTGACCGCCACCGCAGCAAGGACGGCAGCTACGACTGCCTGGTGCCGGGTTCGGGCGGCAAGGACAGCTTCTACGCGGCGCACATCCTCAAATACAAATACGGGATGCATCCGCTCACGGTCACGTGGGCGCCGCACGTCTACACCGAGTGGGGCTGGAAGAATCACCAGGCGTGGATCCACGCCGGTTTCGACAACTACCTCTGCACGCCCGACGGCCGCATGCACCGCTTCCTCACGCGCATGGCCGTCGACAATCTCTTCCACCCGTTCCAGGCGTTCATCTTCGGCCAGAAATCGCTCGCGCCCAAGATGGCCGTGCTGCACGACATCCCGTTCGTGGTCTATGGCGAGAACGAAGCCGAGTACGGCAACCCGATCGCCGACACGCAGTCGGCCAAGCGCGACTGGTCGTACTTCACTTCCGACGACAAGTCCA
>JANMYQ010000093.1:0-7497 GCA_031382215.1 Methylibium sp.
AAAGCTGGCTGCACGCGCGCCTGACGGTGCAACAACCCGACTCGCAAGGCTTTGGCCTGGCCGGCAGCGGCGTGTTCATCATCAACCCGCCGTTCACATTGCACGACCAGTTGCTTACGGTGCTGCCGTACCTGACCGACGTGCTGGGGCAGTACGACGGGGCCAACTACCTGCTGGAACAGCGCGCGGCTTGAGGCAGCGCTGAACATCTCCTTACCCATCGCCACCCACGGCGACAGGCTGCTCCCCTAGTCTGGCCCCAGTGCATGCCCGGCCACCCGAATGCCGGCGCCAACGTTGGGGTTGTGGATGAGTTTCCTGAGACGCGCGGCGGCCGCCCTGGCCCTCCTCACCGGCGCGCTGCTGTGCAGCGGCTGCACGACGGCGCTGGTGCTGATGCACCTGCACACCAAGCTCACCGAAGACGATCCCCTGGCCTGCTACCGGCTGAACAGCGTTGAACGTGCCTTGGCGGCGCGCTGCGGCCCGTTCGAAGCCGGGAGTTTGGTAACAAGGGACGTGCTGGCCTCGGGCCTGAACGTGTGCCCGCTGACCCTGGCCACGCGCGACCCGCGTTTCTGGCCGGTGCTGCCCGAACTGCTGGCCAAGGGCGCGCTGCCCGAGCGCTGCGAGCAAGCGCCGCTGCGTGCACTGGCCCAGGCCGATGCGTGCCCGCCGTTCGAACGCGCCTCGGCGGCCGAACTCGAAGCGCTGCGCTGGCTGGCGCGCGCCGACTCGCGATCCGTGCAGCACGACGTGATGCGGGTGCTGAGTTGCCCGAGCGCGCGCGCCACCGGCCTGGTGGCAGTGCTGGACGGCTGGACGACCGATGGTTTGCTGACGCCCGGCACGCTGTCCTTCAGCCCGTTGAGCGCGCTGCATCCCGGCCACCTGAACTCTCCCTTGGCACGCCGCTTGGAGGCGCAAGGCCACACGGCCCGCGCCGCGCTGGCCGCGTACGACGGCCGGCTTCCCGCAGGCTTCGACACCGCCCTGCGCAACGCCGACCTGGCGGCGCTGGACTGGTGGCTGCAACGCATCCCCGAACTGGTGAACCGCGTGCCGGCCAGTTTCGGCGGCCAGGCGCCGTGGTCACCGCTTGCCCGCGCGTTGGCGCCTGCCTATGTGGGCGACTCGGACCGGCAGCGCCAACTGATCGAGTACCTGCTGGCCCACGGTGCCGACCCGTGGTCGCGCCTGCCGCACGAGCCGCAGCGCACGGTGGTGAGCCTGGCGCGCGAGTTGAACAGCCCGCTGCTGCCGCTGTTGGAGCCGCCGCGTGTGTTGCCTGTGCCGCTGGCGCAGGCCTCGGTGGTGCCGCCCCCGCGCTGACCCGGGCTACGATCGCGGAATGCCTTCCGCAGCGCCACCCTCATCCGCAAGCCCGGCGTCGCCCACCGGCCCGCTCGTTGGCCTGAAGGTTGTCGAACTCGGGCAGTTGATCGCCGGCCCTTTTGCCGCCAAAACACTGGCCGACTTCGGCGCCGAGGTCATCAAGATCGAACCGCCGGCTAGTGGCAAAGGCCCGGGCGGCGACCCGCTTCGGCAGTGGCGCCTGCTGCACCAGGGCACCAGCGTGTGGTGGCAAGTGCAGTCGCGCAACAAGAAGAGCGTGACGCTCGATCTGCGCCAGGCCGACGCACGCGAGATCGTGCGCCGCCTGATCGACGAGGCCGACGTGCTGATCGAAAATTTCAAGCCCGGCGTGATGGAAGACTGGGGCCTGGACTTCGCCACGCTCGCGCGCAGCAACCCCGGCCTGGTGATGTTGCGCATCAGCGGCTACGGCCAGACCGGCCCCTACCGCGACCGACCCGGCTTCGGCGTGGTGGCCGAAGCGATGGGCGGCCTGCGCCACCTGACGGCCGAGCCCGGCCGCGTGCCGGTGCGCGTGGGCGTCAGCATCGGCGACACGCTGGCCTCGCTGCATGGCGTGATCGGCGTGCTGCTGGCACTGCAGCACCGCCATGCCACGGTCAGCGTCGATGCGCCGAAAGGCCGCGGCCAGGTGGTCGACGTGGCGCTGTACGAGGCGGTGTTCAACTGCATGGAAAGCCTGCTGCCCGAATACAGCGCCTTCGGCACGGTGCGTGAAGCCGCTGGCTCGGCCCTGCCCGGCATCGCGCCGAGCAACGCCTATGCGTGCGCCGACGGTTGGGTGCTGGTGGCCGGCAATGGCGACTCGATCTTCAAGCGCTTGATGAGCGCGATCGGCCGCGACGACCTGGGCAACGATCCGGCGCTCGCCGGCAACTCCGGCCGCGTCGCGCGAGTGACCGAGATCGATGGCGCGATCGGCGCGTGGGCGGCAACGCGCCGAGTCGCCGACGTGCTCGACACGCTGAACGCCGCCAACGTGCCGGCCGGTCGCATCTACACCGCCAAAGACATCGCCGAAGACCCGCACTACCGCGCCCGCGGCATGCTGCAGAAAGTGACCAGCGCCGACGGCCTGAGCCGCGACGTGCCCGGCATCGTGCCCAAGCTCGGCGCCACGCCGGGCGGCCTGCACCGGCGCGCGCCGAGCTTGGGCGAAGACACCGACGCGGTGTTGCGCGAGGTCGGCGTCACGCAAGAGCAGTTGCAGGCGCTGCGCGAGCGCGGGTTGGCCTGAGGCCAGCGCCTCAGTCACCTCAGGGCGTCGGCGCCGTGTCGCGCTTCAAGTCCCTGAACGCCGCGAACAGCCACGAGCGCATGCCCACCACCAAGGTGTAGGGCCGCTTCTGCTCGGCCGGTAGCCGCTGGTCGGCCAGGTGTTGCTGCGCAAAGTCCTGCCCCACGCGCTGCAGCCGTTCAACGAAGTTGGCCGCCAGCCCCTTGCTGATCTGGCCGTGCACCAGCATCAACATTTCGCCCTCGCCGTCGAAGCCGCCGTTGTAGTAGTCGTCGGCCACATGCTTGCGGAAGTAGCTCATCGCCGGGCCGTTGGCGCGCCAGCGGAAGCCCTTGGCCACCTTGAGCCGGTAGCGGTTCAGCGGCCTCAGTTCGATGAAGCCGAGCCGGTCGAGCGCCACCAGGTACTTCACGCACTCGGCGTCGGTGAAGCGGTAGGTGGTGGTCATCTGCTCGAAGGTCCACTGGCTCAGGCAGCAGATGGCCAGCAGCATCAGCTTGCGGTCGGCCACCACCGCGGTCTCCTGCTCCAGGGTCAGCTCGCGGCGCAGCGGCTGCGCGTCGGCCACCTTGCGGGCCAGTTCGGCAAAGTCCATCTTCAGCACGCGCAGCACGTCGTCGATGCGCGAGAGCGGCATGTCGGCCTTGGCGAACACGCGCTTGATGCTCGACTCGGCCATGCCGAGGTGGCCCGCCAGTTCGGCGTAGGTGATGCCGGCGGCCTTCAGCTCGGCCTTCAGCGCGGTGACCAGGTCTTGCGTGGTGCTCAAGTCGGATGCTCCTGAAAAGTATTGCATGACGATACCAAGGCCGGCAAACCATGCAACCCTCCTACGGGGGATAGATACCGGCGGCCGACCCACCGAAGATGCACCCGTGTTCAACAAACCCTCGAGGTTCTTCATGCAAGCCACCGCCCTCCGTCGTGACACCCGTGCCTGGAAGATGCAGGTCTGGGTCTCGTTCGGACTCGCCGTCACCTTGTGCGGCACCGGCCTGGCCTACCTGCCGGGGCAGGACCTGGACCGTGCGTTCATGGTGATGGGTTATGTGTTCTGCATGTCCACCGCCTTCGCGCTTGCCAAGTTCGTGCGCGACAACGAACAGCGCAAGACCGACACGCCGATGTGGGGCATGGTCGTGTGGGGCGGCTTCATGCTGGCGATGGCGCTCACCGGCTGGGGCCTGTGGCGCATGGAGCTGAACCCGACCTACAAGGCCTTCCTGGGCGTGTGCTGGCTGTTCCTGATCTCCGGCGTGTTCACGCTGGCCAAGACGCTGCGCGATGCGCACGAGGCCGACTTGGCCGAAGCTCGCCGTGCCGGCCGCGAAGGCCGCGACGGCGAATGAACCTCGACCCAACGCCGACCCACTTTCCGAAAGACCGACCATGACCTCGACCTCCCTGCTTCGCAACGCTGTGGCCGCCGCTTTGCTGGCCGCGAGCTTTCTGACCCCCGCGCAAGCCCATCCCAATGCGTCGGACGCCAGCGCGCTGTCGGCCTTGCCGGTGGCGATGTCGGTGGCCGCGCCGGTGATGCTGCTGTCGGCCGGCGCCCTGCTCACAGTGGTGGCGATCGAAGCCACCAGCGCCGGCACGGTGTGGGTGCTGGAGCGTGCGTCCGACGGCGCGCAGGCCAGCGTGCGCCTGGGCGTGCAGGCCGCAGGCGGCTTGTCGGTGGCGGCCGGCACCGCGGTGCTGGTGACGGCCATGAGCGCCGGCTGGGTGCTGTCGGCCGCCGGCCGCGCGATCGCCTTCATCCCGAACGAGATCGGCACCGCGCTGCTGCACAACGAGCGGATCACGCGATGAGCCGCAGCACGTTGCGGACCCGCCTGCTCGCCGTGCTAGCCAGCGCGCTGCTCTCCATTGCAGCCACCGGCGCACACGCCGGCCGCTCGTGCGAAAGCAAGCCGCCAACCGTCGAATCGGTGCAACGTTCGCTGACCCTGGCCCAGCGAACCGCCGCTTGGCTCGACGCCAGCGGCGCCCAGGTGGTGGTGCTGGCCCGCGCCGGGCAGGACCTGAGCGCGTACGGCCTGCGCTACTCGCACCTCGGGCTGGCGTATCGCGAAAACGGGCGCGACGGGCAGCCCGGCCCCTGGCGCGTGGTGCACAAGCTCAACCAGTGCGGCACTGCGCAGGCGGCGGTCTACCGCCAGGGCCTGGGCGAGTTCTTCATGGACGACCTGTTCGACTACGAGGCCGCCATCGTCGTGCTCGCACCCGAGGTGCAGGCACGCCTGCTGGGCAGCTTGCGCGACAACCGCGGCGTGGCCGCGCTCAACACGCCCGCCTACAGCATGGTGGCCTACCCGTGGGCGCAGACCTACCAGCAGTCCAACCAGTGGGCACTCGAAACGCTGGCGATGACGCAGATGCAACAAGACAGCAGCGGCGCCGCCAGCCGCGAGCGCGCCCAGGCCTGGCTCAAGTTCAAGGGTTACGAGCCCAGCACCTTGAAGATCTCGGCCTTCAAGCGCCTGGGCGCTCGCGTGACGGCGGCCAACGTGGCCTTCGACGACCACCCGAACGAGAAGCGCTTCAGCGACCGCATCGAGACCGTCACGGTCGATTCGGTGTTCGCCTGGCTGGCCCGCAGCGGCCTGGGCTCGGGCGTGCAAGTGGTGCGTTGACCGGCAAAGCGCGCGCTGGGCGCGGCACGGCGTGGCATAGGCGCTGCCGCAACAGAGCCCTTCCCGGCGCCGCGACATCGGGCGAGAATCGCGGCCGTATGAACAGCGACCTGTTCGAGTCCACCATCCCCTTCGGCGAGCCGGGGTTGATGCGTGCCAGCGCCTACCGGCGCTACCTCGACGAAAAGGAAGCCGAGACGATGCCAGCCGGCATCAGCACCCGCATCTCGTCGCTGAGCCCTTCGCTTCGCGCCGACCTGCTGCGCTTCGAGCAGGACGGCGGCGCCTCCGAAGCGGTCGAGGTCCTGGCCGCCTGCGTGCGCCACAGCAAGCGCGTGACGGTGCATTTCCAGTGCGGCGCGATCGTCGTGCCGATCACCGTGTTCCCGCGTGAACGGCTGGTGCACTGCCCGATGGACATGGACGAACTCGTCAACCGACACCTGGGGCAACTGCGCGTGATGCATGTGGAGCCGGCCTTGCTGCCCGCGCCCGGTGACAGCGAAAGCGGGTTCAACGACCGCGGCCACCTGCACCACCCGCTCGGCCCCTTGTTGTGGAACCTGGCGCTGCGCGGGCTGCGGCGCGAACTGCTGCCCGAGATCGCCGGCCCGGCCTCGTACCGCGTCGCGCCGGCGCTCGATATCAACCGCCTGCCGGCCCCGCCGCTGCTGATCGAGTTGATCCACCGCCTGCGCGAAAAGAGCGTGCACCTGCGCGAGTTGTCCGAGTGGCCGGGCATGGACCGCGAACGGGCCATCCGGCTGCTCAATGCGCTGTACCTGCAGGCCGGGCTGATCGTGAGCCGATCGCACCCCGACGCGATCAGCGAAAAGTGGTTCGGCGGCGAGCCGCGCTGAGCCCCCGCTGGACCCGCTGGACCCCAGTTGACCGCTGACGGTGGCAGGCGCTCAGGCCTTGGTGCCGAGCAATTCCCAGCGCTCCATCGCGCTCATCAACTCGTCGTCGATCTTCGCGTAGCGTGCCTGCGCCTTGGCCGCGCCTGACGGGTCGGTGGTGTAGATCGCACCGTCGGCCAGCAACTGGCCGAGTGTCTTCTGCTCGGCTTCGAGCGCTTCGATGCGGGCCGGCAGTTCGTCGAGTTCGCGCTGCTCCTTGTAGCTGAGCTTGCGCGGCTTGGCAGCCGGCGCCACCGGCTTCGCGGCCGGCGCGCTGTCCTTCGGTTTGGCGGGGGTGGCCACGGCGCGCGCGGCCTGCTCGCGCAAGGCCCGCGCCCGCTCGCGCTGCAACTTCCAGTCCTCGTAACCACCTTCGTACTCGCGCCACAGCCCCGGCTCTCCGCCAAAAGCCGGGTCGCCTTCCCACGCGATCGTGCTGGTCACCACGTTGTCGAGAAAGCGCCGGTCGTGGCTGACAAGGAACACCGTGCCGGCATAACCCTGCAGCAGTTCTTCCAGCAACTCCAGGGTGTCGATGTCGAGGTCGTTGGTCGGTTCGTCGAGCACCAGCACGTTGGCCGGCAACGCAAACAGGCGCGCCAGCAGCACGCGGTTGCGCTCGCCGCCACTCAAGGTGCGCACCGGCGAGTTGGCCCGCGCGGGCGAGAACAGAAAGTCGTTCAGGTAGCTCATCACGTGCTTGCGCTGGCCGCCGAACTCAACCCACTCGCTGCCGGGGCTGATGGTGTCGGCCAGCGTGGCATCCAGGTCGAGCTTGCTGCGCATCTGGTCGAAGTACGCCACTTCGAGCCGCGCGCCCTGGCGCACCTTGCCGCTGGTGGGTTGCAGCTCGCCGAGGATCAGCTTCAGCAGGGTGGTCTTGCCGGCGCCGTTGGGGCCGATCAGGCCGACCTTGTCGCCACGCAGGATGGTGGCGTTGAAGTCCTTGACGATGAGCTTGTCGCCAAACTTCATACCGACATCGCGGAGTTCGGCCACCAGCTTGCCGCTCGGCGTGCCCGAGTCAATCTCCAGCCGCACCTGGCCGAGCGAATCGCGCCGCGCCTGGCGCTGCGATCGCAGCACATCGAGCCGCTGGATGCGCGCGACGCTGCGTGTCCGGCGCGCTTCCACACCCTTGCGCACCCACACTTCTTCCTGCGCGAGCAGCTTGTCGGCACGCGCATTGGCGAGTGCGTCGGAGGCCAACTGCTCTTCCTTCATGCGCTCGTACGCACTGAAGTTGCCGGGGTAGCTGCGGATGATGCCGCGGTCGAGCTCGACGATGCGGGTGGCCACCGCGTCGAGAAACGCGCGGTCGTGGGTGATCAGCATCACGCTGCCCTTG
>JANMYQ010000170.1:0-4266 GCA_031382215.1 Methylibium sp.
GTCGGCGCCGAATCCGGGGGGGCGTCGTCAGACCTCGACTTGGTCCTTGGCGCGATAGCTCTTGCCCTCGATGAGGACGGTCTCGGCGTGGTGCAGGAGCCGGTCCAGGAGCGCCGAAGTGAGCACGGCGTCCTTGTCGAAGATGCTGGCCCAGTGCTTGTAGATGCGATTGGTCGTCACCAACGTGGCGCCGCGCTCGTAGCGGTGGCTGACGATCTGGAACAGGCAATCGGCGCCGAACTTGTCGATGGGCAGGTAGCCGAGTTCGTCGATGCACAGCACCTGGGGCCTGACGTAGTGGTCCAGTGTGCGCTTGATGCTGCCGCCGGCCTGCGCGCTGGCCAGCGCGTTGACGATGTCGATGGCCCCGGTGAACAGCACCGAGTGAGCGCGCAGGCAGGCGGCGTGGCCCAGCGCGGTCATCAGGTGGCTCTTGCCCAGACCGGTGCCGGAGATGAAGACCACGTTGTTGTGCTTGGCCACGAAGTCCAGGTGGAACAGGTTTTGAATCTGCAGCCTGTTGATCTTGGTGGGCCAGTTCCAGTCGAACTGGTCCAGCGTCTTGAGCACCGGGAAGCGGGCGTCCTTGATGCGCCGCTGCACCCGGCGGTCGGCGCGGGCGGCGGCCTCGCTCGCCACCAACTCGGTGAGGTAGTCCAGGTGCGACCAGTGCTTGTCGGCGGCGGTTTGCGCCACGCTGTGGCAGTGCTCCCGGATGAAGGGCAGGTTCAGCTCGGTGAGCTGCGAGCGCAGCACGGCGGCCAGCAACTCGGGCTGGGGCTGGGCGGTGTGCCCGGGGTCATTTCGAGTGCGCATGATGGGGGCCTTGTTGGCGGTCGTAGATGGACAGGTCCGGCGCGGGCAACTCCAGCTCGAGCAGGTCGGCTCTGCGGGTGAGCTGCAGGGTTGCCGGCGCCTCGCCGATGGGCCGCCTGGCGGCCAGGATGTTGGCGATGTACTCGGCGCTGAAGGCCTGCAGTTCCAGCCCGTCGTCGATGGCACGTGCCACTGCCTGGGTGCCATGCAGATCGGCCAGCGCAAGGATCTTGCGGATGTGCCCGCGCGCGTTCACCCGCTTGGCCAGCAGGCCCTCGCCGTAGGCCTGGGCGCGGGGCGACAGCGCCAGCCACTGCACCATCAGGCGCTGCTCGCGGGCGTTGGTGCGCTGGGCCTGCAGCACGCGCACATGCTCGGGATCCTCGATGTCGCAGTGCCGGCCCAGGCTGCGCGCGTGGCGCGCCACGAGCCGGTCATGGTGGTAGACGCAGACCCGGTCCGGGTAGGCCTTGAGCGTCAGGCGCTGGCCGGCCAGATGGGGCGGCACCGAGTAGTGGTTGGATTCCAGCGGCACCCGGCAGGTCGGGGTGGCGCGCACCGTGCGGATGGTCCCCAGGTCGTAGCCGTTGGGGTTCAGCCGTTTGAGCTGGTCGCGTTCTTCCTCGAAGCGATCGATCGGGCGCTGGTGGGTGGCGGCGTGGATGCGCACATCGGCCACCGTGTCGACCCAGTGCTGGGCGGCCGGCGCCAGCGCCGCGAAGTCCGGCAACTCCAGCCCGGCCAGGAAGTTCTTCTTCACGTAGCCCACGCCGTTCTCCACGCGCCCCTTCTCGTTGCCAGCGCGCACATTGCAGGGGCTGACCCTGAAGCCCCAGTGCCTGGAGAAGTCGTCGTACTTCGGGTTGAGCACCGGTGCCGTGCCCACCAGACGCTTGAGCACGGCCGATTTGAGGTTGTCGACCATCAGCCGCTCGGGCACGCCACCGAACGCGGCGAAGGCATGTTCGTGGCAGGCCAGGAAGAACTCAGAAGTCTGCGAGACAGTGAACTCCAGGTACATGCGCCGGCTGTAGCACAGCACCATCACGAACAGGCTCAGCCGGCGCCGCGTGTTGCCCACCGCGATGGTGCCCCACTCGCCCCAGTCGACCTGCGCACATTCGCCCGGGGCGAAGTCCAGCTTGAGGAAGGCCGGCTGCGGGCGCGGCCGAATACGCGCGACGTAGTCCTTGACGATGCTGCGTCCGCCGTCGAAGCCGAGCTCGCGCAGGCGCTGCAGGATCTGCTGCGCGCTGTAGGGGTGGGTGTCGAGCCAGCGCACGATCTGGCCCTTGAAGGGGTCGAGCTTGCTGGGGCGGCGCACGGCCGGTGCGGCCCGGGGCCGGAACTCGACATCGCGCCACTTGGCCACCGTGCGCGGGTCCAGCCCCAGCGCAGAGGCGGTTTGCGTCACGCTGAGCTGCTGGCGCCCCAGGTGGTCGCGGATCTGGCAGTAGGTCTCATAGTCGAGCACGGCGGCGCTCCAGTTGGCTGAGCAAGTCGCCCAGGCTGACCGGGCCGCTGCCCTGGCGCGCCGACGGTGGCGACGACGGTGGTGCCGATGGCAATACAGGTGACGCGGCCCGTGCGGCGGGGGCCGGGCGCGGCGCCACGGACTGCACGCCGGGCAGGCCCAGCACCTGGTACAGCGGCGCCTCGTAGGCGATCAACTCAAGCCCGATAAGCTGTGCGCGCGCGGCGACCAACTCCTCGGGCTGCAAGCGCAGACGACGCGCCAGCGTGGCCGCGCCGTAGTAGCTCAGCCCCTGGGCATCGGCCACGGTGATCAGGAACAGGTACAGCGCCGCGGCCTGCGCGTCCAGCCGGTCGATCAGATGGCGCTGCACCAGCGCCTGGTCAACCCAGCTGAACTGCTCGGGCACCTGGCGCAGCCGCTCCGGCCGCAGCACGCGCTTGTCGGTCTTCATCGCCACCACCGCCTCGCATCAGGTCCTGGCCCCGTTGTACGAGGCGACGGGTGGTGCTGTCGAAGTCATCTTGTAGCGTCAGCTCGAACAAATGCGCGATAAGCCCCGCCAGCAGGGCATTTGAGGGCTTCAAGGAATCTTGTAACGCCGCCTCGCCAGGGATCTCCGGGGGTGCACCACGATTGGCAATTTGTTCAACCAAATCAGGTACTTGCGCGGGCAAGGAATCTTGTAGCACGCGCCGGGCAGGCCGGCGCGGGCGGGGCCTACCCGGGTGTGCGGCGCGCCAGTCCCGCACGCGCTGGACGTGCACCGGGCCCTTGAAGTAGTCCAGGTTCTGGGGTTGCGCCAGCCACGCCGCCTGACTGGCGGCGTTGCTCGCACGCCGGCAATCGGCGGCCGAGCAGTACCGCTGGCGCCCGGCGCTGCGAGGCTCGGGGAAGAAAAAGTGCCCACAGCACAAGCACTTGCGCTGACCGACCTGCGCCATGGCCGCTCCCCGATCCGCCCCACAACACCCACCACGCTAGCCGCTCAAGCGGCTAGCAACGGGCGTCGAAGAAGAACCAGGCACGCCTGAAGAAGATGCGTCAAAGACGCTGATCGGAAGAAGACGGAAGCGGAAGAAGACGCATGTTCACGCCGGCTGAATCAGGGCAGTTTCGTGTCGGCGCCCACAGCCGAGCAGCGCCAGATGCGCGATGAACTGCAGGAAGTAGCGCAGACCCTATTCAACGACCCGGCATCCTTCCGTGATCCTGGATTCGGCGGGGGTGATCGCAAGAAGAAAAGCGATGCGCCTGCGGAGCCGGTCAATCCGAGCGACCTGCTCGTTCACCTCGATGAGTTGCATGAGGAACTGCCTCACCTCGCGTCTGCGCAGCCGGGGTCGTTGTCACTGACGGGAATTCTTCGTCTGCTGTTCGAGGCTGAGACAGACGAAGGTCGAACGCCCGCTGCAGCCGGGGACGAGGAAATCGATGAAGGGCAGATGCCGGAGACGCCGCCCCCGCCGAAGCCGCCCGGCCAGAAGGATCAGGCCGGCGCCGCCACCGACGGCGCAGTTATCGAGGCGCGGTTCCGTGAGCGGCTGGCGACGCAGATCAACACGTTCATGACGGAAATGTCGGCGGCAGCGTTCGCTGGACGCTGCACTGCCACGCAGATGGTGCAGGCAGTCGCGTTCCCGTTGGCCATTGCATTGCGGGGACGTCGCAAGGGTTGGGTTCCAGATGAACTCGCCGAGCGGTGGGCGCTCGAGGTGTTTTCAATCCTGTTCCGTGGCCAGGGGTCGGGGTCTGGCGGACTCCTGCGTGCCGTGGAACACCGCTACGTCGAGAACGGCCAGAGGGAAACCTTTGATGATGTGGTCGGTGACGGAACGCTGTGGCTGGTCTTGGTCGCTACGTTGGGAGGCGCAAGCTGGCACGGCGTCGGCACCGACATCGACAAGGCGGTCTCCCTCAGGGAAGTGTTCTCCGCGCCCCAGCTGCTTGCGTCGGCGACATCTGGCCGCGTCACT
>JANMYQ010000207.1:0-4264 GCA_031382215.1 Methylibium sp.
GAAGGCCGCAAGCAGGAGCAGATCAACATCGCCACCGGCGAACGCGAGGCCTTCATCGCCCGCTCCGAAGGCCAGCGCCAGGCCGAGATCAACAACGCGCAAGGCCAGGCGGCGGCGATCGTCGCGGTGGCCATCGCCAACGCCGAGGCCATCCGCAAGGTCGCCGAGGCCATCCTCGCGCCGGGCGGCCAGCAGGCAGTGCAATTGAAGGTGGCCGAAAAGGCCGTCGAGGCGTACGGCCAACTGGCGCAGAAGAACAACACGATGATCGTGCCGGGCAACATGAGCGAAGTGTCGTCGCTGATCGCCACTGCGATGACCTTGATCAAGGCCAAGACTCCCGGAGAGGCTTGAGCCGTGCCACGCAACGTGTTGGGCGGCGAGTTACAGCCCTGCTCCTACGCCCCGCTCACCGGCTTCTTCCGCGACGGCTGCTGCAACACGCGCGAAGACGACGTCGGCACGCACGTCATGTGTGTCAAGGTGACCGACGAGTTCCTGCGCTACTCCCAACAGCGCGGCAACGACCTCAGCACACCGCGCCCCGAATACCGCTTTCGCGGCCTGAACCCCGGCGACCGCTGGTGCCTGTGCGCCACCCGCTGGGTGCAGGCGCACCAAGCCGGCATGGCTCCGCCGGTGGTGCTGGAAGCGACGCACGAACGTGCGCTGGACCATGTGCCAATCGAGACCCTGAAGCAATTCGCGCTCGGCTCCGTCGGCCGCGCGGATGGTGGCGCAAGAGGTCGCGCAGGAGGCCTGGGCTAAACTTCACCCGTTGGAGAGGTGGATGAGCGGTTTAAGTCGCACGCCTGGAAAGCGTGTGGGGGTTAATAGCCCCCCGCGGGTTCGAATCCCGCCCTCTCCGCCGGGGATAGCCTCCCACGACAGCACCGGCTACTTTGGTTGGTTGCCGATGTCTACGAGCGCACTCAGAACCGGGTGTCCGATGGCCCTGGCGGCGGGTCAGGCGATCGTCGAGACTGACCAGGACCAATGACCTCCGCAGGGCAAGTTCAAGGTAGGCAGCGTCGTAGGCGCTCAGACTGTGCGCTGACGCCAGCCGATCGAGACTCACGAAGTCGGAGGTTTGCGGGTCCAGACGCACCGGCAGTTCGCTCAGTTCGCTGGCGATTTCCGCTCGCCTGTTGGCGTCGATGCGGCGGAGTCGTTGCGCGCTTTGCAGGACGTTGGTGCACTCGAGCACCCAAAGCGGGGGGTGCCCAAAGCACCTGGGTGCCCAACGCATCGAGCAGTCCTTCCGTGAACGGCGTGGCCTCGTCAGGGAAGAACCAGGGCATGGTCACCGAGGCGTCGATGACCCATCCCGCCGTCGCAGAGGCGGCTGCCAGCGGTTCACCCATCAGCGCCAGCCCTCTTCGATCATGTCCCGGATGGAGACCCCACCGCTCAACCCCTGCCCCGCGCGGCTTTTCCGGATCCGCGCGGCCAGGGTGCGCGCCTGGCCCAGGGCGTCCGGCGCCTGAGGAGGCATCAAGCGTGAGACCTGCTCGCCACGGCGCGTGATGACGATCTCCTCCCCGCGCGCGGCCCGCTCCACCAGCTCGGACAATCGATTTTTCGCTTCAAAGATGCCGACGGTGGTCGCGATGCAATCTCCTTGGACGGGGCGGTGCTGCACGAGTCTATGTCATCTAGCTGTCTAGATCGTATGGCGCTGCCGGCCTCCCATCAGGGCAACGGGTCGAACTCCCCGGCGAGCAAGCGGGCCAGCGCGCCAACGCCTCCATCACAAGGTTTGCCGCGATGCGAAAGCGAGCTTGTCACCGGCGGCGTCGGCATCGGCGGCTGAGGAGCGATTTACGTTCCGGGCCGGCGCGGGATCGCCGGGGTCATCAGCACCAGCAGGAAGCGCCCCGGTGTGGCGTCCAGGTCGGCAGCAGCATGCACTGTGCGATTCATGCCCGCCATCGGCATCAATTGAAGTTCGCGGGTCTCGGGCACTTGCCCCTCACGCGTCCGTTGGAGTAGCAGATGCAATGCGTCGACGCTATCGGCCTCCAGAAGATCGGCCAGCGGCCGGCCCAGCAAATCATCGCGCGCCGCATTGAACAGGCGCGCGCCGGCGATGTTGATCTCGCACAACACGGTCCTTGCATCGATGGTCATGTAGCCGACGGGCGCCCGCTCGACCAGCGCAGCCTGGCGCATCAGCGCCATTTCCAGGTCGGACTGTGAGCGACGAAGTTCCTCTTGCTGAAGGTCCAGTTCCACCTGGTGAACCTGCAGCTCGTGAAGCAGCGCATTGGCGTCCCCCGCCGTCGTTGGAGAAGAGGCCAGGTGAAGCAGCACTGCCAGGGCGTCCGCCTGGATCGCCCCCTCGCCAGCCGTCTGGCTGGCGACTCTCAATTTGATTGCGGCGCGCTGGCGCAGACTTGCAAGGTCATGCGTCGCTCCGATTGCATTTGACATTCACACTCCTTTTGGATGGATGACCGGAAACTGGAGGACAGCTTCGCCATCAGGTTTTATGCCTTGCGCAGGCGGGATTCAAGTTCCTTGGCAGCGGTGATATCTATGAAGGTGATGACGACACCCTGAATCACGTTGGAGAGCGTTCGATAGGGCTTGATTCGAACCATGAACCAAAGTCCGTCGGTGGTGGTGATCTGCTTCTCGGTAAACGTCAAGGTGCGCAGCGTCTCCTTGGCATCGTCGTTGAGCTGCGGGTAGATCAGCGTGCTGGCCAACTCGGTCAGCGGCCTGCCGATATCTCCTTCACGGAGGTGGACGATGCGCCCGATCTGGTCGGTGTAACGCCGCACGTTCAAGGCGCTGTCCAGGAACAGCGTGGCGATGTCGGTGCTGTTGAGCAGGTTCTGCATGTCGCTCTGCGCAAGGGCCAGATCATCGAGCTTGGATTGCAGCTCCCCATTGAGCGTCTGCAATTCCTCATTCATCGACTGCGACTCTTCTTTTGAAGTGGTCAGTTCTTCGTTGGCCGATTGCAGCTCTTCATTGGTCGACTGCAGCTCTTCGTTGGCCGCCTGCAGTTCCTCCGCCGATGCGCCCATCTCCTGCCGCAAGGCATGAATCTCGTCCTTGCAGCGTTGCAGTTCTTCGGCCGTGACCGCGTCGATCGCGCCGGCTTTCCCGCGCCTGCGCTTTGCCGGGGCCGGCTCAGTGACGTCACGGAAAACGATCATCACCATTCCGACCATCGACTTTGGCTCCTGCATGGCCTTGACGGTCACGTTCAGCAAGAACTGTGCGTCGTCTCCCATGCGCAAGCCCCGCAACTCGACGGTGCCCCGAGTCTGCACCGCCTGCCGCAGCCCCGCCGCGACCTGCGCCCGTATGGCCGGGCGCGCCATCACATGGATGTTCCAGTTGGCCTTGCCGGAGGCCGGCTCCAGATATTTGCCAACGCTGCCGTTGACGTAGACGACATCGCCCTGCTCGTTGACCAGCACGGCCGCCGGCGAGAACTCCTGGAGCAGGGCTTGTTCTGCATGGGTCTGCAGGTTGGGGGATGGGGTGGCCGGTTGCGACACGTTCGACTCCTTGCGATGCCGGCTCGGGGGCGGGCGAGAGAGGATGGGAAATTCGACCGACCCCACCGTCAGCACGGATTCATTGCGCCAGTAGAGCCTGGATTTTTGACTCATCGGCGTGAACATCGCGTGCGAGCCACCGACGGTCTCGGAGCCGCCCAACAGCAGCGCGCCCCCTGGACGCAGGCTGTAGCTGAACAGGGGCATCAAACGCCTTTGCAAGCTGGCGTTGAAATAGATCATCAGGTTGCGGCAGCTGAGCAAGCTCAGCCGGGTGAAGGGCGGGTCCAGAATCACGTCGTGCTGGGCGAACAGCACCATCTCGCGAACCTGCTTGGCGATCACGTAGCCATCGCCCTGGACCGAGAAGAATCTCGCCAGGCGCGCCGGGTCCATGTCGGCCGCGATCCTTGCCGGGTAGCGGCCCTTGCGCGCGGCGCTGATGGCATCGGCACTCAGGTCGCTGGCGAAGATCTGGATCGATCGGTTGGCTACCGCAGGCAACTCGCTCATCACTTCCCTGAACACCATGGCCAGGGAGTAGGCCTCTTCACCGGTCGAGCAACCGACCACCCAGGCCCGCACCCGGTCGCCTTCGGCGCCGCGTGCGAGCAAAACGGGCACGACAGCGTCTTTGAGTTCCTGCCAGACCTCGGGATCGCGGAAGAAGCTGGTCACGCCGATCAGCACTTCCTTGAAGAGCAGGTCCAGCTCCTGCGGGTTCTTTCTGACGAAGCCTTCGTAGTCGG
>JANMYQ010000218.1:0-4438 GCA_031382215.1 Methylibium sp.
GATCGCAGGCGGAGCGCTCGGCAGGGTCGGCAAGGTCGGTCGAGCGCTGCTGTCTGCAGGGTTGGTGGCGTCCGCGTTGGGCTGGTCTGCGCTGAGCGCAGCGCAGATGGCCGTGCCGCCACTGACGGGGCATGTGATCGACCAGACCGGCACGCTGACTGCGGAGCAGAAGGCCGCGCTCGAGCAAACGCTGACCGCCTTCGAAGCCCGCAAAGGCAGCCAGCTCGCCGTGCTGATGGTCGCCTCGTCAGCCCCGGAGGAAGTCGAGCAATACGCCTTGCGCGTGGCCGAGCAGTGGAAACTCGGCCGCAGACGAGTTGACGACGGCGCGATCCTGGTGGTCGCCAAGAACGACCGCGCGATGCGCATCGAGGTGGGATACGGGCTGGAAGGAGCGCTCAACGACCTCACCAGCAAACGCATCATCAGCGAAACCATCCTGCCGCGATTCAAGGGCCAGGACTTCTATGGCGGCATCACGGCCGGGGTCGAGCAGATCATCCGCGTCGTTGACGGCGAGCCGTTGCCCGCGCCCAGCGCCCGGTCGAGCCTAGGGATCGGCAACATTGGCGATGTTCAGCAATACGCACCCATGCTGTTCATTCTGGCGCTCGCCGTGGGCGGTGTGCTGCGCGCCACGCTGGGCAAAGTGCCTGGCTCGTTGGTCACTGGCGGTGTTGTCGCGGTGATTGCATGGTTCGTCGTCGGCGCCATCTCGATGGCGTTGGTGGCCGGCGTGGTCGCGTTGTTCGTCACCTTGCTCGGCGGCGGAATGCTTGGACGTGGCCTCGGCGGCTACTACGGCGGCGGCGGCCGGGGTGGCGGTGGTCATGGCGGTGGCTTCAGCGGCGGCGGTGGCGGCTTTGGCGGCGGCGGTGCGTCGGGAAGGTGGTAGCCATGAACATCCAACGCATCTTGAAGCACTTGCTGGTGACTGACGGACAGGTGAGTCGGGCCTTCGGCCGAAGCACCTTGAACAAGATCGAAGCAGCCATCAAGGCCAGCGAGGCCGAGCACGTCGGCGAGATCCGATTTGCGGTGGAGGGGGGACTGGACGGCGCGCCCTTGTTCAAGGGGCAGTCGGCCCGCGAGCGTGCGATCGAGCTCTTCTCGCAATTGCGTGTGTGGGACACCCAACACAACACAGGCGTGCTGATCTACCTGCTGCTCGCAGATCGGGCCGTGGAGATCGTTGCCGACCGGGGCATCCACGCCAAGGTGGATTCGCAGGAGTGGAGCAAGGTTTGCAGGCAGATGGAAGCCGCCTTCAAGCAGTCGGACTTCGAGGGTGGTGTGGTCAGTGGCGTTCAGGCCGTAACGGTGCATATGAAGCAGCACTTTCCTTCCGACGGCCACGACAGGAATGAACTGCCGGACAAGCCGGTGTTGATGTGAGGCGACGGCCGGCAACCAACCGAGCCGGGCGCGGGCCTCTGATTCGCGACGCAGCCGTGCGCACATGACACAGCCGCGAACAGCGACCCGACGAGGGCGGTCCGGCAAGGCGACCGGTCCTGTCGGATTGCAACCTCTCCAAGTGGCGTGGTTGGCGGGATCGGTATTCACTGTCTCGGCGGGCTATGGCGCGCTTTTGCCTGTTCTGCCAGGTTGGCTGGCTTCGTTGATGAATGGCGCCGACACCGTTGAAGTCGGTCGTCACGTCGGTTTTCTCAGCGGCGTGTATGCAGCCGGCGTGCTGCTCGGCGCGCCCCTGTGGGGCGTCGTCTCGGATCGGGTGGGGCGGGGGCGAGTCCTGCTCATCGGGCTGGTGGGTTACATCGCCAGCCTGCTGCTATTGCTGGTCCCGGCCCTGGCGGGGTTGTGGGGCCTTTACGCGCTCCGCGGGACGACCGGGTTCTTCGTCGCAGCAGTCGTCCCCGTGGTTGCAGCGCTGGTCGCAGAACACACGCCAGAGAAACTGCGCGCCCGGCGCTTTGCATGGCTGGGTGCGATGTCCTTGCTGGGCTTTCTGTTCGGTCCGACCTTGAGTGCCGCCGCGGGCTGGGTTGGGCCGTGGCTGGCCGACGGTGCGCTTTCCCCTGCGGGGTCGGCACGAGCGGCGCTGGTCCTGTCCGGGTTGTTCGGTGGCGTGATGATGCTCGGACTGGCTCGAAACTTGCCCGCCTCGCTCGATCGCGGCGCGGAGGATCGAAGTCAGCCAGTGGGTTCGGTCCAAGTGCACCCGGCCGCGCTGTTGTGGCTGAGCGGGGCGGTGATGTTCGTGCTGGCCGGCTTCGAGCTGGGCATCGTGTTGCAGGGACAGCAACCCTCCGGACAGTCCCATGGCCAGGCAGCGATCATGCTTGCCGAGTGCAGCCTGGTCATGCTGGGTGTCAACGCACTGCTCTTCATCACGTCGCTGCTGGAGAAGATTGCCGCACGCACGTTGATCGGCGCCGGGCTGCTGCTCGCCATCGTCGGCCTGGCCGTGCTGGCAGCGGACTTTGACGATGGCTGGATGTACTTTGGCGTCAGTCTCACCTCGGCTGGTACCGGCCTCGTGTTGCCCGTCATCGCCTACCAGGCAGCCGGTGCCTCGCCGCGGCGACTGGGTGTCTTGATGGGCGGTCTGGCAGCGGCCGCCGGCCTCGGCCAGACGCTGGGCTCGGCGGCGGGTGGTTGGCTCTACGGCGCGCTGGCGCATCTCAGCTTCGGCTGGTTGGCGCTGCCCCTGGTCGTGATGCTGGGGCTCGTGGTAGCGCGGCCGAGCTGGTGGTCGGTCACCGCTGCAACTTGACCCCTACCGTCGCACCGTGCGCTTGTTGTCCGCCGGCAAGTCCATGGCCGGTGCTCAGTTGCGCGCCGGCCTGCGGGCTGCCCGCCAGGATCGGCGCGCCGCCAGTGCTGCCAGCACGGCGCCGGCGATCACCAGCAGCCAGGCCACCACCGATGCCAAGCGCAGCAGGAATCCATTGAAGTCTTCGCCGCCCTCGTAGTCCATGATGTGCAGGCGCCAGAGGAAGTCGTACCAGACCCAGGCCTCGTTGCGCGAGACGACGAACTCGCCGGTACGGCCGTCCAGGTAGATGCGCGTGGCCAGCGCATCGCCGAAGCGCAGGCGCCACAGATCACCTCGGCCGCCGGTTTCGGCCACGATGCCCAGGCGACGCGGCACGCTGGCCAAGCGTTCGACAGCAACGACGTCGGCCCGCTCCTTGTACAGAGACGCGCCGAAGCGCCGAACCGTCTCGGCATCCGGTGTCTCCCAAGTGCTGCCATCCAGCGGCACCATGGCGGGTGCCATACCGCCGCGATAGCTCAGGCGCAGCGCCGGGCCGATCGGTGTTTCCACTGCCGCAACGGCAGCCACATCGCCTGCAGCGGCTGCTGCCAGCAGGCCCGGGGCCGCGCGCTCAGCCCAACCGGCGGGCAGCAGGACGGCCGGCGCCTTGACGGTGTCAACACCCTTCACCCAGGCCTGGAAGGGCACGAGCGCGAAGAACACGCCGCCGCTGACCCACAGCAACACCTGCACGCCGACGAGCCAGCCCAGCCAGCGGTGAATCCGGAACGTGATGGCAGACAGGCGCATGGTGTGGGAGGTGAAGCAGGACACACAGCTCGGCGACTTCAACGCCTCAGGCCGCAATGATGACGGCGGGGCAGGCCAAGCGGCCAAGAGCGATGCCCGGCCGCGTGGCCCGCGGTGTCTCAGCGCGCCGGTTGGATTTCGGTCACGGTGAACTTGCCGCCGTCGTTGATGGCCTTGAACTTGACCTTGTCGCCGGCCTTCAGCTTGTCGAGCATGGCTTTGTCTTTCACGACGAAGACCATCGTCATGCCGGGCATGTCCAGGCTCTTGATGTCGGCGTGCTTGAGCGTGATCTTGCTGCCTTCCATGTCGATCTTGCGGACTTCGCCGTCCGTCATGTCGGCCGCAGCGGTGCCAGCGGCTGCCGCCGGCTTGTGATGCGCGTCGTCAGCCACAGCGGCCACCGGCGCCAACAGGGCCAACGCGGAGATGGTCAGCAGGGTCTTCAGATGGGTATTCATACTTTGATTCCGTTTCAGGGGTGAGTGAGTAGAAGGATTGAGTGGGGGGTCTGGAGCTGAGGCAAACAGTGCCGGGGGTCGGCGTGCCGTCAGACTTTCTTGGCGGCGACGGCCACCACCTTCACCTTGCCGACCATGCCGGCCGAGTAGTGACCGGCAATCAGACAAGCGAAGTCGAACTCACCGGCGCGATTGAAGGTCCAGATGATTTCGCCGGTCTTGCCAGGCGCGACGTGCGCCATGTAGGGCTCGCTGTGCTCCATGGTCGGGAACTTAACCATCAGTGCCGCGTGTTCATCGAGTTCCTTCTTCGTGCCGAGCACGGACTCATGCAGCACGGCACCGTTGTTCTTGAGGACGAACTTGACGGTCTCGCCTTGCGTGACTTCAAGTTTGTTGGGCGTGAAACGCATGTTGTCGGTCATCCTGAATTCGACGGTCCGCA
>JANMYQ010000219.1:0-30063 GCA_031382215.1 Methylibium sp.
GAGGCGATTTCCGCGTTGGCGTCGTTGAGCGCGCGCAGAATGCTTGCCGAGGTCGCGATGGCCGGAAGCGCACCGGTCGAGGGCTGTGCACACGGTGTGCCCAGCGACTGCAGCGGCCGCGCGATGATGCTGTTGTGGCACGACGAACACACGGTGCCCTGCGGCGTGAACACATGGCCTGCCGGCACCGTGCAGGCATTCAGCAAGATGGCGGGTGTGGTCGGCTGCGGTCGTACCGGCAGGTTGGTTGGCCGCACGCAGTTGAGCCAGCCGTTGGTGAAGCTGGGGCGGCTCACGGTGCGGACCGGGTTGTGGCATTGCTGGCACGGCGTGTCGGCATGCAGCAGAAGTGTCGGCCCGGCGCCGTGGATGTCTTCCGGTGGCTGGCACACGTCGGTGCTGGTCGGCTCCGGCGGCGTCAGCGGCCACTCGGTCAGCACCAGGTGGCAGGCCTTGCATTCCTCGCGCGGCGCCTGGCCCTGTGGCCGGCGCTGCTGCGTCGGGTTGGCGGGGTCGAACTGCTCGGCCACGCGGCCGCGCACCTTCCACAGGTTGCCGTTGTAGTCGATCGCCATGCCGGTCAGGCGGTCGAACGGGCGCGAGCCGTAGCCGATGAAGCCGCCCGGCATCAGGTCGCGCACCTTCGGCAGGCCGAGCACCTGCACCGCGCTGGTGTCGCGCAGGATCGTCTGGGCGGTGATGTCGAAGTGAACGCCCCAGCTGTAGACGGCGCCGTCATCGGTGAGCACCGCGAACAGGCCCTGCTCGGCGAGGATCTTGCGGATCTGCACGCCGGGCTTCAGGTCGAGCCCGGTGATCTGGGTCGGGAACGGGCTGCCGCCCTTGTAGGCGGCGGCCACGTCGCCTTCGGTGTAGCCGAACGGCGCGTCGGACGGGAAACTGCCCCAGGTCCACACCGTGCCGTCGCGTTTGGTGACCATCGCGTCGTTGTCGCGCGCGGTGATCTGCACCACGCCGGTCAGTTCGCCGGCGCTCGTCATCACGGCACCAGGCGTGTTGCGCACGCTGTCCTTCACGCCGTCGCCGAGCAGGCCGAAGCCCCAGCTCGAGCCCCACGAGAACACCCGGCCGTCTTCGAGCAGCGCGTACGACGCGGTGTTGCTGGCCGCCACCGCAATCGCCGGCAGCGGCAAGGTCACCTTGACCGGCGTTTCGGCACGGATCAGCGCCGGGCTGCCCACGCCCTGGCCGAGCTGGCTGTAGGAGTTGTCGCCCCAGGTGTAGACCGTGCCGTCGGCCATGCGCGCCACGGTGTGCGCAAAGCCGCCCGCCACGTGCGTGACGACCGAAGTCGTCGGAAAGGCGATCTCCACCGCAGCCCCGACGTTGGCACGCGTGCCCACGCCGGTGGTGCCGTCACCCAGCTCGCCGGCAATGTTGTCGCCGAAGCCGAACAACTTGCTCTGCGAGTTGGCCGCGTCGGCCTTCAGGAACACGCCGCCGTGGCCGAGGTTGGCGAACACGCCGAAAACCCGGCCGGGGATCTTGCGGCCGCGGTCGCTGCCCAGCGGGCGGCCTTCCTTGTCTTCGGAAACCCAGCCCGCCACCGTGGTGATGGCCTCGCCGCCCGGCTTGAGCGACGCGTCGAACAGGTAACCCGCGTAGCGCGAATTGCCGAAGTTGATGACCTTGGGCAAGAGCCCGATCGCGTCCTGCGTGCCGAAGCGGGTCGACTGTTCGGCCAGCGCCGAGGTCAGCTCGCCGGTCAGCGTGTTCGGGTCGTAGGTGCGGCGCGCTGCGCCGACGGCGGGTTGAGCGTCGCGCAGGCCGTCGAGCTTGCCGTCGAGCAGGTCTTCGCCGAGCTGGTTGATGGCGGCCAGCGTGGGCGCCGCTTCGCCCGGGTTGAACATCGCCGCCTGTTTCGAGAACGCGCCGTTGACCAGGCCGTACTTGCCGCGCGGGTTGGTGCTGATCTGCCCCTGCACAGACGGCGACTTGATGAAGGGCAGCCGCGTGATGTCGTCCACCTCCAGCACCTTCGGGAACTGCTGGTTCAGCAGCGCGCGCACTTTGTCATTGGCGGCCGTGATCTCGGCGGCGGTCGGCACCGGCCCGGCGGCTTTCTCAGGGGTGGTGCCTTCGGTCAGCAGCCGGTAGGCGGCTTCGGTGAACGGCGTGATGCCGATGTTCTTGTCGATCTTCGGGATCCACACGCGGATCACCTTGTCGGCCGGGAAGGGCACGAACGTGTCCTTGCCTTCTTCGAAGTAACTCGCGTTGGCCCCGCCGCGCAACTCAAGGTACAGCGGCCCCTGGTAGCCCTTGCGCGGCTTGATCGTGACCATGCCGCTGTCGGTATCGGTGAGCGCCTGGCCGTTGCCGACCGGCGTGCCGTCGGGGTACTTGACCACCATCAGCGCATTGCGAAACTGGCCGAAGTCGCCGCCCGCGCCTACGCCGCCGTCACCATCGCCGCCAGCGCCGACACCACCGGCGCTGTCGCCCCCGGGCAGTTCCCAGTCGAGGTTGCCGGTGGCCGAGAAGCCGGTGTAAACGCCTTCGGGCCGTTCGGTCGGGCCGGCTTCGCCGCCGCCTCCGCCGCAGGACAGCAGGCCGGCCAGCGCGGCGCACAGAAGCAGGGGGCGGGCAGCGGCCAGCGTGGCGGCGCGACTGGGGATCGGCAGAAGGTTCATTCCAGAATATTGGGCGGTTCGTTGGTGTCGGGTACATGCCCAAAGTCACACGCGGATACGTGTGTGACGTCGGAGGTGGCAGGCGGCCCGGGAAAATGGGTGCTCCCGGCGCTGCTCCCCCTCATTCGAGGGGGGGGCGCCGCCGCGGTGTCACTGGCGGACCTCGATCGTGTAGACCGGGCTGCTCGGGCCGCTGAGCTTGCCCTGCTCCACGCGCGCGCTGAACTTGTAGCTGCCTGCGGGGATGGCCAAAATGGGGAAGGCCCAGGACCTGCCATCCATCGACACGGTGCCGGTGATCGGCACGTTGCTGTTGTTGGCGTAGACCGCCAGCGCTTGTCCGGCCGACAAGGGGGTGCCGACGTTTCCCGCCAGGGTCAGCTGCCTGCCGGACGCGACGCCGCCAGAAGGGATGGGCACGTTATTGGCGTCGTAGATGGCGCTGATGATCACTTCGGGCCACGCCACGACCACGACCTTGCGAGGGTCCGACATCGGCCCCGGGTTGCCTGCCGAGTCCATCACGCGGGCCGTGTAGGTGTGCAGGCCATCCTTCACCGGCACTGGTTCGGTGAAGCTCCAGTCGGAGCCGTTGACGACGGCCGGATTGGCCAGCGCCACGCCGTCGCGCAGGACTTGCAAGAACTCGCCGGCCGCCGGTGCCGGTTTCACGACGCCGCTCAGGCTCGGCGTCGAGTCGGCGGTGGTCGCGCCTTCGTCCACCACCACACCGTCGCCGCTGATGCTGGACAGCGCGACGGTGTTCTTCGGTGCCACCGTGTCGACCTCGATCAGATAGTCCACACTGAACGCCCCCAACAAAGGGCCCTGAATGACGCGGGCCGAATAGCGGTGTTTCCCGTCGGGTGCGCCGGGGTCGTTGAAGACCCAATCCTTGCCGCCCACGATGGCGTTCCCGGCCAGCGGCAAGCCATTGCGCAGCACGTTGACCGTCTGGCCCGGCAGCAGCACGTCGCCCAGCGTGCCCTGCAACTGCGGCGTCGGGTCGTTGGTGGCCGTGCCGGAGGCAATCGTGCGCCCGGCCTTGACGTTCATGGCGGTGCTGATGGCAGCGCTCGTCACGCGGGTGTTGATCAGCACCGTCCAGGGTGCACACAGCTTGCCGAGGTTGCCCGCGCCGTCGACCAGCCGTGCCGTGTAGACATGCGTGCCCACCGCCACCTCGGCCGGTTCGGTGTAGCTCCACGCGGTGCCGATCGGCGCGATGCCGGAGGCCACCACAACCCCGTTGCGCAGCAGTTGCACGAGCTCGCCCTTGGCGGCTGCATTGATGAGCGCGCCGCTGACGGCTGGCGTGGTGTCTGCGGTGACAGAGCCGTTGGCGACCGCGACACCATCGCCCAACAGGCCGGTGATGTCTGGCGTGATCGTCGGTGCGAGCGTGTCCACCTCGATCACATACGGTGTGCCCGCCTTGCCGGCCAAGGCCCCCTGGTCGATGCGCGAGGTGTAGCTGTGCGTGCCGTCGGCGGCGCCCGCATCGGTGTAAGTCCAGTTGGTGCCGCTCACGGTGGCGCTGCCCGGCAACACGCTGTCGTTGCGCAGCACGCGGACCGCTTGCCCGGCCAGCAAGGCCGCGCCGAGCGTGCCCTGCAGCCGCGGCGTGGCGTCGGTCGTGGCACCACCGGGGGCGATGGCGACGCTCTGATCGTTGAACGCCGCGGTGATGTTCGACGCCGGCAGCGTGGTGTTGACGATCACCGCCCAGCCGGCCGACAGCGCCCCCAGGTTGCCGGCGGCGTCGACCACGCGCACGGCATAACTGTGGCTGCCGGTCGCCAAGGCCAGCGGCTCGGTGAAGGTCCAGTCCAGCCCGATCGGCACGACGGCGGCATTCAGCACCCCGCCGTTGCGCAGCAGTTGCAGTGATTCGCCCTGGCCCAGTGCGGCGCTCAGGCTGCCGGTGACGCTCGGCGTGGTGTCGCTGGTCGTGTGCTCGACGGCGATCGGCACGCCGTCGCCGAACACACCGGTGATGCGCGCGGTGGCGCTGGGCACGACGGTGTCGATCAACAAGGTCCAGGCGTTGCTCGACGCGCCGAACGTGCCCGCGACTTGTTCAACCCGCACCGTGTAGGTGTGGCTGCCGTTGCCTGCCCCGCTGTCGGTGTGCGACCAGGCCGCGCCGGCCACCACCGCGGTGCCCACCGGCGTGCCGTTGCGAAACACCACCAGCGTCTGGTTGCCGGCCAATCCGGCACTGAGCGTGCCGGTCAACAGCGGCGTGGCGTCCGACGTGGCGGCGCCCGAGGCGAGTGCGCTGCCCAGGTCGTTGAACACCGCCGCGATCGTCGCCGTCGTCGCGATGCCTGGCGCCTTTTCCGGCGTACTGCACGGCGGGTTCATGGCCTGCAGCGGTTTGGCGATCACGCTGTTGTGGCACGCTGAACACGTGACGCCGGGGGGCGTGAACACATGCGTGGTCGGCATCACGCAGGCCTGGCCGGCGGCTGGCAGCGGCTCGGGCGGCTTCGGCATCGGCAACACCGGGGCTTTGCAGTTGAGCCAGCCGTCCGGCAGGGTGGTCGTCTTGCGGGCCGGGTTGTGGCACAGCGCGCACTCGGTCTTGGCGTTGATCAGCAGCTTGAGCGAGTCGCCGTGCACGGCCGGTGGCGGCACGCACACATTGGGGTGGGTTGCCGCGGGCGGCTGCAACGGCCAGTCGGTCAGCACCACGTGGCAACTGGCGCAGTCCCGTCGCGCCTCCTGCGCGGTCGGCCGGTGCGTCTGCGTTGGCTCGGCGGGGTCGAAGCGCTCCGCCACACGGCCGCGCACTTTCCACAGGTTGCCGCGGTAGTCGATGGCCATCGAGGTGAGTCGGTCGAAGGGCCGCGAGCTGTAGCCCTGGTAGCCGCCCGGCATCAGGTCGCGCACCTTGGGCAGGCCCAGCACCTGCACCGGCTGCAGGTCGCTCAGCACCGCTTGGGCGGTCATGTCGTAGTGCACGCCCCAGGTGTAGACGGCGCCATCGTCGGTCAGCACCACGAACAGGCCTTGTTCGGCCAGGATCTTGCGAACCTGCACTCCCGGTTGCAGGGTCAGCCCGCCGATCGGCGCCGGCAACGGGCGGCCGCCGCGGTAGGCCGCAGCGGGGTCGGTGGGGCTGAACGGGCCTTCCGACGGGAAGCTGCCCCAGGTCCACACCGAGCCGTCGCGGCGCGTCACCATCACGTCGTTGTCGCGCGCCACCAGTTGCACCACGTCGTTCAACTCGCCGGCACTCGTCATCACCGCGGCCGGTGTGTTGCGCACGCTGTCTTTCACGCCGTCACCGAGCAGGCCGAAGCCCCAGCTCGAACCCCACGAGAACACGCGGCCGTCTTCGAGCAGCGCGTACGAGGCGGTGTTGGTGGCCGCCACCGAGAGCGCCGGCAGCGGCAGGCTGACCTTGATCGGTATCTGTGCGCGCACCGGCGCCGCGCCGCCCGCACCCTGGCCGAGCTGGCTGTAGGCGTTGTCGCCCCAGGTGTAGACGCTGCCGTCGGCCAAACGCGCGACCGTGTGCGCAAAGCCGCCCGCCACATGCGTGACCACCGAGCTCGTGGGGAAGATCACCTCCACCACATCCCCCGCGCTTGCCCGCGCGCCGAGCCCGGCGCTGCCAGTGCCCAATTCACCCGCGCTGTTGTCGCCGAAGCCGTACAGCCTGGCCTGCGAGTTGGCCGCATTGGCCTTCAGGAACACGCCGCCGTGGCCGAGGTTGCCGAACACGCCGAACACCCGGCCCGGCAGTTTGCGCGCCGACTCGGTGCCGACCGGCCGGCCGAGCTTGTCGTCGGTGACCCAGCCGGTCACGGTCGTCACCATTTCGCCGCCCGGCTTGAGCAAGGTGTCGAACAGGTAACCCTCATGGCGCGCGCTGCCGAAGTTGACCACCTTGGGCAGCAGCCCGACCGCGTCGCGCGTGCCGAAGCGTTCCGACTGCTCGGCCAGCGCCGAGGTCAGCTCGCCAGTCAGCGTGTTCGGGTCGTAGGTGCGGCGCCCGGCGGGCACCGCCGGCTGCGTGCCGCGCAGGCCGTCGAGCCGGCCGTCGAGCAGGTCTTCGCTGAGCTGCGCGATGGCCGCCAGGGTGGGCGCCGGCTCGCCCGGGTTGAACATTGCCGCCTGCTTGGAGAACGCGCCGTTCACCAGCCCGTACACGCCGCGCGGGTTGGTGCTGATCTGTCCCTGCACCGAGGGCGACTTGATGAACGGCAGCCGGGTGATGTCATCGACCGCCAGCACGGCCGGGAACTGCTGGTTCAACAGGTTGCGGACCCTGTGGTTCGCGGCCTTGATCTCGGCCGCTGTCGGCACCGGCGCGGCGGCGCGCTCCGGCGTCGAACCTTCGGTCAGCAGCCGGTAGGCGGTTTCGGTGAACGGCGTGATGCCGATGTTCTTGTCGATCCACGGCACCCACGCACGGATCACCTGGCCGGGCGGGAAGGGCACGAAACTGTCTTTGCCTTCTTCGAAGTACGACGCATCGGCGCCGCCGCGCAGCTCCAGGTAGAGCGGGCCCTGGTAAGCCTTGCGCGTCTTGATCGTGACCATGCCCGAGTTCGGGTCGGTCAGCGCCTGGCCATTGCCGACCGGGCTGCCGTCGGGGTACTTCACGATCAGCAGCGCGTTTCGGAACTGGCCGAAGTCGCCACCCGCGCCGATGCCGCCGTCACCGTCAGCACCTGCGCCCACGCCGGCGCTGTCGCCGCCTTCACCGCCAGGGGCGCTGCCGGGATGCGTCCAGTCGAGATCACCGCGGGCCGAGAAGCCGGTGTAGACGCCCTCGGGCCGCTCGGTCGTTGCGCCGCCACCCCCGCCACCGCCTTCGGGTTCACCGCCGCCGCAGGCCAGCAGCCAGGCGATCACGGCCAACGTCAGCAGCCAGCGTGCGGCCGCACCGAAAGAGCCGTGCCCGGTGTTGTGTGTGTTCAAAGCGCCCATTTCGTGTCTCCCCGCCTGATGTCGGGCCGCCACGCGGAACGCGCAGGGCCGGTCTAATCAAGCGTAGGTCGCAGCTCGGCGAATCGCGTCCGCCGTGTTGGGGAGGGGCGTCCCCTGGCTTGGGGATGACTGCGCCGCCGCGGCGCTTTGCTTCAGACCGGCGCAGTTCAGCTCAGAGCCGCACCAGCGCGAAGTCCGGAATGCCGCGCGGCGAGATGAACACCGGGCGCTGGCGGCCCTGAGTCAGGCGCGTGACTTCTTCAGACAGGAACAGGTTCAGGGCCGCATACGTCACGCGCCCGGCGCGCATGAAGTCGGCCTTGCCGCCCAGGCCTTCGATCAGCGCTTTGGTGAAAGCGCCGTTGCCCCACTCGGCCTTTTCTTCAGACTCTTCCTGGCCGGTGCTGGACGCGAACACGACCACACCGTTCTCGGACGACGACAGGTCGTTCATCATCTTTTCGGTCTGCCGCCCGGACTGGCGCAGCGCCCCCAGCGAGTTGCCGGCAAAGCAGGTGTCCAGGAACAGCAGCGTCTTGGCGCGGATTTTCGACAGCGTGGCCACGATCGTCGTCTGCGCCACCGCGGTCGACGCCAGCCGTTCGTGCTGGCCGTCGGCGGGCAGGAAGTAGTACTGCCCGGTGCTGTCGTTCAGGCCGTGGCCGGCCATGAAGAGCATGGCCACATCGGTCGGCCCGGCTGTTCTGCGAAGCCACTCGAACTCGCGGTCGATGTTGGCGCGCGTGGCCTCGCGGTTGGTCAGGGTGCGCACGATCACCTGGCGGTATTGTTTGCCGGCCTGGGCCTTCATGGCGTTGGAAAAATCGATCGCGTCCTTGGCCGCCAGGCCGAGCCGGTAGTCGGCTCGCACATAGTCGCTCACACCGATGGCCAGCACGTACAGGTCACCGGCCGGGCGTGGTGGGCTGGCGGCGGTGGGGCCGGGGCGGATTTCGGCGGCGGCGGCAGCAGCACTGAGCGCCCGTTCGATCTTGAAGCTGAGCGGTTCGGACACGCCGTACGGGTTGCGCGCCAGGATTTCGACCAGCGACTCGCCTTCGGCGACCGACACCTTGGCAAAACCACGCGCCGAACCGTCCAGGGTCGGCGGCGGCACCAGCTCCGAGGCCTGCGCCGGCCGGCCGTTGACCCGCAGCTCGAAGCTCACGTCCTTCGCACTGCCGGACGACGACACCGAAAACGGCAAGGTCACTTCAGGGGCGGCCAGCTTGATGCGTTTGTTTTCGGGCGCCGACAGTGCCGGCGGCACCTCCAGCGCCTTGATGACGGCCAGCACCTTGCGCTCGTTCATCGCCGCTTCGCGCGCGCTTGCTTCGGCAAGCGCCAGCGCGGCGGCGGCTTCGCGGGCCGCGGCCAGGCGCGTGGCGGCCTCCTGTTCGGCCGCCAGCCGGGTGCGCTGGCGTTCGGCCTCGAGTGCGGCGCGCTGGGTGGCTGCGTCGCGGGCCGCGGCCTCGCGCGCCTCGGCGAACCGGGTGGCGGCTTCGCGCTCGGCGGTCGCTCGTTCAGATTCTCTTTCGGCCTTTTTTTCGGCAGCGCGTTCGGCGTTCTGTTCGGCCTTCTGCTGCGCCGCCGTGCGGCGAGCCTCGGCCACGCGCAGGGCCTCGGCCTTGGCCGCAGCCTCGCGGGCCGATTGTTCGGCTTCGACGCGGGCCTGTGCTTCGCGCTGGCGCGCCTGCTGCGCTTGTGCGGTCGCTTCGGCCGCCGCCCGGATCGCCGCAGTTGCTTCCTGCTCGCGCGCCCGGGCCTCGGCGGTGGCCTGGTCGCGTGCCGCCAGGTCGCGCGCACGCAAGCTGTCCAGCGCGAGCTTCTCGTCCAGCGTGTCGAGTACCGCGTCGATCACGTCGGGCCGGTTGAAACGTTCGCGAAATCGGTTCAGCGAATAGAAATCCATCGCCTGCTGCTGGCCCTTGCCGACCGCCCAGCCGACCAGCCGGTCGGCGCCGGCGCTGGCGTCGTAGTAGCCCGAAGGCGTCCACAGCACCCAGCGGCCGTCGGCATCGGCCAGCAGGGTCAGCAGGTGAACGCCGTCTTGCGCGCGGTGCCACTGCACCGTGCCGTCGGCCAACGCCGTGGTGATCCAGCGCCCGTCTTCGCTGGCGTTGACGGCGCGCACCTCGGTGTCCACCGGCACGCGCCACAGCAGCGTGCCCTGATCGTCGAGCTTGTACAGCGCGCGGTTGGTGCCGATCACGGCCGACTTCGTCGCGCGCACCACCACCAACGCGCGCGAGCGTTCGTCTTGCGCCAGCGCGAGCGGTTTGCCGGCAACCATCGGGGTGCCGCGGCTCAGGTTCCATTCGGAGGGGCGGTTGAACAGGCTGAAGCCGGTCTGCGGCGCGCGCCACGCCGCCTGCGGCTTCGTGCTCAGCTGGCGCTGCTTGAACTGGAAGCCCAGGCCGCCGCCGACCGTCTGCATGCCCCATCGCAGGCTGCGCGCGTCGGCGCTGAGCTCCAGGTCTTCGGGCGTGTCGCCGCGGATCGCGCTGACCCGCGGTGCGCTGCGCGGCGTGGCGCGGCCCTGGTTCAACACGCCCCACGAGCCGTCGAAGCTGCTGTAGGCCACGCCGCCACCGGGCAGCGCGACCAGGTCGGTGACGCTGTCGCTCGCGACGCGGGTGACACCCAGCGTGCTGCGCGCCGCCACGTCGTACTGGACGATGGGGAAGGCGAGGGTGTTGCCTTCCTTCGTGTAGGCGGTGCCGCCAGCGAAGACCGATTTGCCGTCTGCCGACCACGCGACCGTGCGCAAGTCGCCGCCGAACATCGGCAGCACCGGCAGTTTGGCGAGCGAGCGGCCCGACTCGGTGTCGAACACTTCGACCGCATCGTGGAAGCTCTCGCGGTTGTTGGCGCCGACGGTGGCGTTGGCAAAGGCGACTGCCAACTGGCGCCCGTCTGGGCTGAAGCTCACGCCGGCCGCACGGCGCTGGCCCAGCGACAAGCGCAGCAGCGGCGTGGCAGCCCCGGCCTGCGCCCGGTAAGTGCGCAGCGACCCGTCCAGCCCGACCACCGCGGCCAGCCCGTTGGCAGCCACGGCGATGCCGAACACCGGCCCGTCGAGCGCCTCTTCGAGCACCGGCTTGCCGTCGAGGCTGAACGCCTTGAAGCCGTGGGTGCCCGCGTAAGCTGCCAGCAGCAAGCTGCCGTCGTGCGACCAGGCGAGCTTGCGCACGTTGCCGGCGCGGGCGTCCACGCTGCGCAGCAGCGCGCCGGTGTCCAAATCGAACAGGTAGATCAGGTGGGCGTTGCTTTCACCGGCAGTGGTGCCGGCGGCGGTGCCGCCGCTGGATCCACCCGTCGTGCCACCGACAGCGACAAGCGGCCGGCTCGGGTGAATGGCCGCGCCATAAAGCCGCCCGCCCTCGACGCCGAAAGCCAGCGGCCGCAGCACGTGGCGCAGTTCACCGGAGTTGAGGTCCCAGACGCGGGCAGTTCGGTCGTCCGACGCGGTGACCGCCAGGCCGCGCGCGGCATCGACGGCGATGCGCCGCACCGGCGCGCTGTGATGCCCTTGTTCAACGACCAGCAGCGGCTGCTGCGGCTGTTGCTGGAGTTGTTGTGCCCACACGCCTGGCGCCGCGGCGAGCAGGCTGCCAAACAACAGCAGCAGGGCGATGAGCTCACGCCAGCCCATCCGCGAGCACAAGGCGCCGCAGCCCGACCTCGCCGACCTGAACCCGAGTGGCCACATAAGAATCGTTGTACCACCGCACCCGGGTGACCAAAGCCACCGACGTTGACAGCGCCCCCAGACCTGCCGCTTCGCGTCAGGCCCCCCGAGGGGGATGAGGAGGGCGCCCCCAGGAATCAGGAGGTCTGGGTCGAACCGCTGCCGGATTGCGGCCGCTTGACGACCGTGAGCACATAGCGCCAGGCCTCGCGGGGGTGTTCGTGAAACTGGCGCAGCAGCTTCAGTTCATCGACCACACGCGCCGGAAAGCCGGCCCGGTCGCCGCGCTGGTCGGACAACAACTCGGCCAGCACGCGATCGACCTGCACCGGGTCGTGCCAGGCCCGGGCGAGGCGGTTTGCGCCGCGAGGGAATTGAAGGCAGAACTGGCGCGGGTGAAACGCCCGCGGCACCTTGCGCAGCCAGAGATGGGTTTCGCTGACCAGCACCCGGTCGGCGTCGGTGAGCGGTGCGCGAAGCGCCGACCAGTCGGTGTTCGACAGGCCGACGGGGCTGGTACTGGCTTCGTCGTCGCGCACGATGAGGAGCTTGCCGGGAAACGCCAGCCGCCTGAAAAAACGGACGATGCCCATGTTTTTTGGAGAGGGTTTGCCGAGCTCGATCGCGCAAGAGCTGCGGGCAAAGTTGCAATGCTTGTTTGGTATCGAAGTGTGTCAGAAGTGGCGCGCGGATGTGTTCAGTTTTACCCGAAGCGGCCCCCTGCATGGGTGTTGCGCGAGGGTTGTCCACCGCGTGTCCACGCGCTGTCCACCCACGGTCCACAGGCTTGTGCACAGAGGCGGTCGGCGACTCCCCCCAAATCAGGGGGGTGGCTGCGAGATGGGCTGCGAGACGGGCTATGAAACGGCTCTCTGCCGCGGCGCCAGCACGCCGGTCGCCAAGGCCGTGCCGGCCAGGATCACCGCGCAGCCGATCACCATCGGCACGCTGATCTGTTCGCCCAGGAACAGTGCGCCCCAGGCGACTGCAAAGGCCGGGATCAGGAAGGTGACCGTGATGGCGTTGGCCGGCCCCACATGGGCGATCAACCGGAAGTACAGGATGTACGCCAGCCCCGTGCACACGGCGGCCAGCGCCGCCAGGCTCGCCCACGCCGGCAGCGACGGCGTGTGTGCTGGCCACAACAGCACGGTCGGCAGCGCGAGTGCCACGGCACCAGCGAGCTGGCTGCCTGCCGCCAGCGCCATCGGTGGCACGCCGGTGAGAAAGCGCTTGGTGAAGCTCGCCGAGAAGCCGTAGGCCACGGTGGCGACGATGCATGCGCCGACCGCCAGTGCGGTGTTCAAGGCGTCGGCACCGTCCTTCACGCTGGCCTTGCTGTACGCCAGCCCGAACACACCGAAGAAGCCGATCAGCAATCCGAGCACGCGCGGTGCGCTGAGCCTGTCCTTGAGCCACAGCCACGCGATCACGGCGCCGAACAGCGGCGTGGCGGCGTTGAAGATGCTGCTCAGGCCGGCGTTGATCGTCAGCGCGGCGTAGCTGAAGCACAGGAAAGGGAGCGCGGAGTTGGTGAGGCCGACCACCGCGATCGGCCTCCAGTGGGCACGCAGCGCGCCCAGATCGCGGCGCCACATGAGGATCGGCATCAACACCAGCGCCGCGCCCGCCACGCGCAGCCCGGCCAGCGGCACGGCGCCGAATTCGGACGCGCCCATTCGCATGAACAGGAACGAGGCGCCCCACAGCGCGGCCAGCAGCACCAGCTCGGCCAGGTCGGCAGGTCTCAAGGGTGCAGCCTCGCGCTGCGCGCGGTTCGGCCAGGCGGGAGGGCCGCGTCTTCGAACAGTCGGGTCTGCGTCGACGTCGTGAAGCGCGCACCTTCCAGCTCGAGCAACGCCGTCTTGCGTTCGAGGCCGGCCGCATACCCGGTCAGCGCGCCGGTGCTGCCGATCACGCGATGGCACGGCACGATCACACCGAGCGGGTTCTTGCCGACCGCCGCGCCGACCGCCCGAACCGCCTGCGGTGCGCCGACCGCGCGCGCGATGGCGCCATAGGTCTGCGTTGTTCCGAGCGGAATGCGCAGCAAGGCCAACCACACGTCGCGCTGGAATGGCGTGCCCAGCAGATCCAGCGGCAGGTCGAAACCGTCGGTGCTGCCGGCGAAGTAGCGCTTGAACTGCTCGACGGCACGGCCCAGCAGCGGGTCGTCGGGCTGCTGCGGCGCGGCCAGATCACCCGGGTGGTCTTTCTGGCGCATGAACCATGCGCCGGCCAGGCCGGTGCGGGTGCGCGCGAGCAGCATCGGGCCGAGTGGCGAGGCGTACATCGCCTGCGCGGTGCAAGCCGATTGAATGGCAGTGGTGGCGAAACTCATGATGGTTTGATCTCCAGGCTGTTCCAAAGTCGCAGCACCGCGTACGCGCGCCACGGGCGCCAGGCTTCGGCGCGTTGTTCGGCTTCACGTTGTGAGCCGGTGTCGAAGAGCTGCTTCATCGCCTTCAGCACCGCCACGTCGTGGGGCGGAAAGGCATCGGGCCAGCCGAGCGCGCGCATTGCGATGTAGTGCGCGGTCCACGGGCCGATGCCGGGCAGGGCACAGAGCTGTGCAATCAGCGCTTCGGGCGCGGCCCGCGCTTGCATCAGCGCGGCCAGAGCCGGCCAGGCCTGGGCGAGGGCAACGATCGCGCCGGCGCGGGTGCGGATGATGCCGAGTTCGGCAATCTGCTCGGGCGCCGTCGCTGCCAGCAGCGCTGGCGCGGGGAAGGCGCGCGTGATCTCGGGCCACGGTGTGGCCACCGGCTCGCCGAAGCGCTCGACCACCCGCCGCGCCAAGGTGCGCGCCGCCGCCACCGTGACCTGCTGGCCCAGGATCGCGCGCACTGCAAGCTCGAATCCGTCCAGGCTGCCCGGCAACCGCAGCCCGGGTGCGCCGGGTAGCTCGGCCAGGGTCGTGTCGATGGCCTGCGGGGACGCATCGAGGTCCAGCCACAAGCGTGCCGCGGCGACGATGCGCCCGCTCGCGCCAGCCCACTGCGGCGCGAAGCTCATGTGCACCCGCGCAGCGTGCGGCGCGAATTGGGCCTGCATCCAGCCGGCAGTCGGCGCCACGGTGCCGGCGCGCACGCTGCGGCGCACCGTCAGTTCATCGACCGCTTCGACACCGGGAATGGCACGCTGGTGGATGAACTTCAGCAACGCACCCACGTCGTAGGGCGCGCGGTAGGCCAGGGTCACGGTCACCGCAGCGTCGGCGTGCGGAGTGTCTTCGGCCAGCTCTCCACGCACATCGCCGCGCAAGCGGCTCGGGCTCATGCGGTAGTTATGCGCGAACGCAGCGTTGAAGCGGCGCAGGCTCTTGAAGCCGCTCGTCAGCGCGACTTGCGCAATCGGCAGCCGCGTGTCGGTCAGCAACTGCTTGGCGAGCAGCAGGCGGCGCGTCTGCAGGTATTGCAGCGGCGTCACGCCGTGTTCGGCGAAGAAGATGCGGCGCAGGTGCCGGTCGCTCACGCCCAGGCGCTCGGCGATCAGCGCGACGCTCGGTACGTCTTCGCTCGTCGCGTGCTGGTCGAGCGCTGCGGCGGCCTGCAGTGCGAGCGTCTTCGACGAGTCCATCACCGTCCAGCGCAGCCCCTTGCCGGGTGCGATTTCCGGGCGGCACTTCAGGCACGGGCGAAACGCGGCCGCTTCGGCCTGCGCCGGCGTCTCGAAGAAGCGGCAGTTCTCGCGCTTGGGTGTGCGCACGCGGCAGATCGGCCGGCAATAAATGCGTGTGGACGTGACGCCGACGAACCACAACCCGTCGAAGCGGGCGTCGCGGGCGGTCACGGCCTGGTAGGCGGCATCGGCATCGAGAAGCATGATAGCGATTATGGCCAGCGAAAGCGGCCGGACTCGCCGTTTCCGGACATGCTGATCTCGGGCGTGCCGGCCTTGCGTGTTCGGCGTGTTCGGCGTGTTCGGCGGGTCTGGCAGGTCTGGCAGGTCTGGCAGGTCTGGCAGGTCTGGCAGGTCTGGCAGGTCTGGCAGGTCTGGCAGGTCTGGCGGGTCTGGCGCGTCAGGCGGTCAGGCGGTCAGGCGGTCAGGCTTTGCCGAACGAGCCGTGGCGGCCGGCACCGCCTGCAAAGCGCGCCGCACCGGCGACGGTTTCGCCCGAGGCGATCGTCTGCAAGCCGAGCGCGAACTCCTGCGCGAGTGCATCGCGCTCGTTCAGCGAATGCTGGCCGTAAACACTCGCGCGGTCATTGCGCATGCACTCTTGCGGGTGGGTGGCGATCTGCGCTGCCAGTTCGAGCGCCGCCGTCAACGCCTGACCGGCCGGCACGACGCGGTTCGCCAGCCCGAGTGCGAGCGCTTCGTCGGCGCTGACGGGTCGGCCCGTGAGGATCAGGTCGAGCGCGTGGCTGTGCCCGATCAGCCGCGGCAAACGCACCGTGCCGCCATCGATCAGCGGCACGCCGAAGCGACGGCAGAACACGCCGAACACCGCTGTGGTGCTGGCCACGCGCAGGTCGCACCACAGCGCCAGCTCCAGCCCGCCGGCAACGCAGTGCCCTTCGATCGCGGCAATCACCGGCTTGCGCAGTTGCAGCCGGGTCGGGCCCATCGGGCCGTCCTCCGCCATGTGATCGTTCAGCGCGAGCGCCTGCGCGCTGTTTCCCAGACCCGAGGCGACCGACTTGAGATCGGCGCCCGCGCAAAAGCTGCCGGCGCTGCCTTGCAGCACGGCAACGCAGGCCTGCGCATCGGCGTCGAAAGCGCGAAACGCGTCGGCCAGTGCGCGCGCCGTCGGCCCATCGACGGCATTGCGCGCCTGCGGGCGGTTCAAGGTGACGGTCCAGACCGCCCCGTCGCGTTCAACGAGCACGTTGTGAGATGCAGTGTCGGCCGTCATTTGCTCGCTCCTGCTTCGGTCACGGGGATGCGCCCGGCCACCTTGAACCCTCCGTTCGAATCGGGCGTGACCACGACCATCTCGGCCGTCGCCGGGCTCACGCCGGTAAAGGCCAGGGTCGTGGAGCCGTGCGTGACCAGCACCAGGTTGCCTTGTCTGGGTGCCTGGGCAAGCAGCTCCTTGAAGGCCGCCGTCTGGCTGTCGCGGTTGCCCGGCCGGTCGTACAGGTTGCCGAGTGCGGCGTTCGTCTGTGGCGTGCTGCCGAAGGCGATCTTCGCCGTCTCGATGCAGCGGCACCACGGGCTGGACAGCACGCGTGCGACTGGCACAGCGCGGGCGCGGAAGGCGGCGCCGAGGCGCTGCGCTTCACCCCGACCGGTGGCGGAAAGGTTGCGCTGCGTCTTGCAGTCGTCGAGCACGAAGCCGGGCGGGTCGCCAACGCCAGGGTCGGTCAAGGCGTGCCGCACCAGCACGACCTGGCCGCCCTTCTTCAGCAGGGCCCAGGTGGCTTCGTCGGCCTGTGCGGGGCCGGCCCACATCAGCAGCGCTGCGAGCAAGGCAGCGATCAAGGCCAGGGAGGGCGCCAGGGAGTTCGATTCGGCTGCGGGCATGTCGGGCTCTTTCATCGTCGGTGCACTCTCGTCGCGCACGGCAGTCGCCGGCCGTGGTGCAGTGTGCACGCTGTCGCGGCACTGGCGCCGGGCAGCGACCGGAATGTCAGGCGTCGCGCCAGGGGCATTCGTTGGCGTGCGGGCCCTGGAACGCCTTATGCAAGTGGTGCCCCACCATCACAGTGCTCAGGAGGGCCGACCATGCTGGACGTCACCACTGCCAAGTTTTCCCACGTCAAGCCGGGCGACACCGGTTGGCGCAGCGACGGCCTGCGCGACTTCTTCCTGTACCGCGACCTCGGCGTCGAACACGCGACCGCAGGGCGCGTGCTCGCGCAACTCGTCAAGGCCAACAAGCCGCCCGAAAAAGGGACCGGCTGGCACCGCCACGGGGCCGACTTCCACATCGTGCTGATGATCAAGGGCTGGGCCAGGTTCATGTACGAGGGCAAGGACACGCTCGTGGCCGCCGGCGACTGCGTGCACCAGCGCCCCGGCATCGTGCACTACCTGTACGACTACTCGCCCGACATGGAGTACCTCGAGGTCGTCGGCCCGGCCGACTTCACGACCATCGACGCGCTCGGGCCTTGCGAGATTCCGCCGCCCAAGCCCTGGGCTTGAAGGACTTGATCGCACGGCACGCTGCGCCGTGCCGGGGTCAGAACTCCATGTCGAGTTCTTCGAAGTCGTCGGGTTCCTGCTTGGCCGCGGCGACCCACTCCTGCATCTCCGGCATCTGCATGATGGTCTGGCAGTAGACGATGCTCGTTTTGTCCAGCTTCACGTGATAGGTGAGGAAGCGAGTGGCCACCGGCGCGTACATTGCGTCGGCCATGCACGGTTTGGCCCCGAACAGAAACGGGCCGCCGTAGGTGGAGAGGCATTCGCGCCAGATCGCGACGATGCGTTCGATGTCGCCTTCGGCGCGCACCCAGACCTTGTAGCCCGGGAAATCGCCCTTCAGGTTCATCGGCAGCGCCGAGCGCAGGCTGGCAAAGCCCGAATGCATCTCGCCGCAGATGGCGCGGCAATGGGCACGTGCGGCACGGTCGGCCGGCAGCAAGCCGCTTTGCGGCATGACCTCGGCCAGGTACTCGCCGATGGCCAGCGTGTCCCAGATCTTGATGCCGTCGTGCGACAGGCAGGGCACCAGAATGCTGGGCGAGAGCAGCAGGATTTCCTTCTTCGCATCGGCATCGTCGGGCGACACCATCACCTCGTTGAACGGCAGCCCGGCCAGGCGCGCCATCAGCCAGCCGCGCAACGACCACGACGAATAGTTCTTGCTGCTCAGGGTCAGCGCGGTCGTGATCTTCGCTGGCGCCTTGCCCGAGACCACGCTCGGCTTGGCGCCGGACTTCGGCGCCGCCTTCTTGGCAGCGGTCGGGGCGGGTTTGGTCTTCACGGCATTGGACATCGGGCTGCCTTCTCGGGCGGTGGATGGATGAGCATTGCAAGCGGTGTGCCAGTGGTGCCCTCCTGGTGCGCCGGTGGTGCGGCACTGCCAAGCGGCGCGCACTGCCGGCGTGCACGCGCTTGGCTCGGAAGTTGCTGTCTTGGTGCTGAAACCACCCATCCGGGAGACCGCAGGACTCATGATGTACCACGCGTACCAGACCCAGAACGACTTGATGTGGCCGCTGCGCACCTTGGCCAAGGCCTCGGTCCCGATGTTGACGGACTTGACCCTGGGCCTGTCGGGCAGCACCACTCAGCGCCAGTTGGCCGCCGCCTGCGAGGTGCTGACTTTGGCGGAAGTGACGCACAAGCGCCCGCCCTGGGGTATCCCGAGTGTGACGGTGCATGGCGAAGAGGTCCCCGTGATCGAAGAGGCGGCGCACGTGACCCCGTTTGCCACCCTGCTGCGCTTTCGCAAGGACACGCCCGAGCCGCAGCCGCGCGTGCTGATCGTGGCGCCGATGTCGGGCCACTTTGCCACCTTGCTGCGCGACACCGTGCGCACCATGCTGCCCGACCACGACGTCTACATCACCGACTGGCACAACATCCGCGATGTGCCGATGTCGGCCGGCCGCTTCGGGCTGGATGAGTACACCGAGCACCTGATGACGTTCCTGGGCGTGATGGGCCCGGGCGCGCACCTGATGGCGATCTGCCAGCCCTGCGTGGCCTCACTCGCCGCGGTGGCGCTGATGTCGGAAGACGATCACCCCGCCACGCCGGCCAGCCTGACCCTGATGGCCGGCCCGATCGACTGCCGCATCAACCCGACCGGCGTGAACACGCTGGCCACCAGCAAGCCGATCGAATGGTTCGAGAAGAACCTGATCAGCTCGGTGCCGTGGCGCCTGCGCGGCATGGGTCGGCGCGTGTACCCGGGCTTCCTGCAACTGACGGCGTTCATGAGCATGAACAAGGACCGCCACGTCAACGCGTTCAAGGAGTTCTACAAGAACCTGGTCGAGGGTGAACACGACAAGGCGCAGGTCACGCGTGTGTTCTACGAGGAGTACATGGCGGTGTCCGACCTGTCGGCCGATTTCTACCTCGAGACCGTGCGGCTGGTGTTCCAGGAATACGCGCTGCCACGCGGGCTGCTGAAGTTCCGTGGCCGCAGCATCAACCCGGCCGCCATCCGCAAGACCGCGCTGCTGACGGTGGAAGGCGAGCGCGACGACATCTGCTCGGTCGGCCAGACGCTCGCCGCGCAAGACCTGTGCAGCGGCCTGCGCCAGTACATGCGCGCGCACTACGTGCAGCCGGGGGTCGGCCACTACGGCGTGTTCAGCGGCAAGCGCTGGCAGAACCACATCTACCCGGTGGTGCGCGAGACGATTCACGTCTCGCAGTAGGTCCGGTCTCGCGGGCCTGGGTGGCAGGTCAGCCGCGGCGCCAGCCGCCGCGCAGTTGCCAGCGGCCCTGGAACGGCACCCAGCGGTGCGGCGCCCAGAAGAAGCCGGCCCGCGGGCGGTCCCAGCGGCCGGGCACCCAGTGATAGCGGCTACCGCCCCAGCCCCAATAACCGCCGAGCCAGATCGCGCCGGCAAACGGCACGACCGGCACCACTTCATATTGCGGCTGTGGCGGCGGAACTTCGGAGACGGGGCCCTGGTCGTCGTAGCTCGGGTTCCCGGGCGGATACGCCTGGTAGGGCTGGTATGGCGCCACCACGCAGGCAGAAAGCAGCAGCGCAGACAGCGCCGGCAGGATGAATCGAACCCTTGGCATGACGGCTCCTTTGGCTAACATTGCGTCGAACCCGAGCAACCCTGGCGTGGCTTCGGTGGATGACAGGGATCGGCGGCTTTACAAAAGCTTTACCGAGCCCTGAACCGACCCAACCCGCACACCTGAAAAAAAGGCAACACCATGGAACCCGTTCGCTGGGGCATCTTGTCCACCGCACTGATCGGCACCGCCAAGGTCATTCCGGCCATGCTGAAAAGCGCGCAGTTGACCGTCGCCGGCATCGCATCGCGCGGCCTGCCCAGGGCGCAGGAAGCGGCGGCCACGCTCGGCATCCCGAAAACCTACGGCTCGTACGAAGCAATGCTGGCCGACCCGGCCATCGAGGCCATCTACAACCCGCTGCCGAACCACCTGCACGTCGAGTGGACGCTGGCGGCAGCCAAGGCCGGCAAGCACGTGCTGTGCGAGAAGCCGTTCGCGCTGAAGGCGGCCGACCTGGAAGTGCTGCGGCCGTTCGCAAGCAAGGTGCACATCCGCGAGGCCTTCATGGTGCGCTTCCACCCGCAATGGCTGGCAGTGCGAGAGGAGCTGCGCAGCGGCGCGATCGGTGAGCTGCGCTTCATGCACGTGCCGTTCAGCTACTTCAACGCCGACCCGGGCAACATCCGCAACATGGCCGACATCGGCGGCGGCGCGCTGTACGACATCGGCTGTTACGCGATCACCGCCGGGCGCTGGTTTTTCGAAGGCGAGCCCGAGCGTGTGATCGCCGCGGTCGACCGCGACCCGGCCTTCAAGACCGATCGCACCACCAGCGGTGTGCTCGACTTCGGCGCCGGCCGCCACCTCACTTTCAACGTGTCCACCCAGGCCGCGCGCTACCAGCGCGTGCAACTGATCGGCACGAAAGGCCGCATCGAGATCGAGGTCCCGTTCAATGCGCCGCAAGACCAGGGCACGCGCTACTGGGTCGACGATGCGAGCGCGCTCGACGGCGCCGGCATCCGCACCGTGAACCTGCCGGTGGCCGACCAGTACCAGTTGCAGGCCGAGGCGTTCTCGCACGCGGTGCGTTCGGAGAAGCCGGATGCGCGCGCGCTCGATGAAGCGATCGGCGGCATGCGCATCATCGAGGCGCTGTTCGCGTCGGAGAAAAGCGGGCGGTTCGAGAAGCCCTGAGCGCGGCTCGACCGGCGCCGGCCGCCTACATCGCCTCGATCGCGCGGCGCGCTTCGTCGAGCAGCCGGTCGGCCACATCGTCGGGCAGCTCGACTTCCATGCGCAGCAACTGCGCCGCGATCGTCTTGCCCAGGTTGTCGCTGCGCAGGCTGTGTGCGGCACCGCCAGACAGCGCGCCGTTGAGCACGAACTTCAGGGCCAGGATGTTCTGAAGCGGGTAACGCTCGACCCGCGCCGCATCGTTGCCACCGAGCAGGTGGGCAAAGTGATCGGCGACGCGTTGAGGCGTCACCGCGTCCTGCAGCGCTGCGTAACCGGCGTCGCCCCACGCGAACAGGCCGATGTCGGCGCGGTCGGCCTTGTCGCCGCTGCGGGCGTGCGCGAGTAGCGAAAGGCGCAGTTTCATCCTGCCTCCAGCAATCGAACCTTGACCGCACACTCGACGAGCTCACGCTGCACGGTGGTCGGCCACAGCCCGAGCAACTGGCTCGCCGGTGTGATGCCGTGAAAGCCGCCCATGAACGGCGGGCCCGACAAGGCCATCCACGGGAACAGGCGCGGGAAGGCTTCTGCCACGCGTTTGTCGGCGCAACGCACCGCCATGCGCAGCCAGACTTCGTTCAGCTCGTCGGCGCCGCGCGGATCGGCATGCGGGCCGAGGAAGCTGTCGTGGCCGAGGCGTTCGACGCACAACTCCTGGTGGTGCATCTTGCGATCGGCGAGTTGCTGTTTGACCGACGCCACCACCGCGTCGGCCTTGGCCAATGCATCGGGCCAGCAAAAGCCGATCACCGCCTGGCCCATCCAGCCGTCTTCAAAACCCGCCACCACCTTCAAGGTGGCCGGCGCAGCGCGGCCGGTGGCACCGCTCACGCGCACGCGGTCGTCGCCCAGGTCGTCGAGCCGCAAGCTGCCCACGTCGAGCACCACGTCGGGCGAGAAGTAGGCGTGCGGGTTGTGTACCTCGTACAGCAACTGCTGCCTCAGCGTGTGGAAGTTGATGCGCCCGCCGGTGCCCGGGGCCTTGGTGATCACGGCGCTGCCGTCTTCGCTGACTTCTGCGATGGGATAGCCGATGTGCGTCAGGTCCGGAATGCGCTGCCACGCACCAGCCGAGCCGAAGTTGCCGCCCGAGCCCTGGCCCGAGCACTCCATCAGGTGGCCGATGGTCAGGCCTTGGGCGAGGCGGTTCAGGCCAGCCGCGTCGCTTGCCTTCAGGTCCCAGCCGAACTCGTGCGCGAGCGGCGCCAGGAACAGCGCGGCATCCGCTACGCGGCCGGTCAGCACGATCTGCGCGCCTTCTGCCAGCGCCTGCATGATCGGCGCGGCGCCGAGGTAGGCGTTGGCGAACACGAGCCGCTCGCGCACCGTCGCGATATCGGCACCGGTGTCCATGTGAGCCAGTGGCTGACCGGCGGCTCGCAGCTCGTCGATGCGGTCGAGCACCGAATCGCCCGTGACCACCGCGATGCGCGCCGCCCAGCCCTTGGCCTTGTACGCCGCCTGCAGCGCCGTGGCCGCACCTTCCGGGTTGAGCCCTCCGGCGTTGAGCACGAACTTCACCCCGCGCGATTGCGCTGCCGGCCACAGCGCGGTGAGCATCGGCACCAGGTCGCGCGTGAAGCCGGCCGCTGGGTCGCGCGCCTGGTCCTTGCGCAGGATCGCCAGGGTCAGCTCGGCGAGGTGGTCGGAGCACACGTACTGCACGCCTCCGCGTTCGATGGCCGCGCGCACCGGCTCCCACGAGTCGCCGTAAAAGCCCAAGCCGGAGGCGAGGCGCACCGTCTTCATCGGGTCATGCCGGCTCGTGCAAGACCAGCGCTACCGTCTGCGCCGCCAAGCCATCCAGGTCCACCGCGCGCGGCTTGGGCGACTCGGCGCGGTACCAGGTGGCCGAAAAGTTGATCGCGCCCAGGATCATCAGCCGCGCCAGATGCGGTTCGGTGCGCAGCCGGCCTTCGGCATGCAGCGCGTCGAGCGTGCGTTGCCAGATCGCGTCGTAGTGGTCTTTCAACTCGATGATGCGGCGCTTGTACTGGTCGGGCAGCGAGCGCCAGTCGTACAGCATCACCGGAATGAAGTCGCTGCCGGTGTCGTGCAGGATGCCGTAGTGCGCGCGCACCAGGCGGCGGAACTGTTCGGTGGCCGATACATCCTCGTCGCCGAGCACGTTCTGGGTGCGCTCCAGCCCCAGGCGCAGCCCTTCTTCCATCACCGCCATCAGGATCTCGTGCTTGTTGGCGAAGTGATAGAACGGGCTGCCCGAACGCATGCCCACGGCGTGCGCGATGTCGCGGATCGTCGTGCCCTCGAAGCCTTTCTCGCGGAACATCTGCGCTGCCACGCGCACCAGATCGGCGCGCCGATTCAACGCCTCGCCGGGTTCGCCGGCACTGCGCTTGTTCGGTGGCTCGGGGCGGGGGTCCGCAGCGATCGTGTGGGCCGTCATTCGGGGTTTCCACGCTGGCACATCGGGGGGCGGGCAGCTACAAAGCAACTGCTTGCTTGGCAGGCCGAGAATAGCTCGCCGAATTGCCGGCCGCAATGGTGTTTGCGGTGGGTTCATCAGCTCAGGGTTCACGTTGCAGGTTCTGCAGATCATCATCAGCGGCGTTGCACAGGGCTGCATCTACGGCCTGATCGCGCTCGGCTTCGTGCTGATCTACAAGGCCACCGAAACGGTCAGCTTCGCGCAGGGCGAACTGATGATGCTGGGCGCCTTCGGCGGCCTGGCCTGCATGACGGTGCTGGGCTTTCCGTTCTGGCTCGCGGTGCCCAGCGCGGTGGTGGCGATGGCCATCATCGGCGTGCTGATCGAGCGGGTGGTGATCCGGCCGATCCTGGGCCAGCCGGCGTTCTCGATCGTGATGCTGACGATCGGCATCGGCTACGTGGCGCGCGGCGTGATCACGATGATCCCGAACATCGGCACCGACACGCACACCCTGCCAGTGCCCTACAAAGACCAGATCTGGAAGCTCGGCGGGCTGGTGCTCAATGTCGAACAGATGGCGGTGATCGCCGTCACCGCGGTGCTCAGCGGGCTGCTGTACGTGCTGTTCAAGTACAGCAAGCTGGGCGTGGCGATGCAGGCCTCGTCGCAGAACCAGCTCGCGGCCTATTACATGGGCATTCCGGTCAAGCGGCTGAACGGGCTGGTGTGGGGGCTGGCAGCCGGCGTGGCGGCGATCGCCGGGCTGCTGCTGGCGCCCATCACCTTCGTGCACGCGAACATGGGCTTCATCGGGCTGAAGGCCTTTCCGGCCGCGGTGGTGGGCGGCTTCGGCAGCCTGCCGGGGGCGATCGTCGGTGGTGTGATCATCGGCGTGGTTGAGTCGCTGTCGGGCTTTTTCATGCCCGAGGGCTTCAAGGACATCGCCGCCTACGTGGTCGTGCTGATCATGTTGATGGTCAAGCCGAACGGCTTGTTCGGCGAGAAGTTGCGCAAGAAGGTTTGAGAGAGTCCAGATGCGCTTCATCTTCAAGACCGACTACCTGCAGGACATCCGCCTGGCCAAGCACGGCGGTCACAAGTTCTGGTACTCCGCCATGCTGCTGGCGCTGCTCGCCGCACCGTGGCTGCTGCCCGAGTACTGGCTCGCGCAGCTGACCTTCGTGCTGATCTATTCGATCGTCGGCTTAGGGCTGATGCTGTTGGCCGGTTTCACCGGGCTGTTCTCGCTCGGGCACGCGGCGTTCCTGGGTGTCGGCGCGTACACGCAGGGCGCACTCACGGCAGCGGGCGTGCCGTTCCCGATCGCGCTGGCGCTGGCGGGCCTGCTGTCGGCCGCGGTCGGCATGGTGGTGGGCTTGCCGGCGTTGCGGGTCAAGGGCATCTACCTGGGCATCGCGACCTTGTCGTTCGGCTTCATCGTCGAAGAGGTGTTCGCGCGCTGGGAGAAGGTGACCGGCGGCAATGCCGGCATGCACCTGAAGGCGCCCGACCTGTTCGGCTGGAAGCTCGAGTCGGGCGAGTCGTTCTATTGGCTGTGCCTGGTGGTCACCGTGATCTGCACGCTGGCGATCCTGAACCTGCTGCGTTCGCCGACCGGCCGCGCGTTCGTCGCGATCCGCGACTCCGAGGTCTCGGCCCAGAGCATGGGCATCCACCTGGCCTACTACAAGACCTTGTCGTTCGCGATCTCGGCCGCGCTGGCCGGCATCGGCGGGGCGTTGTACGCACACAAGTTGAAGTTCATCTCGCCCGACCAGTTCAATATCATCCAGTCGGTCGACCTGTTGCTGAAGGTGGTGATCGGCGGGCTCGGCTCGGTGCACGGCGCCTTCCTCGGCGCGATCTTCCTGATCACGATGCCGCAGATCATTGCGCTCGGCAAGGACTACCTGCCTGACGCGATCGGCCAGGCGCCGGGGCTGCAGGGCCTGGTCTACGGCCTGGTGCTGATCGCCTTCGTGCTGTTCGAGCCGATGGGGCTGTACGGCCGCTGGCTCAAGGTGCGCACGTATTTGCAGATCTTCCCGTTCTATCGCAAGGGCATGTTCAAGCGGCAGAAGAGCTTCCAGAAGTCGGAGCGACTCCGATGAGCCAGGTCTTGCTTTCAGCCCGGAACCTGAGCGTGCGCTTTGGCGGCGTGAAGGCCGTCAACGACGTCAGCTTCGACGTGGAAAAGGGCGAGGTGTTCACCTTGATCGGCCCGAACGGTGCCGGCAAGACGACGGTGTTCAACCTGATCAGCCGCATCTACACGCCCACCAGCGGCGAGATTTCGTTCGACGGCCACCCGCTCGGCAAACACGCGCCGCACGAGATCGCCAAGCTGGGCATCGCGCGCACGTTCCAGAACATCGAGCTGTTCGAACACGCCACCGTATTGCAGAACCTGCTGATCGGGCGCCACACGCACCGCCAGACGAGCCTGTGGAGCGAACTCTTCTTCACCGCCGGGACGCGCCGTGCCGAAGTGCAGGCGCGCGAAAAAGTCGAGCAGGTGATCGAGCTGCTCGACCTGCAGCACCACCGCGAATCGATGGTCGCTGGTCTGCCCTATGGCGCGCGCAAGGTGGTGGAACTGGCGCGTGCGCTGTGTACCGAGCCCAAGCTGCTGCTGCTGGACGAACCGTCGTCGGGCCTGAACGTGGAAGAGACCGACGATATGGCGTTCTGGATCCAGGACATCCGCGCCGAGCTGGGCATCACGGTGCTGATGGTCGAGCACGACATGTCGCTGGTCTCCAAGGTGTCCGACCGTGTGCTGGCGATGAACCAGGGCGAGGTGCTGGCGCTGGGCACGCCGGCCGAGGTGCAGAGTCATCCGGGGGTGATCGAAGCCTACCTCGGGTCGACCGAGGATGTGGCGAGTTTGCGGAGGCAACTGGCATGAGCGCCGCAGCCGCCAACGCACCCGCGACCGACGCGACCGTTGTCCTGAAGCTCAGCAACGTCGAGAGCGCCTACGGCCCGATCCGCGCGATCCGCGGCGTGAGCCTGCAGGTGATCCGTGGCCAGATCGCCACCGTGCTGGGCTCCAATGGCGCTGGCAAGTCGACGATCCTGAAAACCATCTCCGGCATCATCGACCCGCGCAAGGGCAGCATTCAGTTCAGGGGTGAAGACATCACCGCGCGCGACCCGGCGCTGATCGTGCAGCGCGGCCTGAGCCACGTGCCCGAGGGGCGCGAGGTGTTCCCGCTGCTGTCGGTGCACGACAACCTGCTGATGGGCGCCTACACCCGCAAGGACCGCGACGGCGTGGCGCGCGACATGCAGGCCGTCTACGGCTACTTCCCGATCCTGAAGGAGCGCGCGACGCAGGACGCCGGCTTGTTGTCGGGCGGGCAGCAGCAGATGCTTTCGATCTCGCGTGCGCTGATGGCCGCGCCCGAATTGATATTGCTCGACGAACCGAGCCTGGGCCTGTCGCCACGGCTCACACGCGAGATTTTCGAGATCGTGATCCGTATCAACCGCGAGCGAGGCACCACCTTTCTGCTCGTCGAGCAGAACGCCAACATGGCGCTGAACGTGGCCGACTTCGGCTACGTGCTCGAGAACGGCCGCATCGTGATGGAAGACACCTGTGAGCGCTTGCGCGAGAAGGAGGACATCAAGGAGTTCTACCTCGGCATGAAGGAAACCGGGGTGCGCGGCGAGCGGCGGTGGAAGAAGAAGAAGACGTGGAGGTAGCCCGGGCATGAGCAATCTTTGGGACCTCGAACACCTGAAGCCACGACCCGAAATCGTCGTGCCGGGTGAGACCATGTCAGCGGTGTTCTGGAACGCCGTCGCGCTGCGCGGGCCCCAGGTCATCATGCGCCAGAAGCACCTGGGCCTGTGGCGTGAATGGACCTGGCTGCAAACCGCGCAGGCAGTGCGCGAGATCGGCGACGGCTTGCTGAGCCTGGGCTTCAAGGCGGGCAACTGTGCGTCCATCCTGTCGAACACCGTCGTCGAACGGGTGCTCGCCGACCTGGCCGTGCTGAGTTGCGGGGGCGTCTCCAACGGCATCTACCCGACCGACGCGGCGGAGCAGGTGCAGTACCTGTGCCAGGACTCGAGCACGCGCATCCTGTTCGTCGAAGACGAGGAGCAGCTCGACAAGGTGCTGGCGGTGCGCGAGAACTTGCCGCTGCTGACGAAGATCGTGGTGTTCGACACCGAAGGCCTGCGCGACTTCGACGACGACACCGTGATCGGCCTGGACACGCTGCGCGAACTCGGCCGCCTGCACGCCAAGACGCACCCCGGCGCTCTCGACGCCCGCGCGACCGCCTGCCAACCCGACGCCCTGGCGATCCTCGTCTACACCTCGGGCACCACCGGCAAGCCCAAAGGCGCGATGCACTCGCACCGTGGCATCGTCTACACGATCCGCGGCTACAACAGCATCGTGGCGCAGGACGAGCACGACGAGCGCATGTGCTTCCTGCCGCTGTGCCATATCGCTGAACGTCTTGGCGGCGAGTACTTTGCGCTCTACACCGGCTCGGTGCTCAACTTCGTCGAGAACCCCGAGACGGTGCCCGAGAACGTGCGCGAGATCGCACCGACCGTGTTCACCGCGGTGCCGCGCGTATGGGAGAAGTTCTACTCTGCGGTGGCGATCGCGCTGCGCGAGTCGGGCAAGGTGCAGCAACTCGCTTACGCCTGGAGCCTGGGCGTGGGCACGCGCATTGCCGACCGCGTGCTCGCCGGCCAGCCGGTCGGCGCGCTGTTGAAGCTGCAGTTCCAGTTGGCCAAGGTGCTGGCGCTGAACAACGTGCGCAAGATGATCGGCATCCACCGCGCGCGCTTTTGCGTGACCGGCGCGGCGCCGATCTCGCCCGACCTGGTGAAGTGGTACCTCGCGCTGGGCGTGCCGATGCTCGAGGTCTGGGGCATGACCGAGACCTGTGGTGCGGCCACCTACACGCCGGCTGACCGCATCAAGCCCGGCATGATCGGCCCGGCCTGCCCGTACAACGAAGTCAAGCTCGACCCGGCCACCGGCGAGATCCTGGTGCGTGGCACCAACGTGTTCATGGGCTACCTGAACCTGCCCGACAAGACGGCCGAGACCCTCACGCCGGACGGCTGGTTGCACACCGGCGACGTCGGGCTGGTCGACGCGGACGGGTATTTCCGCATCACCGACCGGATGAAGGACATCATCATCACGGCCGGTGGCAAGAACATCACCCCCAGCGAGTTGGAGAACGACCTCAAGTTCTCTCCCTACATCACCGACGCGGTGGTGGTGGGCGACAAGCGGCCGTACCTGGTGGTGATCGTGATGATCGACCAGGAGAATGTGGAGAAATTTGCGCAGGACCGCGACATCCCGTTCAGCAACTACACCAGCCTGACGCGCGCCAAGGAAGTGCAGGAGCTGATCTGGGGCGAGGTCGAACGCGTGAACAAGAAGTTCGCGCGAGTCGAGCAGATCAAGAAATTCTTCCTGCTCGAGACCCAGTTGACCGCAGAAGACGATGAACTGACCCCGACGATGAAGCTCAAACGCAAGCTTGTCGAGAAGAAGTACGCCGAGCGCATCGAGGCGCTCTACCGATGATCAATACCGTTGATGAATGTCCCACCCCCTCAAGGAGACCGTTGATGAAACCTGTTCTGCCCCTCGTTGCTGCCACCCTCGCGTTGGCCAGCGGCTTTTGCCTCGCCCAGTCGCAAGGCGTCAGCAAGGACGAGATCGTCGTCGGCACGATTCAAGACCTGTCGGGCCCGCTGGCCGGCTTCGGCAAGCAGATCCGCCTGGGCATGAACCTGCGCCTGGACGAGATCAACGAACAAGGCGGCGTGAACGGCCGCAAGCTCAAGTTGCTGGTCGAAGACTCTGGCTACGACCCCAAAAAGGCGGTGCTCGCGGCGCAGAAGCTCGTGAACCAGGACAAGATCTTCATGATGCTGGGCCACCTGGGCACGGCGCAGAATAACGCCGCGATGCCGGTGCAGTTCGAGAAGAACGTGATCAACTTCTTCCCGGTGACGGCGGCGCGTGAAATGTACGACCCGTTCCACAAGCTGAAGTACTCGTTTGCCGCGACCTACTTCGACCAGATGCGCACCACCTTGCCGGTGCTGGTGAAGCAGAAGGCCGCCAAGAAGGTCTGCGCGATCTACCAGGACGACGAGTTCGGTCTGGAGGTGGTGCGCGGCGCCGAAGAAGGGCTCAAGGGCATGGGCATGGCAATCGTCGAGAAGACCTCGTACAAGCGCGGCGCGACCGACTTCTCGTCGCAGGTGGCGCGCATGAAGGCGGCCGAGTGCGACATGGTGGTGCTGGGCACGATCATCCGCGAGACCATCGGCACGATCGGCGAGTCGCGCAAGACGGGCTTCAACCCGACCTTCGTGGGCACCAGCGCGTGTTACACAGACCTGATCCACAAGCTCGGCGGCAAGGCGATGGACGGGCTGTACGCCACGATGACGGTGCAGAACCCCTACACCGACGAAGCCTCGCAGCCGATCCGCTTCTGGGCCAACAAGTACAAGACCAAGTTCAACGAAGACCCGAC
>JANMYQ010000304.1:0-43978 GCA_031382215.1 Methylibium sp.
ACTCGCTCCGCTTGCTTCGCCGCGCTACGCTCAAACAGGCGGCGACAAGTCAGTCTACGAGCGCGCTGCGCGCGGGGCCGCAAGCCCTGTGCTCCTCGCCGCCCCAGAAATCGCCCCCGCCGGGCACCGCCCGCCGCGAGCGGAACCGTTTTCGCTCTTTGCCGCAAATTCAAAAGCCGGTGCCGCAAAGGTGCGTTCGGGCAGGTCGGAGGGCGCCTCTGAGGCGCTGAGGAGCACAGGGCTCGTGGCCCGCGCGCGCAGCGCGCATCAACAACTGACTTGTCGCCGCCTGTTTGAACGTAGAGAGCGAAGCGAGCGAAGTGAGTTCGGCGACGGGCCACGAGACCGAGCACCGGAAGGCAGTCGGAGCGCCAGCGGAGACCGCCGAAGCGAAGCCCTCCGGCCTGCCCGGACGCGCCTTTGCTCGCGCCAACCGTCAATCGAATCACAACTGTCAAACCCCCCAATGCGGAATGTGATGCGACCCCAGCGACACACACACATTCTTCGGCTCCAGGAACACCTCGTAGCTCCACGTCCCGCCCTCGCGCCCGGTCCCCGATGCCTTGGTGCCGCCGAACGGCTGGCGCAGGTCGCGCACATTCTGGCTGTTGACGAAGCACATGCCGGCTTCGATGGCCGCGGCCACACGATGTGCGCGGCCCAGGTTCTCGCTCCACACGTAGCTGGACAGGCCATATTGAATGTCATTGGCCTGTGCGATCGCGTCGGCTTCGTCGGTGAACGGGATCAGGCAGGCCACCGGGCCGAAGATCTCTTCCTGGGCGATGCGCATGGTGTTGTTCACGTCGGCGAACACAGTGGGGCGCGCGAAGTTGCCTTTGCGGAGTGCGGCCGGCAGTTCGGGGGCGTCCAGCCCGCCGGTCAGCAGGGTCGCGCCTTCCTTCGGGCCCAGCTCAATGTAGCTGCGCACCTTGGCCAAATGGGCCGGGCTGATCATCGGACCGATGAGGGTGCTGTCGCTGAGTGGGTCGCCCACCGTGATGCGGCTGGCACGTTCAGCAAAGCGCCGGCAGAAGTCTGCGTAGATGCTTTTCTGCACCAGGATGCGGGAGCCCGCGGTACAGCGTTCGCCATTGTTCGAGAAGATCATGAACAGCGCGGCGTCGAGAGCGCGGTCCAGGTCGGCGTCTTCGAAGACCACGAACGGGCTCTTGCCGCCGAGTTCCATGCTGAACTTTTTCAGCCCCGCGTTCTTGACGATGCGCTGGCCGGTGGCGGTGGAGCCGGTGAACGAGATCGCGCGCACGTCGGGGTGGCCACACAGCGGCTCGCCGGTGTCCTTGCCGTAGCCGTGCACGATGTTGAGCACGCCCTTGGGCAGGCCGGCCTCGGTGGCCAGTTCGCCGAAGCGCGAGATGCTCATCGGCGAGAGTTCGCTCATCTTCAGCACTGCGGTGTTGCCGAAGGCCAGGCAGGGCGCGATCTTCCAGGTGCCGGTCATGAAGGGCACGTTCCACGGGCTGATGAGCGCGCACACTCCCACCGGGTGGAAGAGCGTGTAGTTCAGGTGCGTGGGCGTCGGGTAGGTGTGGCCGTCGACGCGCGTGCACATCTCGGCAAAGTAGTAGAAGTTGTCGGCCGCGCGGGGAATGAGTTGCTTGCCGGTCTGCGAGATGGTCTGGCCGGTGTCGCGGGTCTCGATCTGTGCGATCTCGGGCACGTGCTTGGCGATCAGGTCACCGAGCTTGACCATCATCTTCGCGCGCTCGGCGGCTGGCAGCGCGGCCCACTTCGGGAAGGCGGCCTTGGCGGCGGCGACGGCGGCGTTGACTTCGTCGGCGCCGCCGCTGGCCACTTCGGCCAGCACCTCTTGCGTGGCCGGGTTCACGGTCTCGAAATAGTCGCGGCTTTCGACCTGCTTGCCGTCGATCAGGTGGTGGATTCGCATGGCTTGCTTTCCTCGGGGTGCCGCGTCAACGGCCAAAGACTTCATCGCCGACGATGGTGTTGACCAGCCGGCCGATGCCGTCGATCTCGGTCACCACCTCGTCGCCCGGCATCACGTTCACCACGCCTTCGGGCGTGCCGGTCAGGATCACGTCGCCGGGCGCCAGGGTCATGAAGCTGCTCAGGTATTCGATCAGTGCCGGCACGTCGTTGATCAGGTCGCGCGTGTTGCCGCTTTGTGTGAGCTTGCCGTTGACGAAGGTGCGCAGCGCCAGCGCGTGCGGGTCGGGCACGTCGGCGGCGTCGACCAGCCACGGGCCCAAGGCCGTGCAGCCGTCGCGGTTCTTCACGCGCAAGTTGGGGCGGTACCAGTTCTCCAGGTAGTCGCGGATCGCGTAGTCGTTGGCTACGGTGTAGCCGGCCACGAACTGCATGGCGTCGGCACGCTTCACGTTTTTCGCGCCGCGGCCAATCACCACCGCGAGTTCGCATTCGTAGTGCATGAAGGTGGCGTCGGCCGGCCGGCGCGTCTGGCCACGGTGGCCGATCAGCGCGTTCGGGCCCTTCAGGAAGGCGAGCGGTTCGTCCCTGGCGCCGATCGTCAGTTCCTTGGCCAGTTCCTTTGCGTGGTCGGCGTAGTTGATGCCGAGCGCGATGATGGTGCCCACCTCGAACGGCGGCAACCACACGACCGCGTCTTCGGCCAGCACGCGACCGTCGGCCAGGCGCAGGCCGGCGGGGTGCGCGGTCGCTTCATGAATGGCGCCGCGGTATGCCACACGAGCGGCCAGACGAGCGCTTGGGCGGGCGTGCTTCATGGCGCGGTCTCCTCGGCGACGAGCGTGTTCTCCAGCGTGCCCACACCATCGATCGTGATGCTCACGTGCTGGCCCACGCGCGCGCGCGGCGCGCCGGCGGGCACGCCGAGCATCAGCACATCGCCGGGCGACAGGGTCATGAACTCGGTGACGGCGGCGATCAGGCGTGCCACCGGGCGCAGCATTCCGGCTGTGCTGGCACGTTGCACGATGCTGCCGTCGATGCTCAGCGTGATGCCCAGCGCGTCGGGCCGCGGCACCTGCTGCGCGCTGGCGACGGCCGGCCCGATGGCCATAAAACCGTCGCGGCACTTGAAGCGCAGGGAAGGGCGGTAGTACGACTCGTGCGGCACGCTGACGTCGTTGCACACGGTGTAGCCGGCAATGAAGAACGGTGCCTGGTCCTCGCTCACCCGGCAAGCGGTGCGCCCGATCACGATGCCCAGCGTCGCGCCCATCTCCAGTTCGGCCACGCCGTGCGGCACGACGATGTTGCCGCCATGCGCGTTGTGCGTGTTGCGCGGCTTGATGTAGAGCACCGGCGCTTTGGGCGGGGCCTTGTAGGGCGGCAGGTTCACGGCATCGCCCAGCGCGGCCAGTGCGTCGGCGTGGTTCAGCAGCGTGCCGTACACGGTGGCGACGGCGACGCGGCCGGCTGCACCGGAGGTGCCGGGCAGGTCGAGCAGCAAGGGGGTGACGCAGTTCACTAACATGTTTGCAATTAAAACACTCACATGCTAACGTGTCAACCGAGTGTCAATCGAGGTCGCTGAGCCATGTCCGCCGTCCCGCAACACCGAAACCTGCCCTTGCTGCTGCTGCGTGCGCGCGAGGGCGTGATGGCGCAGTTTCGCGCCATTCTGAACCGGCATGGCCTGACCGAACAGCAATGGCGAATCCTGCGTGCGCTGCTCGAGAACGCGGCGATGGAGCCGCGCCAGATCTGCGAGGTGTGCCAGTTGCTCAGCCCCAGCGTGGCGGGCGTGCTGGCGCGCATGGAAGAGCTGGGCCTGGTCAAGCGCGAGCGCATGCAAAACGACCAGCGCCGTGTGCTGGTGACCATCACGCCCAAGAGCCGCGCGCTGGCGCGGAAGATGGCGCCGCTGATCGACGCGCGCTACATTGAACTCGAGGCCGCGCTCGGCCCCGAGCTGATGGTCGAAACCTATGCGCTGCTGGATCGGTTGACGGCCCGGCTCGATGCGATGAAGGAACGTGGCGCCAGCACGGCCGCCGAACCGGTCGCAGCACCCCTTGGCGCACGCCGCGCCGATCGTGGACACTGACACCCTCAGCCCGCCGAGGACCACCATGGAAGCCATCCAGTACACCGTTCAAGACCAGATCGCCACGGTGATCTTGAACCGCCCGGCCCAGCGCAACGCGCTTGACGAGACGATGAAGCGCGAGCTCACCCAGGCGGTGCGCGAGGTGCAGGCCGACCGCAACATCCGCGCGCTCGTGATCGCCGGCGCCGGTGGCGTGTTCTGTGCCGGCGGCGACATCCGTGCGATGCAGGGCGCAGTGCTCGACAGTGCCGGCTGGCGCGAGCGCATGGCGCAAGTCCACGAGTTCATCGGCCCGCTGATCCAGCTTGACCGGCCGGTGATCGCCGCGGTCGACGGTGCGGCCTACGGCGCCGGCTTCAGCCTCGCGCTGGCGGCCGACTTCGTGCTCGCGTCGCCACAGGCGCGCTTTTGCATGTCGTTCATGCGCGTCGGCCTGGTGCCCGATTGCGGCGCGTTCTACACCTTGCCGCGGGTCGTCGGCGCGCAGCGCGCCAAGGAGCTGATGCTGTCGGCGCGCGAGGTCGGTGTGGACGAAGCGCTGCGGCTGGGCATCGTGATGGAGGTGCACGCCGCCGACGCACTGCTGGTGCGTGCGCAGGCCATGGCGGCGAGCTTCGTGCAGGCCGGGCCGGCGGCGGTGAGCATGATCAAGCGCGCGGTCGCCGCGTCGGCGCACAACGACCTGAATGCACTGCTCGAGATCGAGGCCAACGCCCAGGCCGTGGCTTTCGGCACGCCGCAGCATCGTGATGCGATCGCACGTTTCCTCGACAAGCAGCCGGCGCGCTTCCAGTGGCCGAAGTGAGTCTCGCGTGAGCTTCGTGCCGGTCATTCACCAGATCGTTGCGCAGTGCGCCGCGCGGCCGGCGCACCTGGCGTTGGTCGAGTCGGGCCGAAGCATCACTTACGCCGAACTGGGGCAGCGCATCGACCGTGTGGCGGCGGCGCTGGAGCGCGACGGTGTGAACCCCGGTGACTCGGTCGCGCTGTGCGCCACCAGCACCTTGTCTTATGTCGTCGCGATGCTCGGTGTGTTGCGTTGCGGCGCGGTGGCGGTGCCGCTGCCGACCAGCGCCACCGCACAGGTGCTGGCCGGGCTGTTGGCCGACTGCGGTGCCAGGCTGCTGTTTGTCGATGCGGCGATGACTGAGGTCTTGGCGCCGCTCGGACCGACGTTGCAACTGCGGCAGGTCACGCTGGACGATTCACCACGCGGGCTGCCGCTGTTGAATTGGCTTCCGCCCGCCGGCAGCGTGCCCCGCACGGCACCGGCTCGCTCCGACGATCCATTCAACATCATCTATTCGTCCGGCACCACCGGCGCGCCCAAGGGCATCGTGCACCCGCAGGGCTTGCGCAGCGCGCAGGTGGCGCGCTCGGCGCGGCTCGGTTACGGGGCCGACTCGGTCACCTTGCTGGCCACGCCGCTGTATTCCAACATCACCTTGACCGGCCTGTACCCGACGCTCGCGCTTGGTGGCACGGTGATCTTGATGCCCAAGTTCGACGCCGCCGAGTACCTGCAACTCGCACAGCGCTGGCGCGTCACGCAGACGGTGCTGGTGTCGGTTCAGTACCAGCGCATCCTGGCGCAACCGGAGTTCGGCGCCTGCGACCTGTCTGCTTTCCATACCAAGATTGCCGTCGGCGCGCCCGCCAGTGCCAGCCTGAAAGCCGAGTTGTTGAAGCGCTGGCCCGGCGGGCTGGTCGACCTGTACGGCCTGACCGAAGGCGGCGGCACCTGCATGCTGATGGCGCACGAGCACCCACACAAGCTGCACACCGTGGGCCGGCCGGCGCCGGGGCACGAGCTGCGCGTGATCGACGATGCCGGCAATGAACTCCCGGCCGGGCAGGTTGGCGAGGTCGTCGGCCACTCGCCCATCATGATGATCGGCTACCACCGCCTGCCCGAGGCCACGCGCGCGGCCGAGTGGCACGATGCGCAAGGCAAGCGCTTCATCCGGACCGGCGACCTGGGCCACTTCGACGCCGACGGCTTTCTGACGCTGGTGGACCGCAAGAAGGACATGATCATCTCGGGCGGCTTCAACGTCTACCCGAGCGACATCGAGGCGGTGCTGGCGCAGCATGCCGACGTTGCCGAGGCAGCGGTGGTCGGTTTGGCGTCGGCGCGCTGGGGCGAAACGCCGGTGGCTTTTGTCGTGCTGCGCGCCGGTGCGGCGTGTACGGCCCCAGACGCGGCGGCGCTCGCGGCCTGGGTCAATCAGCGCGTCGGCAAGACCCAGCGTATCGCCGCGGTCGAGTTCGTCGACAGCCTGCCGCGCGGCCCGGTCGGCAAGGTGCTCAAGCGCGAGTTGCGCGAGCGCTGGCGGGGCGACGGCGGCGCCGGCTGACGCAGCCCGATCAGAATGCCACTTGTTGCGGCGGCGGCACATAGGCGGCGCGCGCTCGGTTCACCTTTTTGTGGTTGGCCTCGGCCCATTGCACCAACCCGTTCATCGGCACCAGGAACGACTCACCCAGTTTCGTCAGCGCATAGTCCACCCGCGGCGGAATGGTCGGGTAGACGGTGCGCGAGACCAGCCCGTCCTGTTCGAGCCGCCTCAGCGTCTGCGCCAGCATGCGCGGCGAGATGTCGCTGATCTCGGCCTTCAGCGCGCTGAAGCGCAGGGTGCCCTGGTCGCCCAAGGTGAACAGGATCAGCATGCTCCAGCGGTCGCCCATGCGGTCGAGCACGTCGCGGATCGGGCAGCGCTCGGCCCATTCTTCTTTCGATTTGTGCATGGCCATGGGCTGCTCCTGATTCTGTTCGGGGTGGGTTACCGCGGTGATACCGAGTGACTTTGGCGACCCCTCTTGTGGGGACCAAACCAGACACTACCATTTGAGTACCAAGCTCATGTTTGAGTGTTGGTATAAAAAGTATACCTAAGCAAGGCTTGCCCTCATTCATTCACAAGGAAGAACCATGTCCAACGCCACCCTGCTCGTCACCGGCGCGTCCGGCCAACTCGGCCGCCGTGTCATCGCCCACCTGCTCCAGAGCCAGAAGGTGCCGCCCCAGCGCATCATTGCCACCACCCGCAAGCCCGAATCGCTGGCCGACCTGGCCGCACAGGGCATCGTGGTCCGCAAGGCCGACTTCGAAGACCCGGCCTCGCTGGCCACCGCATTCGCCGGCGCCGACCGCCTGCTGCTGATCAGCACCGACGCGCTCGACCGCCCTGGCCGCCGCCTGGAACAGCACCGCAACGCGATCGACGCCGCCGCCAAGGCGGGCGTGAAGCACGTGGTCTACACCTCCATGCCGCGGCCCGAGGCCGGCTCGCCCATTCCATTTGCGCCTGACCACCTCGGCACCGAGCAGGCATTGGCCGCCAGCCCGATGAGCTGGACCGTGTTGCGCCACAACTGGTATGCCGACAACCTGCATCTGAGCCTGCCCAACGCGCTGGCCACCGGCCATTGGTACAGCGCCGCCGGTGACGGTGCCACGGCCTACGTGACGCGTGAAGACTGCGCGCGTGCCGATGCGGCCGCACTCGCTTCGGCCGACACCAGCAAAGCCACCTTCGACATCACCGGCCCGCAGGCGCTGAGCGTCGAGCAGATTGCCAGGCTCGCCACCGAGGTGCTGGGCAAGCCGATCCAGGTGGTGCCGGTCAGCCCCGAGCAACTTGCGCAAGGCCTGGCGGCCGCGGGCGTGCCGGCGTTCATGGTGCCGCTGCTGGTGTCGTTCGACGTGAACGCGTTGGCAGGCAGGGTCGCCACCGTCAGCCCTGCCGTGCAAGACCTCACGGGCAAGCCGGCCCAGCGGCTGCAAGACTGGTTGAGCGTGAACAAGCTGGCATTCGAAGCTTGAACCCAGCCCAGGCTGGCACTAGAAAAGGGCTGGAAAAATCTGGTTGATCGCTCAAGTTGTTGCGTCCTGGCGGCGATAACGTGGAACCCTCGGAGTCGGGCTGTCCTGGCTCCTCACCCACCAGGATTGCCGCCCATGAAGAGACTCTTGATCGCAGCCGGCCTTGCTTGCGGCATGGTTGTGCAAGCCCTGGCCGCCGACGACGCAGCCGCCTTGAAGGCGCGCTACCAGCGGCCCACAAGCATCCCGTTCCCGAAGGACAACCCCTACACGCCCGAGAAAACGGCGCTCGGCAAGATGCTGTTCTTCGACACGCGCTTGTCGCGTGACCGCAACCTCAGCTGTGCCAGCTGCCACAACCCCTCGTTCGGCTGGGAAGTGCCGTTTGCCAAGGCCATTGGCGCCGGCGGCAAACCGCTGGGCCGCCATGCGCCCACCACCATCAACCAGGCCTGGAGCCAGAACCTGTTCTGGGACGGGCGCGCGCCCACGCTCGAAGCGCAGGCCCGCGGTCCCATCGAAGCCGACGTCGAGATGGACCTGCCGCTGGCCACCGCGCTGACGCGCCTGAAGGAAGTGGAAGGCTACAAAGAGGCTTTCAGCCGCGCCTTCCCGAGCGACGGCCTGACCGAAGCCAACATCCTGAAAGCCATTGCCACTTTCGAGCGCACGCTGGTCACCGGCATTACGCCGTTCGACCGCTGGGCGCGCGGCGACGCCAAGGCGATTTCCGACTCGGCCCAGCGCGGCTTCGTGCTGTTCAACGGCAAGGCCGCCTGCGCCAGCTGCCATACCGGCTGGAACTTCACCGACGACAAGTTCCACGACGTGGGCCTGCCCGACGCCGACAAGGGCCGCTCGGTGGTCAGCAAGAAGCCCGAAGACGACTTCGCGATGAAGACGCCCGGCCTGCGCGAGATCGTTGCGCGTGCGCCCTACATGCATGACGGCTCGCTGGCCACGCTGCAAGCGGTGATGGGTCACTACGTTGCCGGCGGCACTGCGCGCCCCACGCGCTCGCCGCTGATGAAGGTAGTGGCACTGAACGCCACCGAGATCGAAGACGTGGTCGCCTTCCTGCGCACGCTGTCCAGCCCGCAAAGCGTGGTGGCCATGCCCAACCTGCCCGCTCACTGAACCCGAAAGACGACCACCATGAACATGGTTCGCAACAGCCTCTATCTCTGCGTCGGCGTGCTGCTGGCGCTGATCGGCCTGCAGGGCGCGCAGTCGCTCTGGCAGATCTCGCGCATGGCCGACATGAACGGCGAGATCGCCGCCAGCGCCACCGCGGCCACCCAGTCGCGCCTGCTGTGGGACGAGTTCCGCAATGCAGACGAATCATTCAAGCGCTCCACCGCCTTCACCGACGCGCGCCCGGGCGACGAACTGCGCAAGGAATTCAGCGCGCACGTGGACCGCGTTCGCGCGGTGATCCGCGAGGTCGACACACAGACCGCAGGCCGCACGCCGGCCGAGTTCGACGCCGTCAAGAAAGACCTGGACCAGTGGAGCGCTCTGGCGCTGCGCCACCTGTCGTCGCAAGGCGAGACCGAACTGCCCGCCTACGACGTGCTGGACACCGCGCGTGCTTCGCTGGAAGCCAACATCGGCAAGGTGGCCGCGGCCAGCGTGGCACAAGCCCAGGCCCTGGTGTTGCAAAGCCGCGAGCAGGCGCGCAACGCGATGCTGCTGACCCTGGCCGAACTGCTGCTCGGCGTGGTGGCCGGTGCGTGGCTCAGCTGGCACGCCGTGAACGGCCTGCGGCGCCAGCTCGGCGGCGACGCAGCCGAGGTGGTGGCCATGGCCAACTCCATGGCCGCCGGCGACCTGAGCGTGCAGATCGACACCCGCCGTGCCGCCGAAGGCAGCGTGGTCGCCGCCATTGGCGGCATGCGCGACAAACTGGTCGGGCTGATTGGCCAGGTGCGCGGCAGTGCCGACAGCATTTCCACCGCGTCGGCCGAAATCGCGATGGGCAACATGGACCTGTCGGGCCGCACCGAACAGCAGGCCAGCGCGCTCGAACAGACCTCTGCGTCGATGGAGGAGCTGGGCTCGACCGTGCGCCAGAACGCCGACAACTCCCGGCAGGCCAACGAGCTCGCCATGGCCGCCAGCGCTGTGGCATTGAAAGGCGGCGACGTGGTCGGCAAGGTGGTCGACACAATGAAGGGCATCAACGACAGCTCGAAGAAGATCTCCGACATCATCAGCGTGATCGATGGCATCGCGTTCCAGACCAACATCCTGGCGCTCAATGCGGCCGTGGAAGCGGCGCGCGCCGGTGAACAAGGGCGCGGTTTTGCGGTGGTGGCCGGCGAAGTGCGCAGCCTGGCGCAGCGCTCGGCCGAAGCGGCCAAGGAAATCAAGGTGCTCATCAACGCCAGCGTCGAGCGCGTGGAGCAGGGCACGCAACTGGTCGACCAGGCCGGTGCCACGATGACCGAGATCGTCGGCGCGATCGAGAGGGTGACCGGTATCGTCGGCGAGATCAGCACCGCCAGTGCCGAACAGAGCGCCGGGGTGGCGCAGATCGGCGACGCGGTGACGAAGATGGACCAGGCAACGCAGCAGAATGCGGCGCTGGTGGAAGAGAGTGCGGCGGCGGCCGAAGGCTTGAAGATCCAGGCGCGTCAACTGGTCGACGCGGTGGCGGCATTCAAGCTGGCCCATGACGCGGCGCCAGCGGCGCACGCGCCCGCAGCGGCCTACCGTGCCGCGGCCAAGCCGGCGGTGGCGAAAGCAGTGGTGGCGAAAGCGGCCGGAGGCAAGACATCGGGTCCCAAGCCGGCCGCATCGGCCGTACCCGTTGACAGGCGCGGGCCGAACCGGGCCAAGAACGTGGTGCGCCCGAACTTCGCCGCCCCCGCCGCCAAGCCCGGCAACACCTCACCGGCTTCCGACAAGACCGGCACCGACGACTGGGAAACGTTTTGAACGCGCCGCAGCCACCGGGCGTCATCTTGAGAGAACGCGCGGCAGCCTGTTGAGCGGAGGCGGACCCGAGCCGTTCGACCCGGTCACGCCAAAAGCGTCAAGCCGGTTCGCGCAGAAAGATCTCGACGCGGCGGTTCTTCGCCCGGCCCGCGTCGGTGGTGTTGTCGGCCAGCGGCTCGCGTTCGCCGCGGCCGGCGGTGTCGATACGGGTCACCGCCACGCCGCGGCTGGCCAGGTAGTCGCGCACACTCTGCGCGCGGTCCATCGACAAGGGGTTGTTGAGCGCCTCGGAGCCCGTGCTGTCGGTGTGGCCGACGATGCTGATGCGGGCGTTCGGGTCATCGCGCAAGCTGCCGGCAAACGGGTCCAGCACGCCACGCAGCGCAGGCCGGATGGCGGCGCTGCCGACGTCGAAAGACACGTCGTTCGGAATGTTCAGCTTGAGCTGGTTGTCCGCGGTGCGCGTCACTTCCACGCCCGTGCCGCGGGTGGCCTGTTCCATCGCCACGCGGCGGTCTTCCTGGCGCTTGGACCACACATTGCCGATCACCGCTCCCAGCACACCGCCGGCCGCCGCGCCGGTGCCGGCCTTGCCGCCGGTGGCCGAGCTGATCACCGCGCCGGCAACGGCGCCCACGCCCGCGCCGGTGGCCGTGCCCTTCTGGCGCTCGCTCATGTTCTCGCAGCCGGCCAGCAAAACTGCGGCGGCGGCAACCGCCATCGCAGCCATCCGAGGGTTCGGAAGGTATGTCATGTTCATCTCCTGAAGGAATTCGAAACCAGGGTCGCAGGCGCAATGCCCGCCCCTGCGCATATTGTTGGCGCCGGCCCGTGAAGCGTCTGTAGGAAAACGCCGACGCGCGGCGTCGGACGCGCGCTTCGGTGGCGCTGTACCGGGCGATGTGCCGGGCGCTGTACCGGGCCCTAAACCGCCACCGGCGCCTTGATGGCCGGGTGGTGCTGGTAGTCGAGCACCTCGAAGTCTTCGTACTCGTAGTCGAAGATCGACGCCGGCCGGCGCTTGATGCGCAGCGTCGGGTAGGCGAACGGCGCGCGCGACAACTGCAGCGCCACCTGCTCGGCGTGGTTGCTGTAGATGTGGCAATCGCCGCCGGTCCAGATGAAGTCGCCCACGGCCAGGTCGCACTGCTGCGCCAGCATGTGCGTCAGCAGCGCGTAGCTGGCGATGTTGAACGGCACACCGAGAAAGATGTCGGCACTGCGCTGGTAGAGCTGGCAGCTCAGCTTGCCCGGCTGGCCGGCCACGGTGGACGGTGCCACGTAGAACTGGAAGAACGCATGGCAGGGCAGCAGCGCCATCTTCGACAGCTCGGCCACGTTCCAGGCGCTGACGATGATGCGGCGCGAGTCGGGGTTGGCCTTGAGCTGCTTCACCACCTCGGCAATCTGGTCGATGTGGCCGCCGTCGGGGGTCGGCCAACTGCGCCATTGCACGCCGTACACCGGGCCGAGGTCGCCGTTCGGCGCGGCCCACTCGTCCCAGATCGTCACGCCGCGCTCTTGCAGCCAGCGCGCATTGCTGTCGCCGCGCAAGAACCACAGCAGCTCGAGAATGATGGCCTTGGTGAACAACTTCTTGGTCGTCACCATGGGGAAGCCTTCGTTCAGGTCGAAGCGCATCTGGTGCCCGAACACGCTGGTCGTGCCGGTCCCGGTGCGGTCGCCCTTGGCCACGCCGTGCGTGTGCACGTGGCGCATGAAGTCTTCGTATTGAGAGCGGATGGGGCGGGGAAAGGAAGCCGACATTCAGTAGCCTGCGAAGAGAAGGTCGAGTGCGTCATCGATGGCGAAACGCTCTTGCCGGAGCGAGGCGATCGGCCGGCGCAGCAGCGCCAGCGGGTAGGTGGCGATGTTGGCCGTGTCAGCGTAGACGCGTGTGCCGTCGATCTCGAATTCCGGATTCAGCCGCTGGGTCGGCTGCTGGCGCGCCGACATGCGGCGCAGCGGCAGGATCACGCGCGTGGCCAGCGGCTGCAGGTGGTCGGCCTGCACGTCGAGCCAGAACGGCGTGTGCCTGCGCTCGTCGGCAATCGGCGTGGCGTAGACGTCGAAGCGGGCCATCAGCGCGGCGCGCTTTCGGCGTCGGCCTGTTCGGCCAGATGCTGGCGGATGCGTTGCGCAAACGTGCCTTCGCGTTCAATGCGCGCGTTGTAGTCCGAAATGGCTTGCGCATTGTCGACTTGCCAGCGCTGCCAGTATTGCCGCATGACCTCTTCGGTCAGCAATGCATCGACGGTCTGCGAGATGTTCAACCCCATCTCCTTGGCCATGTCCAGCACCTTGGAGTTGAGGGACAGGTTGATCGGTCGCTTGGGGGCGTTGCGAATGCTGCGCATGCGTTACTCCATCGATCATGTGCATGAATTATGCCTGATCGAACTGCATCGCCGCCAGCCGCGCATACAGCCCGCCGCGCGCCACCAGCTCGGCGTGGGTGCCGGTATCGACGATCTCGCCGGCCTCCATCACGACGATGCGGTCGGCGCGCTGCACAGTGGCCAGGCGGTGCGCGATGACGAGCGTGGTGCGGTCCTTCATCGCCGATTCGAGCGCAGCCTGCACCATGCGTTCGCTCTCGGCGTCGAGCGCGCTGGTGGCTTCGTCGAGCAGCAGCAGCGGCGGGTTCTTCAGCATCGCGCGGGCGATCGAGATGCGTTGGCGCTGGCCGCCTGACAGGCGCACGCCGCGCTCGCCCAGAAAGGTCTTGTAGCCCTCGGGCAACGCGCTGATGAAGTCGTGCGCGAACGCGGCCTTGGCTGCGGCGATAACCTCGGCGTCACTCGCGCCGGGCTTGCCGTAGCGGATGTTTTCCAACGCGTCGGCCGAGAAGATCACGCTCTCTTGCGGCACGATGCCGATGCGCTCGCGCAGCGCGTCCAGCGTCACGTCTTTCACCGGCACGCCGTCGAGCAGCACGCGGCCTTCGGTCACGTCGTAGAAGCGCAGCAGCAGCTGGAACACGGTGCTCTTGCCAGCGCCACTGGGGCCGACCAGCGCCACCGTTTCGCCCGGCTTCACTTCCAGCGTGTAGTGCGCCAGCGCCGCGGTCTGCGGGCGCGACGGGTAGCGGAAGCTCACGTCCTGCAGCGCCACAGCCGAGCCGCCGCGCGTCGCCGCCAGCGCCACCGGCCGTGCCGGCGAGGTGATGGGCGACTGCGTGCCCAGCAACTCCATCAAGCGCTCGGTCGCGCCGGCAGCGCGCAGCAAGTCGCCATACACCTCGGCCAGCACCGCCACGCCGCTGACGAGGATGATCACGTACACCACCGTCTGCCCCAGGTGCCCGGCCGAGATGTCGCCGCGGATCACCGCCTGCGTGCCCTGGTACAGCCCCCAGAGCAGCGCGCCGAAGGTGGCGGTGATGATGAAGCCCACCAGCATCGAACGCATGCGCGTGCGGCTGATCGCGGTGGCGAAGGCGTTGGCGGTCGAGGCGTCGAAGCGGATTGCCTCGCGCTGCTCGCCGTTGTAGCTCTGCACCACGGGAATGGCGTTCAGTACCTCGGCCGCAATCGCGCTGCTGTCGGCCACCCGGTCCTGGCTGGCACGGCTGAGCTTGCGGATGCGCCGGCCGAAGTAGATGGAAGGCAGCACCACCAGCACCAGGATGCCCAGCACCTGCGTCATCACGTACGGGTTGGTGATGATGAGCATTGCCATCGCGCCGATGCTCATCACCGTGTTGCGCAGGCCCATGCTCAGGCTCGAGCCGACGACGGTCTGCACCAGCGTGGTGTCGGTCGTCAGGCGCGACAGCACTTCGCCGGTCTGCGTGGTCTCGAAGAATTCGGGGCTCTGCTTGATCACGTGCGCGTAGACCGCGTTGCGCAGGTCGGCCGTCACCCGTTCGCCCAGCCAGGTGACCATGTAAAAGCGCAACGCCGAGAACAGGCCCAGCGCTGCGCCCACGCCGAACAGTGCGAAGAAGTGCTCGCGCAAGGCCATCACGCGCTCGCCGGGGTCAGTGGCCACCAGGCCCTGGTCGATCAGCGACTTGAGCGCGACCGGGAACACGAGCGTGCTGACGGCGGCCAGCACCAGGAATGCGATCGCCCAGGCAATCCGGAGGCGGTACGGCCGCAGGAACGGCAGCAGCCCGCTCAACGAGCGCACGTTGCGCGCTGGCGTGCCGGGGGGCGTGGAGGCGGTGGTGGGGGTGGCGGCGGGCAGGGCAGAAGGCGACATGCGGCGAGTGTAGGGGGCCGAAAGTCGCGCTGATCCAGCCGGCGTGCGCGCTCCACGATGCCTGCGACCGACAGCTTCTGTCTGTCGCCGCGCACTGAACCGGCACTGAACGGGCGTCAGGCGAGCATCAGCTCCTGCACCCACACAGCCGACTGCGCATTCGGCTCCACGCGGCTGGGCGCCTGGTGCCGCAGCCCGATGGCGACGCGGCCTGTCCACCAGATCATGCGGCCGGTGCCGGGCAACCAGGCCGGGCCCACGTAGCCGGTGGGCAGCGCGATGGGCGGCGCCAGGTCTTGCGTCAAGATGGGCCCGTCGTTGTGCGACGAACCGTGGTGAGAAGTTGACAACATGCTCCGCTCCCGTGAGATATGACCAGATCATCCGGCCATCGCAGCGGCAGCGCATCCCCCGGCTGAAGCGCGTTCATTCGGGGGCCCCTGCAACGAGGGGGAGGGGGCGAGCTCCTCAGGAACTCGCGGGCTTGAAGTAGCGCGCTTCGAGCCCCTTGGCGTTGGTCAGGCCCAGCTTCACGAGCACCCGTTCGAGCCAGGTCAGCGGTTGCACCCGGCCGTCCGGCATGGCCAGCACAGGCCCGAGGATGGGTTCGTCTTCGATGCGCGATTGCTGGAATCCTTGCGCGGAAGTGGTCTCGTTCATGTCGGTCCCCTCGGTGGTGTTCCGGTCACGAAGGCCGCCGAAACGTGGCTTGTAACAGGACGTGTCATTGTAGAGGCGCTGCCCTGCGCACCGCATGACCGTTACCGTTACAGCTTCAGGCGGCCGGAGTAGCCCGTCATCTCCAGGTAACCGTGGCCGAGCAGGCGGCCGCTTTCGCTTTCGCTGCCGCGCAGTTCACGCAGTTCGCTCAAGCCTTCCCAGTAGGTGGTGCCGGTGCCGGTGCGGCTGTCGAGTTCCTGGTCGTCGAGCAGCGCCTTCACTCGGAAGCTGCCGACGGGGGTGTCGATGCTCCACTCCACCGGGTAGACGCCGCGCGACGCGGTGCTGGCCCAGGTGCGGCCCGGCGTCATGCGCACTTCGTCGGGCCCGAAGTTGCGGGCTGCGGCGCCCGGCGCGCGAAAGCTGCCGCCGGCGTACAGGCTGGCGCCATCTGCAGTGCGCAGGCGGAACGCTGTCAGCGCGCTGCCGTCGGCCAGGTTCATGCCGATCCAGTCCCAGCCCACCGCTTGCGGGTCGAGCAGCGAGTTGCTCCATTCATGGTCGAGCCAGGCGCGGCCTTGCACCGGCTGCGCGCGGCCATCGAGCTGCAGCGTACCGGCCACGTTCAGTTGCGGCTGGCTGTAGTAGTGGCTCGCCTGCTCGGGCGCCGGGCCCTTGCGCGGGCCCTTGAGTGAGAAGCCGGCCGTGCCTTGCAGCAGCAGCGGCTGGGTGGTGGTGAGCGTGAAATCGAAGCCGAAGCCAGCCGGGTCGCTGTGGGCTTGCATGCGGTAGCGGCTCAGTTCGGGCGGCCCGCTGCGGGCGAGGCGCCAGTCGCGCAGGTATACGCGCGTGTCGCCCGGGTCGGCGCCGGCGATGTCGAAACCGGCTCGGGCGATGCGCTGGTCGTGCCGCAGGCGGCGCTGGCCCAGGTCGGTCAGCGCCGCATGCGCAAAGATCAACTGCGTGGCGGCAAAGCGGCTCGGGTGCTCGGCGGCCACGCCGGTGCGAGAACGGAAGAAGGTGATCTGGAAGCCGAAGGCCGGGGCGGCGTCTGCGGCGGCGCCGGCGGCCTGCAGCCAGCCGGTGGCATACCACCACTCGATGCGCGTGTCGGCGTGGGCGCCGAAGTCGGCCGGGAACTGCAATGTGCGTTGGCGCACACCCAGGCCGGCCTCGGCGGGCCACGCGGGCAAGGCGGCCAGTGGCAAGGTCCACGGCAAGGCCCATGGCAAAAGAAGGCAATCGCGTCGGCGCATGCGCGGGAGCATCGCACAGCAACTGTTGATCACCCCTGCAGAAAGACCCACTGCGGCGGCCGACGCTGACCGACAATCCGCCGTTGCGCGTTCCATTTGTGATCGTGCGTGAGCGTGCAGACCGAGCGATCTCGCGCGATCTCGCGATCCCCAGCCCAGGGCCCATGACCGACTTCACCATCCCGCCCGACTTCGACTTCGGCCAGCAATTCGACCTCGCCACCCTGCAGCGCGCGATGGCGCTGGAGCCCGAGCGCGCGCTGTTGTCCATGCACGTGGACGGGCCGGTGCTGCGCACGCGCCTGCAAGGCAGCGAGGCCAGCGCCTACGAGCAGGGCATCGAGCTGCCAGTGGACCGGCGCCTGGGCCTGCGCGTGCAGGGCCACTGCAGTTGCCCGGTGGGCTTCAACTGCAAGCATGTGGCCGCGGCTTTGATGGCCTTCGAGGCGCACCAGATCCGCCTGCAAAAGAACCCCGGTGCGGCCTGGGCCGACCCGCGCATCACCGTCGCATCGCACGCCGCCAAGGCGCCGGCCGCAACCACCACGCCCCTGGCCGCACGAACCATGGCCCGAACGGCCGCCCCCGAGCTGCCGCGCCCGCTGGTGGCCTGGCTGGCCGAACTGTCGCAACTGCCCGCCGGGCCAGACCCGAACGCGCCGCCAGCACCCACCACCGAGGCCGACCCGGCCGCGCCCAAGCCGCCGCACCGCCAACTGCTCTACGTGCTGAGCCCGCACGGCACACAACTGCAGGTGCGCATCCACCTGGGCAGCCTGCGCCGCAACGGCGAGGTGGGCTCGCACCACACGCATTCGTCGTCGGTCGTCGACATGCTGCGCAACCAGCCTGCCTACCTGACCGAGAGCGACCTGGTGGCGCTGGCCGCGCTGCTGCCGCTGGCCTTGGGAGCCATCACCTCGCACATCGTCGTGAGTGGCCGGCATGCCGGCGTGGCGCTGCGCGCGTTGATGGCCACCGGCCGCGTGTGGCTGCTGCGCCGCACCGGCGACGTGCTGCCCACGCCGGTGGGCCCGCCCGCGAGCTGGGTGGAAGCGCCGCTGCCGGTGGCGCTGCACTGGCAGGCCGACACGGTGGGCCAATGGCGCACCCATTGGCTCGGGCCCAGCGGGCAAGACCTGGCGCTGGTGCTGCTGCCCGAGCCGCACGTGCTCGACCTCGAGGCCATGCAACTGCAGCCCGCGCAACTGGCCGACACCACCCACCCCAGCGCCGTGACCGACTGGCTCACCCGCATGCCCGCGGTGCCCGCGCAAGTGCTGCCGCAACTGATCGACCGGCTGCAGCGCAGCACCAGCGCGCGGCGCATCAACGTGCCGCTGCCGCAGACCCTGCCGCAGCAGGGCGGCGACCTGGGCGCGCTGCGCCTGGTGCTGGTGCTGCGCCTGGGCACCACGGTGGACGTGAGCTCCGAAGCCATGCTGCACTACCGCTACGGCTCGGCCGCGTCGCGCAATACCAGCTTGCGCCAGGCTTCGCTGCAGGTGCGCTTTCGTTACCTGCCGCCGGGCGCCGCGCCGGTGGAGTTCCACGTTCCAGCGGTCGGTGCCGAGAGTGCGTTTGTCGAACTGCCGGGTGCGCTCGATTCAAGCGGCTCGCCCGCCGCGCCCCACGAGCAACCCGAGCAACACGCCCTCGCCCGCTTCCAGCGCGATGGCGCTGCCGAAAGCGCCGCCCTGCGCCACCTGTTCACCGAACTCGAGTTCCGCCCCTGGAGCCTGGCCGCCGGCCTGGTGCTGAACAAGCTCACGCGCGTAAACACCGGCCGCATGCAAGACGCCGCGATACCACCCGCCTCAGAAGGCCAGCCGCTGGTGCTGGTGCTGCAGCGGCGCGAGCAATGGCCCGAGCTGCTGGCCCAGCACCTGCCGGCGCTGCAGGCGCGCGGCTGGGTGGTGGAGGTGGATGACGACTTTCCCTTCGAGCTGCACAACCCCGACGAATGGGCCGTCAGCATCGACGAAGAGCCTGGCGCCGAGCACGGCCGCAGCGAGTGGTTCGATGTGGGGCTGAAGGTGCGCGTCGACGGCAAGCCGGTCGACCTGGTGCCGCTGCTGGTGAGCCTGGTGCAGACCGGTTGGTTGAAGCTGGATGCGGCGTTGCGGCAGCATGGCAGCGCCAAGACCAACGCTCCGGCCGAAGGCGCCAACGCCGATGGGGGCGACGGCAAAGCCGACGCTGAAGCCGGCGCTGAAGCCGGCGACAAAACCGACGATAAAACCACCCCCGACCCCGGCGGCTACGTGCTCGTGCCGTGGCCCGCCGACACCACCGCCCCCACCATTCCCGGCCGCCCGCCGCGCCAGCGCCTGCTGCGCCTGCCGGTGGCGCGCATCGCCCCGCTGATGGACTGGTTGCGGGCCGTATTCAAAGCCGGCGACAAAGCCGTGCCGCTGCGCCTGTCGCGCTTCGACCTGGGCACGCTCGACGCCATCAGCACCGGCGCCAAGGTCAGCGCACCGCCGAGCTTCACCGAACTCATCGAACAACTGCACGCGCTGCGGGGTGGCCAGGGCCTGCCTGCCGTGCAACCTTCTGCCAACGTCAACGCCGTGCTGCGCCACTACCAGCTCGACGGCCTGGCGTGGATGGACTTCATGCGCCGCGCCCGCCTGGGCGGTGTGCTGGCCGACGACATGGGCCTGGGCAAAACCCTGCAGGCGTTGACCCTGTTGCAAGGCGAACTCGACGCCGGCCGGCTGGACCGCCCCAGCCTCGTGATCGTGCCCACCAGCCTGCTCGGCAACTGGCAGGCCGAAGCGCAGCGCTTCACGCCGCAACTGAAAGTGCTGGTGCTGCACGGCCCGCGCCGCACGCAGCAGTTTGCGCAGATCGCCACCGCGCACCTCGTCGTCACCAGCTACCCGCTGGCGGTGCGCGACATCCAGACCCTGGCCTCGTTCGACTGGCACTACCTGGTGCTCGACGAAGCGCAGCGCATCAAGAACAGCCGCAGCCAGGCTGCCTTGTCGCTCAAGGGCCTGCGCACCCGCCACCGCCTGTGCCTGAGCGGCACGCCGCTCGAAAACCACCTGGGCGAACTGTGGAGCCTGATCGACTTTGTGTGCCCCGGCCTGCTGGGCAGCGAAGCGCAGTTTCGCGAGCACTACCGCAACCCCATCGAAAAGCGCCAAGACGCGCTGCAGGCCGAACACCTGGCAAGGCGCGTGCGCCCCTTCATCTTGCGCCGCACCAAGAGCCAGGTGGCGCAAGAGCTGCCCGAGAAGACCGAGACACTGCTGCGCGTGGAGCTGGCAGGCACGCAAGCCGACCTGTACGAAACCGTGCGCGCCACGATGGACCAGAAGCTGCGCAACGCGATCGAGAAACAAGGCCTGGCGCGCAGCCAGATCATGGTGCTCGACGCGCTGCTGAAGCTACGCCAGGTGTGCTGCGACCCGAGGTTGTTGAAGGCGGCGGTGAAGGACGAGGGCGATGGGGGTGATGCGGGTGATGCGGGTGATGCGAGCCAGGGCGCCGCGTCACACGACGGCCATGCACCCGCACATGCACAAGCGCACCCCCCCGCGCCCGCCAGCACCCGCCACGCCCCATCCGCCAAGCTCGAATTGCTGCTCGACCTGCTGCCCACCCTGGTGGAAGACGGCCGCCGCGTGCTGCTGTTCAGCCAGTTCACCGAGATGCTGGCGCTAATCGAACCCGAACTCACCAAGCTCAAGCTGCCCTACCTCAAGCTCACCGGCGACACGCAAGACCGCGCCGGCATGGTCGCGCAGTTCCAGCAAGGCGACGTGCCGCTGTTCCTCATCAGCCTCAAGGCCGGCGGCGTGGGCCTGAACCTGACCGCCGCCGACACCGTGATCCTCTACGACCCGTGGTGGAACCCCGCCGTGGAACAACAAGCCCTCGACCGCGCCTACCGCATCGGCCAAGACAAACCCGTCTTCGTCTACAAGCTGCTCGCCAGTGGCACGGTGGAAGACAAGATGCTGGAGCTGCAGGCGCGCAAGGCCGGGCTGGCGGACTTGCTGCTGTCGGGGGTGGCGAGCGATGCGGCGTTGAATGCGGAGGATTTTGAGGAGTTGTTCAGGCCGGTGGGGGAGGGGTAGGGGGGCGCGGTATCCACAATTTTGTGGACGCGGGGTTGACCGTCGACGCGCCTGCCTTACCGGAAACTGGCGATCATGTGGCGCGTAGGTCGCTCTGTCCGCCGCGCTGAATTTGGCCCAATGCTCGGGCGGAGTTGGGCTATGTCGACAGTGTCAAACGAGCCCAACCCATATCCAGCCGGACACATGTCCCCGAAGCAGCTTGTCGAACAACAGGGGTACGCGCTCTTGTCGTCCTTCTTCCCAGACCTTGAGCCATCGGCTGCGGCAGCGGCACTCGGTGTCCCGGAACAGGTCGATGGCCTGCGCCTCGTACAAGAGTTATTGCCGACAACACCGGACTTGACTTCACCGAATACCTACAGTGGGAACTTTGGACTCGGCGCGTTTCCGCTGCATACCGACCTCGCTCATTGGGCAAAGCCGCCGCGGTACCTGATGCTTCGCTGTGCACGCGGAGATGCGGATGCCCACACACAAATTGTCGACGGTAGGTTGGTCATTGCCACGCTTGGATCAACTGTACTGGCTCGGTGCCTAGCTCGCCCCCGTAGGCAAGTGAGCGGAGCCCTCCAGTTGCTTCCGATCTGGCAAGCATCTTCCGAATCGGGCCAACAACTCATCCGGTGGGACAGCATCTACCTCAAGCCAGCGAACGGGTACGCTCAAACCGTCTTCCGACGCATTGAAGACTGCCTTGCCCGCGTTCAGCCGGTCGCAAACGTACTTCTGAACAAGGGCGACACCCTTCTCTTGGACAACTGGCGCCTACTGCACGGGCGTTCTCCAGTCCGGAATCCGGCGTCTTCGCGCAAAATTCATCGCCTCTACCTGAGCTCCCTTGCATGACCAAGAAGACAGCAAGTTCCAGCAAGGTTGCAAACCCTTGGTCCTCCGAGGCGTTGCTCGCGAAGGCTCTGCGATACGCTCAGGAGATGCAGCCTCTCTCCCGGGAGGACTGGCGTTTTGGCCTCACCTCGGCGTTCGTTCTTGAGTTTTTGGCGCGCAGCGCCCTCGCCGAAACGAGCCCCGTTCTACTTGCCGACGCTAAGGACTGGAACAACATCTACTTTGCGCTCGGTAAACAGCCTACGGCGCAGAAGTTCATTCCCAAGTCAGTTGATGTGTCCTCGGTCTTGGCAAGGCTTAGGGACATCGTTCCCTCGTTTACAACCGAACTGGAGGGATTCGCTGCGCAGCACATGAACCGCAGAAACGAGGAACTCCATGCAGGGTCAATCCCTTTTGAGGGGCTGTCGACTACGTGGCTCGCTCCCTTCTACCGAACGTGTCAGGTTCTACTCGCTTCGATCTCGCGGGACCTTGAGTATCTATTTGGTCCAGAAGAAGCCAAACTCGCCGAGAAACTGATCGCAGCGTGGCGCGACGAGTCGGCTAAAGCAGTTCAGAAAGCCATTGCCGCGCACAAGACGATTTGGGAAACCAAAGAGGCAGCAGAACGCAAGAAGTTGGTTCAAAAGGCCACCGTCTGGTCGACTCGACATCACGGACATCGCGTCACGTGCCCTGCCTGTGCCAGCGATGCCTTGGTCGTCGGCACGGCGGCTGCAGCACCAGTCAAACGGCTGAAAGATGATCTCATCGTAGAAGTCCAAGACCACTTGCCGACTAAGTTCGAGTGCGTCGCCTGCAACCTAAAGATTGCTGGTCTGTCCCAGCTCACCGCCTGCGGGTTGGGGGCGACCTACAAGTCCACCTCAACGTACGACGCAGCTGACTACTACGCGCCTGAAGATCAGCATGAAGAGTTTGAAGACGACAACAACGAATACTGACCGCTGCAATGCCGCTGACCGTTCGCTCGAGCGGACGCCCACCGGCAAGGCACTTGGAGGGCCGCGAGGCATCCAGTGCGATATGGGTTACGCGTCAGGTGCAGCCGTGATGGGGCCGACCCATTCCATCAAGCGGACCTGCCTTCGGCAGGCCGCTTGTGTCAAACCTAAAGGCCCAACCGACGCAAGGTCTGACGGGGCTCTTTCTATGCTTCTGAGTCGAACGCCAATTCTCAAGATCTCATCATTGTTCATCGCAGTGGCGGGTCTTGTCGTCGCCCCCTCCGCTGCGGAGGCTGCGCCAATGAACAAGTGCATCGTGAAAGGCACCGTCACCTATCAGCAGGGGCCTTGCGCGTCTGACCAGGTTCGCAAACAACCCACGCTCGAAGAACTGAACGCCGCGGAGAAGAAGCGCCGTGCGACGGCTGCGGCAGCAGCCCCCGAAAAGTCAGTGCCTGCGCCTGCTGCAGCGCCCGGTGGTTTCAGCTGCGATGGACGACAGTACTGCTCTCAGATGAAGTCATGTGCCGAAGCAAAGTACTTCCTCGCCAACTGTCCGGGCGCGCAGATGGACGGCGACAAGAATGGAGTTCCTTGTGAGAAGCAGTGGTGCAGTCGCTAGTACCGCTGGTGTCAGCCGCTGGGCACAAACCGCGGGTCGCCAGATTGAGCTTGCTGGGTAAACCGCGCCGAAACCTGTGGAGATTCCAACGTCATGTCATCAACCACCCTCAAGTCCCTCTTCAGCTACAAGTCCTGGGCCGACCGCGAGCTCTTCGCGTTGCTGGCCACGCTTCCGCCCGAGCGCGCCGACCAACTCCACACCTGCATCCGCACGCTGAACCACATCCACGTGGTGGACAGGATCTTTCGGGCGCACCTGGGCGCCGAGCCCAGGCCCTTAGCCGCCACCAACACCAAGGCCACGCCGACGCTGGCCCAGCTGCAGGCCGACGTGGCGGCCACCGATGCGTGGTACGAGCAGTACGTGGCCGGCCTCGCGCCGGCTGCGCTGGGCGAAGTGATCGCCTTCCAGTTCACCGACGGCGACAGCGGGCGCATGTCGCGTGAAGAGATCCTGCTTCACGTCGTCACCCACGGCGGCTACCACCGGGGCAATGTCGGGCAGGTGCTCAAGTCCATCTCGGTCGCGCCGCCGCGCGACCTGTACACCAAGTTCTTGCACCAGAGCGAGCCGGCGCGCAGAGAGGCCCTGATGGGCAAGCTGGAGTGGGACGCGTCGTTTGATTACAAGGCAGAGCGTTCGCGCCAGTGACGCTGCGGGTCGACACGAGCGTCTGGCCGCTCGAAGGCCACGCGCAACTTCATCGCGAAGGAGTCAGACGATGTCTAAGCTTGATCCCTATGAGCTTGCAGTACTTGAAGCCTACGAGTCGGGAAAACTGAAGCCGATAGCCTCCAAGGCTGAGCTGGAGCGCATGCGCGCCGCAGCGAGAGCCACATCGATCAAGGACAAGCGTGTCAGCATTCGCCTGTCTTCTGCAGACCTGCTCGATATTCAGGCCAAGGCACTTGCTGAAGGCATGCCGTACCAGACCCTGATCGCGAGCGTCCTTCACAAGTATGTGGCAGGCAGGCTGGCAGAGAAGGAGCCGCCCGCCGTTGGCGCCCAGCGACGCCTGACCCCCCGCTCAAGCTGAGAGCCAACACCAGGTTTTGCACCAGAGAGCGAGCCGGCGTTTGCAGGCCGAACGGCTGGGTCAATGCCAGTAGCTGCATGCCGAGGCAGCGAGCCGGCGCCGTCTTCACGTAACTGACCCAGAAAGGGATCTCATGAGCCAAGGATTCGGTCGCGAAGTGCCGCCGCACCATGTGCAGCCGGTACACCGGGAGGTCACGAGGTACCTGGTCATCGTGCCGGCGGTCGAGGGGCCTTCGGTCGCCAGGCTTTTCCTCGAAAGTCGAGAGCAGGTGGCCGAGCTCGATGCAGCCACCGAAGAGGTGACGACGATGATCAAGGGCGTCGCTCCGAGCATCGGCGCCACAGGCCCGGAATGGGACGCTGCGTTGGCAGGCCACAGCGCCGCAGAGCGCGTGGCGGCGGCTGTCTACACGCTGGCGCTCTGACCTCGTCCTCCAGATTGCTGATGACGATCGGCGATCGACTGTGCAAGCTGCGGGCGTCACTCCAGGAGCGTGCCATGGCAACCTCATCGCCGTCGCGCCGGTCGATTCCCATGCCCGAGTCGACCGCCGCTCGAGTCGCCGCAATCACCGCCTTGCTGGCTGCCCTTGCGGGCCTGGTCAAGGTCGGGCTCGACACCTACAACGCCGTGCTGGCAACACCGGTCGGCGAGAGCGAGCGCACTAACGAGTCCAAGTTCAAGGAGCATTTCGGCAAGCTGCCCCTGGTCGAGCAGCCGGTGATGCTGCGCGACAAGAACGATACGACCGAGATGCTGGTTCAGGTCTACCACAACGGCGACGTGCTGGTGCGCTACAGCGGCATCGATCGGTGGCTGCCCTACAAATCTGCGGCGCCCGCCGCGCCGCCGAAGAAGTTCAGCCTGCTCGCGTCTGCCAACGCGCAGCCGGCATCGGTACCGGCGGCTGTCGTGCCCAGGCCTTCCGCGCCAACGTCGCTCCCGGAGGGCAAGCGGCCGCCAATCACGGTGGACCTGGAGGCGTATCGCCGCGCGGCTGCGGTGCGCGCGGCGCCCGGAGCCTTCGCGGCGGAACCCACTTCCAAGTTCGCGCTGTCCGACATCCAGTATTCGAGCGGTGGCTTGTCCAAGTCGACGCGGGTCTATGAAAAAGTCTTCCCGGCCGCGCCGGGCCACAAGATCACGAGCTTCGACTTGCAGCCCGCCAGCCTGAACAACGCGCACATCCGCAGCGCGCAGATCGTTGACGGGGGCAAGGCATTGCGGGTCGAGTATTCGCTGACCAGCGGGCCGCTGTTCGACCAGTACAGGGGCTGGATCCACGCCACGATCTCGGTCGATCAGGGGCGAGATTGACGGTGCGGCTTGCTGCCAACCACTCGCAGCATCGCCCTCAAAGCAAACTGAGCGTGCGCGAGGACGTGCTGCATTTCGACATTGCAACGGCTGCGCACAAGGGCTAAGGTCGCCTGGTCTTCGGGTTGCTGGCCTTGTTGCGCCATCGGTGTGGCTTGCCGGCCGCGGCCGGAGCCTGTGTAGTCCTGTGGATTGGCGCCCCAAAGTTCTGAACTCGGGAGTTGATTCATGAACATCAGGTTTGATGGAAAAACCGCACTCGTCACAGGCGGCAGTTCCGGCATCGGCCGCGCGACGGCGTTGGCGTTTGCGGCGGCTGGCGCCAGGGTCGTCGTCGCCAGCCGGCGCACCGAAGAATCGGCGCAGACCGTGGCGCAGATCATGGATGCCGGGGGCGACGCCGCATTCGTGAAGACCGACGTGACGAAAGCGGCTGACGTCGAAGCCTTGCTCGCGCAGGTGATCCAGAAGTACGGTGCGCTGGACTTTGCCTTCAACAATGCCGGCATCGAAGGTGACGCGTTCGTGCCGGTCGCCAAGTACTCCGAGGCCACGTGGGACGAGGTGATCGACGTCAACCTCAAGGGTGTGTTCCTGAGCATGAAGTACGAGCTCCCGCACATCGTGGCCACCAAAGGAGCGATCGTGAACATGGCGTCGGTGGCCGGCCTGGTGGGCGGCCGGCTCGGGGCGGCTTACTACGCCAGCAAACACGGCGTGGTGGGCCTCACGAAGGCGGCAGCGCTTGAATACGCCGACAAGGGGGTTCGCATCAATGCCGTTGCGCCGGCCGTGATCCGCACGCCGATGGCCGAGCGCGCGTTCTTCCACGATCCCGCCCTCGCGGCCCGGGTCACCGGCATGCACCCGCTCGGGCGCGTCGGGCTGCCCGAAGAAGTGGCGAATGCGGTGCTCTGGCTCTGCTCGAGCGGCGCCTCCTTCACCACCGGGCATACGTTCCCGGTGGACGGCGGGTTCCTGGTTCCGTAGGCCCACCGTCGCTGCGGTTTGCATGACCTGCACAATGCCCGCTCCGAAACAAACCATTGGCGAGGTCACATGGCTTGGTTGCTCTTGGTCCTGGCCGGGCTCTTCGAAGTCGGCTGGGCGATTGGCCTGAAGTACACCGATGGCTTCACGCGGCCGTTGCCGACCCTTGCCACGGTGGCGGCAATGATCATCAGCGTGGGCATGCTGGGCGTGGCGATGAAGAGCTTGCCGGTCGGCACGGCGTACGCGGTGTGGGTGGGCGTCGGCGCGGTGGGCACGGCCATTCTGGGCATCGTGCTGATGGGCGAGTCGGCCGCGCCGGGGCGCCTGATCAGCCTGGGGCTGATCGTCGCGGGCATCGTCGGGCTCAAGCTGGCGTCGCCGTCGTAGCGGCATCCGGTTGCACCGCTTGTCGATTCCGCCCGCACCCGATCGTCGTACAGTCAGAGGGCCGTCCTCTGCTCTTCCACACCGATCATGCCCACCAGCACCGTCACCCTCCATCGCGTTGTCCGTGCCAAGCCCGAGCGGGTCTACCGCGCGTTCCTGGACCCTGGCGCGCTGGCCAAGTGGCTGCCGCCGTACGGCTTCACCTGCACCGTGCACCAGATGGACGCCAAGGTCGGCGGCACCTTCAAGATGTCGTTCACCAACTTCGGCACGGGCAACGGCCATTCGTTCGGTGGCGAGTACAAGGAGCTGGTGCCCAACGAGCGCATCCGCTACACCGACAAGTTCGACGACCCGAACCTGCCGGGCGAAATGGTGACCACCGTGAGCTTGCGCGCTGTTTCTTGCGGCACCGACCTCAGCGTGGTGCAGCAAGGCATTCCGGAAATGATTCCGGTCGAGATGTGCTACCTGGGCTGGCAGGAGACGCTCGAACAGTTGATGAAGCTGGTCGAGCCGGTGATTCCGGACTGAATCCGCCATGCCCGGCCCGTTGCCCTATGACGTGCGTGCGGCACTCGCTGCCGGCCGCACGCTCGACGCCATCAAGCTGCTGCGCCAGACCAAGGGCGTGGGTCTGAAGGAAGCCAAGGCGCTGGCCGATGAAGCCCGGCGCGCGCTGGCGCCGCAACGCGGGCAGGCAGAAGCCGAAGGCCTCTCGCCCGGCGAGGTGCCTCGGCGCGGCGGCAAGCTGCTCGCTGCCGTGGTGGTGCTGGCCTTGTTCGGGCTGGCGGCCTGGTGGGCCGGCGCGGTCTAGCGTTTTCCAGGGCACTCCTGGCGTCGGTTAACCTGCACGCCCACAAACGGAGAAACTCCATGGCCATTCAGGCACAGCGAAACAGGGCGAGACTGCATGTACTCAGAGACAACGTGCACCGCGCGCGGCGCGACGTGAAGCGCAGGCTGCCGGGAGCCGCCGAGCGCTTGAAGGCCCATCTGGCCAACCGCCTGGCTTACGCAGAGACGGGTAAATAACAAGGTACAGCAGGGTGCCCGCGCCGAGCGACGTTTCCGCCGAGCCGGGCCGCCACCGGCCGGCCGCGCTGCTGGCCATCAAGATCGTCCACACGCTCGCGTGGGCCTTCTTCGCCGGCTGCATCGTGGCCATTCCGGTGGTGTCGTGGTTCGGTCATCACACGGCGGTGGCGTGGCTCATCGGCATCGTGTTCGTCGAGGTCGCGATCCTGCTGATCAACGGCTGGCGTTGCCCGCTGACGATCCTGGCCGAGCGCTTCACGCACGAGCGGCACGACAACTTCGACATCTACCTGCCGCCCTGGCTGGCGCGCCACAACAAGCGCATCTTCGGCGCGCTGTTCTGCCTGGGGCTGGTGTTCGCGTATGCGCAGTGGGCGGGGGCGACGGCTCAGTGATGCCGGCCGATCTCGTGCAGGGCCGTGGCTGCAAGCTGCTCTTGAGCCTGCGCGCAGTCGGACACACCGGCGCGAATCTGGGCGGCGTCGTCTGACTCGGGGCCGGGTTGCGGATGGGCCAGCAACCTCAGGCGGGCGTTGACGGCGGCAAACAGCAGACCCAGATCTTCGACGGCCACGTCCGTCGATTCTTCCCGACGAAGGGGCGGCTGGCAGTCAAGGTCGATCTTGCACATGGCACGGTCCTCGCACGGGAAAGGTGGGTTCGCGTCACCGCACTTGCGGCCTTCGACATGCCCTTGCAAGCACTGTGCGCCCTCGCAGGAAGGTGGCAGCCGGGGATCTGCACGAACCTTGACATGGGTCAACAAAGCTCATGGCGGCGTTCGCCCCCGTCGGTACGCTACCGAACGAAGTGGAGCCGGGCGAAAGTTGCTCGCCGGTTCCGACCATGCCCTACCGCAACCAGTCACCCGCGCTGGCCGGGCGCGGGGTCGGCATCATCAATGTTGGGGAGGCCGCCCCCGCCGCCCCCCGCAGCCCTGTGTCACCGCTGCCTACACTGCGCCTCCACAAGATCAAGGAGGCGCGGGCCATGCGCAGGGAACTTATCGTCAAGACGAAGACGCTGGTGGGGGTGTCTGACCTGACGATCGCGGCGCCGATCCGGCCCGGGCTGGTGCCGTCGCTCGACTCGGTGACGTACAAGAGCCGCGTCAAAGCGGTGCTGAAGGTGCTCAACACCTCGCGTTCGTCGGCGCACGAGTACTCGCTGCTGCGCACGTTCTCCGACTCGGTCGAGCGGGTCGGGCAGATCCACTCGGTGCGCATTGCCGTGATCGACGACAAGGTGATGCTGGCCGCCACCTTCGACGGCAACTTCGAGTCCTACATCCGCGTGCTGTACCGCAAGGTGGCCAAGCTGCTCGACCTGATCTTCTGCAATACCGTCGGCCACGTCGGCTCGCACGACCACCGCTTCGAGCAGTGGCGAGACTGGGTCGGCTCGGTGCTGGTGGAGACCGACATGTTCTACAGCACGCCGGGTCTGAGCTATGACGACGTGCAGTACCTGCGGATGAGCGAACGGCTGTACCGCGAGCAGGGCGGGGCGGCCGATCTGGAGGCCACGCGGCGCTCGCTGCATTCGGCCGAGGATCGCGCGGCCGCCGCCGTGGCGAGCAAGCCTGTGCTTCCGGTCGGCGCACCGGGCGGCGCGATGCCGCAACACCCCGTCGGCCACCTTGAGAACGTGAAGCAGGGCATGCAGGCGCTGGCGGTGCTGTACCGGTTGGCCGACTGGTACCTGCCGGGCACCGATGACGGTTACACCTTGCAGCGCGCCGCGCAGGACCTGCTGCTGGAGCTTCGCGCGCTCGACACCACCACCCTGCTGGTGCCCACCGACCCGGGGCTGGCGCCGGTGCGCTTGCGCTTTGCCAGGCAGCTGGCCTGGTTCGAGGGCAGCGCGCCGCAACTGGCCTTGCCCGACCCGAACGCGCCGGTGCCGCCCCCGGCCTTCGACGCGGCCGATGTGCAGGGCGGCATTCTGAGCGGCTACCCCGAAGGCATCACCCACGGTGCGCTGGTGCTGTTGCGCTTAGAAAGCGCCGCGGGTGCAGCGGCCTTGCTGGCGTGGTTGCTGCGCAAGCCGCAGCACCTGTGGTTGCAGAGTGAAGGCGCGGCGGCCAGAGCCACCCGGCCGTTGATCACCGTGGCGTTCAGCGCCGAGGGCCTGCGTGCTGCCGGCTTGTCAGACGCCGAGATCGAGCGCTTTCCGCCCGAGTTCATCGAAGGCATGGAGGCGCGTTGCAGCGTGCTCGGCGACCTGCACCTGAACCACCCGCGCCGCTGGCGCCTGCCGCGGCGCAACCGCGGGCCGGCGGCCGAGCACGGCATCAACGTCGAGATGGCGGCGGTGCATGCGGTGCTGCAGTTGCGCGTCGGCGACCCGCGGGCAACCGAGTTCGACGACGTCGGCGCCGCTGGGCACCCGTTGCGCAAGACTGTCGAGGCCATCGAAGGCATCGGCCCTGGCGTGCAGGTGCTGAGTGTGCAGACGATGCGGCGTGCGTCCCAGGTCGGCCAGCCACCGGCCGAACACTTCGGTTTTGCCGACCCGGTGAGCAACCCGCAGTTCCTGCCGCCGTTCGGTGCGGCGCAGTATTACCGCAACCAGGTGCCGCTCGGCGAAGCCTTGCTGGGCCACGCCAACCAGGCCGACGCGGCGCCGCCGGTCATCGACCCGCTGCTGCGCAACGGCAGCTTTCTGGTCGTTCGCAAGATTCGCCAGGATGTGGCGCGGTTCGAGCAGGTCACGGCGGCTGCAGCGAAGCCCGGCCTGACCGCCGAGCAGGTCAAGGCCAAGCTGATGGGCCGGCGGCTCGATGGAACGCCGCTGATCGCCCAGGTCGGCCCGGGCGCCGGGCAGAACGATTTCAACTTCACCTCCGACCCCGACGGCGTGATGTGCCCGCTGCAGGCCCACGTGCGCAGAGTCAACCCGCGTGGCGGCCGCAGCGGCCAGGCAGCGCCGGGGGACAGGCCCCCGCTGATCGTGCGCCGCGGCATGTCGTACGGCCCGCCTTACGACCGCTCGAATGCCACCGCGGCCGACAACGCCAAAGAGCGCGGACTGTTCTTCATGGCCTACAACGCCAGCATCGCCGAGCAGTTCGAGGCCGTCCAGCGCTGGCTCAGCGGCGGCAACAGCAGCGGCATCTCGTCGAGCCAGAGCGACCCGATCGTCGGCGTGCCGCGGCCGGGCGATGCGCGTGTGATGCGCTTCAATCACGACGGCGCGGTCTGCCGCATCGCGCTGGACGACCCGCGCACCGGCGCCGGCGCACCCGGCGCCGCGCCGGCGATCACCCGGCTCGAATGGGGCCTGTACCTGTTCACGCCCTCAGTCACTGCGCTGAAGGCTTTGCAGCAGCGCGCCCTGGCCGTGCCCAGGGCGGCGCATCGGCCGGTGCCGTGGAACGCCGCCGAGGGCCAGGCGCTGCTCGCCGAACTGACGGCGCGCGCTGCACGGCTGGCACCGGCCGACGCGGCGCTGCTGTGGAAGGCCGCGCTCGAAGACCCGGAAGAGCGCCGCCTGCACCGCAGCGGATCGGTCTGGGCAGCGATCCGCGAATGCCATGGCGGTGTGCTGCACACGAACACGCCCTACGGCGTGCTGGTGGCCGACCCGGACCGGGTGATGCAGGTGTTTGCCGACGACGACCGCAACGCGTCGATGGCCGGCCACCTCGCCCGCATGCGCGAGGGCTTCGGCGAGATCTACCTCGGGCTCGACCGCGAACCATCGACGCACGGCTGCGAATACGTGCGCCTGTCGGCGGCAACGAACGCGGCGATCCAGAACCTCGACGCCAAGACCGCCTACATCGCTGCGCGCCGGCGGACCACCGTGATGCTGAGGCGAATGGTCCGGGCCACGATCGCCCAAAGCCGCGCCTACGGGCTGCCGGGCTGGGAGCTGAACCTGGACGTGAAAGAGGTGATCGACGCGGTGCTTGCCGGCCTGTGCACCAAGTGGTTCGGCGTGCCCGGCCGCAAGGTCGGCAGCGCGCCGTTCGCACCCGGCGGCTACCGCTGGGACTGGACCGAAGGGCAGCCGCCGCTGATCCCCGGCCACCTCACCTGGCCGTCGCGCCAGATCTTCCAGCCGCTGCCGGGCGACGCCGTCAACACCTACGGCAACCGCTACGGGCAGGCGCTGCGCGTGGCGGCGCTGGTCTTCGTCAGGCAGCATCGCGACGCAACGCCGCCCACGCTGCCGGCCGCTCCTGTGAGCCAGGCCATCTTCGCAGCCTTCCCCGACCGCAGTGACGACGACCTGGCAGCGCGCACCTTGGTCGGCGCGCTGATGGGCTTCTTGCCGACCGCCGACGGCAACCTGCGTGGCACCTTGAACGAATGGTTGCGCGACGGCACGTTCTGGCGCCTGCGCCAGGCGCTGGGCACGGCCACGCCGCTGAGCCATGCCGACGCGTTGCGCGCGATCGGCCCGGCGCTGAAGGAAACCATGCAGCTGCGGCCCACGCCCGAACTCGTCTGGCGCACCGCCGCCAAGGGCCACACGCTCGGCGGGGTGGCGGTGCAAGCCGGTGAGCGCATCGTGCTGGCCATCGTCTCGGCCACACAGCGCCGGCTCGAACAACGCAGCCCTGATATCAGCGCGGTGTTCGGCGGCGTGCGCAAGAACGCCGCCGACCCATGGGCACCCGGCCGGCCCACCCATGCCTGCCCCGCGATGGATGCCGCCATGGGCGTGCTGCTGGGTGTGCTGGCCGGCCTGCTGCAGGCTCAAGGCAACGTGAGGCCGAGCCCGGCGCCGCTGTCCTTGACCTTCGAGGCTTGATCGTCTGCCAGATATCCGGGGCCAGATCTTCGAGGCCAGACCTTTGAAGCTTGGCCGTCAGAGCCCGCCGGCCAGCGCGCTGACCGCCGTGTCGTCGCGCATGTACCGGCGCCGTTCGGGCCAGCCCAGCCGTGCCTGCTGCAGGTACCAGCCCATCTGCATGCGCTCGAACGCGGCGCTGGCGGCGGCGGCGCAGCGGCGTGCTTCGCCGCTGCGGCCGAAACGTTCGTGGATTTGTGCCTCGCACAAGTGATTGACGGCCTGCTCGTGCGCTGACTCGCGCGCCGCCGCCGCGCGCCGCGCCAGCGCCAGGTAGCGCATCGCGGCGGCCGGGTCGCCGGCATGTGCAGCGGCGCGCGCCATCGCCCGGCAGGCCATCGCCTCGCCGATGCGGTCGAGCGCGCGGCCGCGGCGCAGGGCCTTGGCAACGTGCGCGCGGGCTTCGTCGGCCCGGCCGTCGCTGACCAGCGCGTCGGCCAGCCAGCCGTGGTTGAACGATACGACCAGCCGGCCTCGGCGCGACTCGATCCAGGCGGTCGCGTCTTGCAGCGCCTGCACCGCCTCGGGGCTGCGGTGCAGCATCCAGTTGGCATAGGCCGACTGCGCCAGGTGCATGGCGTACAGGTGTGTGCTCTTGCAGCGCGCGGCGATCGCTGACGAGCGCGACGCGTTGTCGATCGCTTCGGCCCAGCGCCCTTGCCACAGCAGCACCGCGGTCAGCCAGCCCAGCACCGAGCTCTCGACCTGGTGGCCGGTGCCCGCTACCAGCGCCAGCGACTCGTCCAGGCAGGCGTGCGCGGCGGTGAAGTCGCCACGGTCGGCCAGCACCAGCCCTTGGGTGGCGAGCGAATACGACGAACCGATGGCCAGCCGGGTGCCGCTCTTCACGTTCTGGCGCTTCACGTCAACCGACTGCGCGAGCAGCAACAGCGCCCGTGGGTAGTCGGCCGCGGCCGCCAGCGCCTGGCCCAGCGTGGCGCGCACCTGCGCGGCCAGGCGCACGTCGCCGGCCTGTTCGGCCAGGTTGAGCGCCAGCTCGCCGTGTTCGAGCGAGGTGCGCATCTCGCCGCGCGCATAGGCGATGTAGGTGAGCCAGTATTCGGCGCGCGCCAGGGTCTGCACGTCGCCCATCGCGCGCGCCAGCACGACGGCGCGTTCGAACAGCGCCAGCCCGTCGTCGAGCCCGAGCGGGTCGAACACGCAGGCCATGCCCAGGCGCTGCACCACCGAGACCCAGCGGCGCGCGGCCTCGGGGTCGGCCAGGCCGTCGGCGTCGAGCGCATTCAGCGTGGCGCGGTACTGCGCCCGCGCACGGTCGAGCGCCGAAGCGGCCATGGCCTTGTCGCCGGCCAGCTCGGCGTAGCGCGCGGCCTCGCGGTGTTGCCCGGCGGCGCCGTGGTGGTAGGCGAGCAACTCGTACAGGTCTTCGGCGTTGTGAGCGCGGGCGCCGGCACCGGAACCGGCGCCTGAATCGGAGCCGGAACCGGAACCTGCGCCAGAACCCAGCGCTTCGGCAATCCGCCGGTGCATCGAGGTCTTCTCGTGCAGGCCGATCGATTCGTAGATCACGTCGCGCGCAATGCCGTGCTTGAAGCGCAGCATGCCGGGTTTGTCATCCGGAAATACCAGGTCGTGCTCGGCGAGCGAGCGCAACAGCGGGTCGTCGTCGCCCACGCCAGTCAGGCGCTCGAGCAGCCAGGCCGGAAACACGTTGCCGATGATCGCTGCCGTGCGCGCCAGGCCGGCCTGCTCGGGCGCCAACCGCGCCACGCGCGCTTCGATCACCGCGTTGAGCCACACCGAGCCCGGGTGCAGCCGGTCGAGCCGGCCGGTGCCGCCGTCGCTGCGCAGCAGATGGCACAGCTCTTCGATGTAAAGCGGGATGCCGCCGGCGTAACGGTGGATCGCGCCGGCCACGAACGGGTCAACCGAAGGCAGCAGCTTGGAGATGGTGGCGCTGGCCTCTTCGAACGCCAGCGGCTCCAGCGCGATCAGCTCGGCGCCGGCCACCGTCGGGTCGGCCAGGCCGGTCACGCGCGCGGCCAGTACCACCAGCAGCGGCCGCTCCAGGCGCAGCAGCGCGTCCAGCACCTGGCGGCTGGCATCGTCGGCCCACTGCCAGTCGTCGATGAAAACGATCTGCGCGCCCATGCGGGCCAGGCGGTCGAACAGGCTGCACAGCACCGCGACCATGCTTTCCAGCCCCGGGCGCTTGCCCGCAACGCTTGGAGTGACCGCCGGCGCGGTGCCCTGAGTGCTGCCCTGAGCGCTGCTGGCCGAGCCGAGCGACAGCGCCATCAGCAATTCGTCGCGCAACTCGGTGGCGCCGGTGCCGAGCGGGGCGACGAACGCCTCGACCGACGCCACTGCCTGCGCGGCCGGCAGCCCCGGAGTGATGCCCACCAAGGTGCGCACGATCTGCAGGAACGGTTGCAGCGGCTCGGCGCTGAGTTCGCTTTCGCAGTAGCCGCGGTGCACCGCGTGCACATCGGCGGCGGCGGCATGCAGGAATTCTTCGAGCAGACGCGTCTTGCCCATGCCCGGCTCGCCGACGACGGTGACCAGGCGCGGCTTGCCGGCAGCGGCCGCGCGCAGGTGGCGGGCCAGGCTCAGCAGCTCGGTCAGCCGGCCTGCCAGCGGCGCACGCGCGCGCCGCAGCCCGCTGGCCGGTGCCGAGCCCTGGGCGGCCAGGCGGTCGAGCACCCGAAAAGCGGTCAGCGGCTGAGCCCGGCCGGGCAGCTCCAGCGCGCGCGCTTCGCCGAGCGCAAAGTGGCGCTGGCGCGGGCCCAGGGTTTCTTCGCTGACCAGCACCTCGTCCCATTCGGCCTGCTTGGACAGGTAGGCTGCGATGTTGGGCACCGGGCCGACCAGCTCGAACAGCGCGCCTTCCAGGCCGCCGGGGCGCATCAGCGTGCGGCCGGCATGAATGCCGCTGTGCAGCGCGATCGGCTCGCCGCCGCGCAAGCCGCCCGGCGGCTGGAGTTGGCGCACGGCGGCGTGCAGTTCGAGCGTGGCTTCGATGGCGCGCCGGCTGTCGTCTTCGCTCGACGCGGGGTAGCCGAAGATCGACATCATGCCGTCGCCCTGGGTGCGCAGCACCGTGCCGCCGTGGCGCGGAATGATCTCGCGCGCGAGCCGGCGCATGTCGTTCAGCAGGTCGGCATACAGCTCGGCCTCCATGCTGAGGCTGCGCGCCGTGGACCCGCACAGGTCGGCGAACACCACTGCAAGGTACCAGCGTCGGGTGCCGGGGCCAGGATCGCTGCTTGTTTCGTCCGCCAGATTCATGGGTGAGGGGCGCTCGCTTTCCCGCGAGTTCCGCGGGGTTGACGCTGCGGGCGAGTGTAGCCAAGAGGGGGTGTTACGGGCGCCCAGGTTTGCCCCGGTTCGGGGGGTTGCGGGGTTCGGTTGACGCCATTCGGGGATGCAGCGCCGGGGGAAATCTCAGGCTTCGGTCCAGGGGAACCCAGGATCAGGGAACTCAGGCCACGTTGACCCAGCCACCGCTCGCCTGCGACGCGATACAGGCTTCGATGAAGGCCATGGTGTGCGCGCCTTCTTCGATGCGCGGATAGGGCAGTTCAGGCACAGGCGCACCCAGTTCGCGTGCCATGCGCTCCTGCGCGAGCTCGGCGTAGAGGTTGGCAAACGCTTCGCGCAGGCCTTCCGGGTGGCCGCGCGGCGTGCGGCCGAGCGCGGTGATTTCGGGTGGCAGGCCCGGGTCGCCGCGGCCGAGGGTGCGCACCGGCTCGCCCTGCAGCGCGAGCTTGAGGTAACTCGCGTCGCGGTGCGACCAGTCGAGCAGGCCCTTTTCGCCGTAGACGCGCAGGCGGATGTCGTTTTCGCCGCCGGCCGCGGCCTGCGTCACGGTGAAGGTGCCGCGCGCGCCGCCGCCAAACTGGACCAGCGCCGAGACGTGATCGACCACCGTGCGCCCCGGCATCAACGCGCCCACATCGGCCGCGACTCGCGCCACGTTCAGGCCCGAGACAAAGCTCGCCAGGTGCTGCGCGTGGCAGCCGATCGCGCTCATCACCAGCGCCTGGCCGCTGCGGGCGGGGTCGAAGAGCCAGTTCAGGCGGTTGTTGCGTGGCCCCTCTTCGATGCGCATGGCCAGGCCACTCTGGATGTACTCCACCTGCACCAGCCGCACCGCGCCGAGCACGCCGTCGCGCACCAGCTGGCGCGCCAGCCGCGTCATCGGGTACGCCGAGTAGCCGTGGGCGATGGCGAACAGGCGGCCGTTGGCGTGCGTGCGCTTCACCAGGTCGAGCGCCTGCGCGTGGTCGTGCGTGACGGGCTTGTCGCACACCACGTCGAGCCCGGCGTCGAGTGCCGCGGCCGAGTACGGGTAGTGGGTGTCGTTGGGCGTCATGATGGCCACGGCGTCGATGCCGTCGGCGCGCTGCTTTTCAGCCTTCAGCATCTCGGCCACGGTGCCATAAGCGCGCGCCGAGTCCAGGCCCAGCAGCACGCCGGCTGCGCGCGAGCGCGCCGGGTCGCTGGAGAACACGCCCGCGGTGGTGCGGAACCAGCCGTCCATCTCGGCCGCGCCGCGGTGCATGTTGCCGATCCAGGAGTCGGGCCCGCCGCCGACGATCGCCAGCCGCAGCGGGCGGCCAAAACTTTCGCGCAATCCCATCGCATCGTCTCCTTGTTGTGATGCTGAACGGCCGGAATGCTAACTGTCGCCAGTCGGTGAACGCGGCCACCGGCGGGCACCGCTGGTCGCACCGAGCGCCGAAGTCGAGCGGCTGCGGGGCCAGCCGTGAGTCGGCTTCAGCGCGCCAGGTCGCTCAAGGTGTCGGCCACCAGCTCCAGGCGCAGCAGCGGGTTGTCCAGCGCCATGAAACGCTGTTTGATCTCGGAACCGAGCGGCAGCAGCTCGCTCCAGCGGTTGGCCAGCCAGCCGCAATCGTCCCAGCAGTAAGGCTGCAGCAGCGGCCGCTCGGCCGGGTCGGTGATCTGCTGCTCGATGCGCGCCACCAGCTGCTGAAACGCGGTGCGGGTGTGCGCCAGGTCGTCGGGCACGGCCACCAGCGGGTCGTCGGCAAGCAGTTCCACGTCGGCGGTCCACAGGCCGTGCTTGAGCTTCAGGCTGCGCTGCACCCGAAAGCGCTGCGCGCCGCTGCAGCGGATCATCATCAGCCCAGGCTGCGGGCGCTCCAGTTCGTCGATGCGCGCGAGCGTGCCAATGGTGTGAAACGCTTCGTGCGCAAACGCGTCGCCGGTCGGTGCGGCCAACTCGCCGGGGGGCGGCGGGCGAAGCACTTCGGCACCCTGGGTCAGGCAGACCACGCCGAACGGCGCGCCGGCCTTGTGGCAGCGGCCGATCATGTCGAGATAACGCACCTCGAAGATGCGCAGCGGCAGCAGCCCGCCCGGGAACAGCACACTCTGGAGCGGGAACAGCGGCAATCCGGCCAGAGTCGCTTCGACCATCAGCTCACGCCCCCGAGCTGAGTGGCCACGACGATCGCCACGCCCAGCCCCAGGTTCACCATCACCCAGGTGCGGATGCTGCCCAGCGCGGCCGCACCGGCCGGCCAGGCTTGCGCGTCCACCGCCCGCGCCAGGCGCCTGAACAGCACCACGCGGATGTGACCGAAGATGGCGATCATCAGCACGCCGAGCACCGTCATCACGTACCAGTCGAGCGGCATGTTGAACTTGCCGCCGGCCTGGGCTGCCGCTTGCGCCGCGTTGTTCATCATCCAGCCACCGCTCAGCAGCACCAGCACTGCTGCCACCAGCACCACGTTGAAAAAGCGCGCCAGGGTGGCATGCATCAGCCGCAAGCGCACCGGCCCGTCGAGCGCGGCCGCGGCCGGGCGCAGGCAAAACAGGGTAAAGAACATGCCGCCGACCCAGGCGACGATGCCGAGCAGGTGAGCGGTCTTGAGCAGGGCGTACAACATGGGAGCCTTGGTGGATGCAAGCGAACCTTAGCACCCGGTGAACGCCTGCGTGCGCGTGTGGGGAGTCACCTGCGTCGGACCCATGGATCACCAGCGTTCCATGTACGGGCGCAGGTCGAGCTCGAAGGTCCAGGCGTCGCGCGGCTGGGTGTGCAGGTGCCAGTAGTTCTGGGCGATGTGGTCGGGGTTCAGGATGCCGTCCTGATCTTTCAGCGCGTAGCGCTCGGGGAAGGTGGTGCGGATGAATTCGGTGTCGATCGCTCCGTCGACCACGACGTGCGCCACGTGAATGTTCTGCGGCCCGAGTTCGCGCGCCATGCTTTGCGCCAGAGCGCGCAGCGCGTGCTTGGCGCCGGCAAAGGCGGCAAAGTTGGCCGAGCCGCGCAGCCCGGCCGTGGCTCCGGTGAAAAGTATCGTGCCGCGCTGGCGCTTGACCATGCGCTTGGCCACCTCACGCCCATTCAGGAATCCGCCGAAACACGCCATCTCCCAGATCTTGAAATACTTGCGCGCGGTTTCTTCCAGGATGCTGCACGGCACATTGGCGCCGATGTTGAACACCAGCACCTCGATCGGGCCGATATCGCGCTCGATCTGCTCGACCAGCGCGACCACCTCTTCTTCCTTGCGCGCGTCCGAGCCGAAGCCGTGGGCCCTGCCGCCAGCGGCTTCGATCGCCTGGATCAGCGGCTGCAGCTTGTCAGCTTCGCGGCGCGTCACGCAGGCGGTGTAGCCGCCGGCGGCAAAACGTTTGGCGATCGCGCCCCCGGTCGAGTCGCCGGCGCCGACCACCAGGGCGACCTTGGGTTTGCTGGTCGTGGCGTCGTTCGTGGCGTCATTCGTCGCGTCGTTCGTGGCGACTTTCATCGCGTCATTCGTGCTGGTCATCTGGGTTTCTCCCGAGGGTTCACGGCCTGCCGCTCGGCAGCACCGTGGCTATGATGCGCCAGCTTTTTCACCGGGGGCATGGCAGCGATGAGCAAGACCGTCGAGTTCTTCTTCGATGTCGGCAGCCCGGCGTCCTACCTGGCCTGGACGCAACTGCCGGCCCTGTGCGCCACGGCCGGCGCCACTTTGGTCTACCGGCCGATGCTGCTCGGTGGCGTGTTCCAGGCCACCGGCAATTCGTCGCCGGTGACCGTGCCGGCCAAGGGCAGGCACATGCTGATCGACCTGCAACGCTGCGCTCAGCGCTTCGGCGTGCCGCTGAAGCACAACCCGCACTTTCCGATCAACACCTTGACGCTGATGCGCGCCATTGCCGGCGTGCAGTGGCGCATGCCGGAGCGCTTCTCTGACCTGCTGCGCGCGGTGTTCACCGCGATCTGGGTCGATGAGCGCAACCTGAACGACCCGACTGTGGCGGCCCAGGTGCTCACCGAGTCCGGCTTCAACCCGGCGCAGATCGTCGCGCTGGCCGGCGAGGGGGAAGTCAAGGGCGGCCTGCGGGCCAGCACCGAAGAGGCGGTCGCCCGCGGCGTGTTCGGTGCGCCGACCATGTTCGTCGGTGATCAGATGTTCTTCGGCCAGGACCGGCTTCACTTCGTGCGCGACGCGCTCGCCGCTCGGGCCTGACCCGCGTGCCTGACACCGGCGCCTGACACCCGGGCCCTGCACGATGGACACCGACGTGCTGGTCATCGGCGCCGGCCCGGCCGGCCTGGCCGTGGCGGGCTGCCTGGTGCAGCGTGGCGTGCAGCCGCTGGTGATCGACCAGGCCGACCAGGTGGCGTCCTCATGGCGCGGCCACTACGAACGGCTGCACCTGCACACCGTCAAGACGCACTCGGCGCTGCCCGGCGTGCCGTTCCCTGATTCGTACCCGCGCTACGTGCCGCGCCAGGCGCTGGTGGACTACCTGGCCGACTACGCGCAGCGCCACAAGATCAGACCGCGCCTCGGCGAACAGGTGACCGCGATCACGCCGATCGCCGGCGGCTGGCAGGCCACAACGTTGGCCGGCAACCGATTCGAAGCCCGCGCCGTCGTGCTGGCCACCGGCGCGAACTGCGAACCACGCGTGCCCCACATCGGCGGGCAAACGCAGTACCGCGGCCAGGTCATCCACAGCCGCAGCTACCGCAACGCCCAACCCTTTGCCGGCCAGCGCGTGCTGGTGGTCGGCATGGGCAACACCGGCGCCGAGATCGCGCTCGACCTGGTGGAGCAGGGCGTGCAGGCCGCGCTGTCGGTGCGTTCGCCGCTCAACATCGTGCTGCGCGACGTGCTGGGCCGGCCCACGCAGCTCACGTCCATATTGCTGGCCAAGTTGCCGGCGGCCTGGGGCGAAGCGATTGCAACGATGCTCCGCAACCTGACCGTGGGCGACCTGAGCCGCTGGGGCCTGCAGACCGCCGCGATCTCGCCGCTGCGCCAGTTGCGCGAACACGGCAAGACGCCGGTGATCGACGTCGGCACCCTGGCGCGCATCAAGCGTGGCGAGATCAAGGTGCACCCGGGCATCGAGGCCTTCACTGCCGACGGGTTGCGCTTTGTGGACGGCAGCGAACACCCATTCGATGCCGTGATTCTGGCGACCGGCTATGCGCCGACGATCCAGCGCCTGTTCCCGGGCCGCACGCTCGCGACAGACAACACCGGCATGCCGCTCGACGTGGTCGGCCAGGGAGAGTTTGCCGGTGTGTGCTTCGTCGGCTTCGACATCCGCCAGCCCGGCGGCGTGCTGCGCACGATCAGCCTGCAGGCGCGGCGCGTGGCCGATGCGCTGTGCGGCCCGGCGGCGCTCGACGCTGTGCCGCTGCCCGCGCCTACTTGAACGGGTTCGACGTTGCGAACCACAGCCCGATGCCGGTGGCGATGATGAACGCCCCGTCGGTCACGCCCACCGCGAGGAAGAACTTGGTCTGAAGCTCCGGCATCAATTCGGGTTGCCGCACGCAACCCTCCAGCAGCTTCATCGACGCCAGCCCGATGCCGATGCATGAGCCCAGGGCGGGGATGCCGATCAACAGCGCGACGGCCAGGGGCAAGAGGTTGCTTTCGTTCATGGTGATCCCTTGGTTGATGGTGGGTTGGTGTGGGCTCCAGTGTCGGGTGGGTCGAGCGGCTTGGCGATGACGTGGGAGGTCATGTGTCCTGCGCCTACTGCGCGCGTCTGCGAAAGCAAAGGCGCGTTCGGGCAGGCCGGAGGGCTTCGCTGAGGCGGTCGGCCGGGTACAGCCGACTGCGCTGCGGTGCTCGGTCTCGTGGCCCGTCGCCGAACTCGCTCCGCTTGCTTCGCAGCGCTACGCTCAAACAGGCGGCGACAAGTCAGTTTTTGATGCGTGCTGCGCGCGCGGGCCACGAGCCCTGTGCTCCTCGCCGCCTCAGAGGCGCCCTCCGACCTGCCCGAACGCACCTTTGCGGCACCGTTCTCTTGTATTTGGGGGAAGGACCAGCAACGGTTGCATTCGCGGCGGGCGGTGCCCGGCGGGGGCGATTTCTGGGGCGACGAGCAGCGCAGGGCTTGCGGCCCCGCGCGGAGCGCGTTCGTAGACTGACTTGTCGCCGCCTGTTTGAACGTAGTCGAACGAAGTGAGCGAAGTGAGTTCGGCGACGGGCCGCGAGACCGAGCAGCGCAGTGCAGTCGGCTGTACCCGGCCGACCGCCCCAGCATGAGCCCCCGCCGGGTGCCGCCCGCCGCGACGCGCGCGCAGCCCTTGTATCAAACCAGGATCAAGTAGCCGGCGCCGGATTGAACAGCTCCAGCGCGTTGTGCAGCACCTTCCCGCGGACCTCGATCAGGACTTACGGCCGCGGCACCCTGGGCCTGCGCGGCCCACGCGGGCCGCGGGGCACCAGCGGTCGGCGAGGGCCACGGGGCACACGCGGGCCACGCGGTCCCAGCAGGCCGGGCAGCGACTTCGGCGTGAGAGCGCCGACGGCGTCGCCCGCCGAAACAGGCGGTGTGCCCAACACCCCGCCCACGGCATTGGAAGCGACGGCGAGCAGCGGCGCGCCAGTCAACAACAGCAGCAACTGCCGCCGACGATTGGGGGTGTTCATGAAGGCTCCCTTGCAAAGCGCCGCACCGAGCCGGCGGCGGGGGCCAGTGTGAAGCAGCGTTCGGGCAATATCAACCCCGAGGATGGGCCCAAGCGGGGATACGACAAGATTGAACTCGATACCTTTGCCCTGCCTGACCGGTGGCGACGAAGTGCTTCTTGCTCCGAGCAGCTTGTACTGCTGTCCGACATGATTGCAGATGGACGCAGAGTGCTATCATTTTGATGTGAACGGAACGCATCGAAAGACACTCGATCGGGTGCTTGCCGACCCGGTCAACGGGAATATCGAATGGGCCCGTATCGAGTCAATGCTCAAGGCATCTGGCTGCAGGGTTGGTGAAGGCGCAGGGTCATCCGTCACGTTTGAGTTCAATGGCCGGAAGATGACGCTCCATCGGCCTCACCCGGGCAAAGAAGCGCTTCGCTATCGAGTTCTGGCCGTACGAGAGTTCATCGAAAGAATGGGGATCAAGCCGTGACCAATTCCATGTCATACAAGGGCTACACCGCCAGCATGGTCTTCGATGTGGAAGACAAGATCATTGTTGGGCGTGTGCTGGACATCGACGACATCATCTCCTTCCACGGTGAGTCGATTTCAGAGTTTGAGTCCAACTTTCATGTCGCCGTCGAAGACTATCTGGCTGCGTCCAAAGCACTGGGCTCGCCTCCCGAAAAGCCTGCGAGCGGCAAAGTGATGCTCAGGATCGCACCTGAAATTCATGCTGCGGCCCTCAAGGCGGCGGCACGAAGTGGCACGAGCCTCAACAAGTGGGCAGAAGGCGCGCTGGGCAAGGCGGCAAAGAAGTTGTCTCGTCTCGGTGAACGCAGCGAGGCCTCCCAGTAGGCGGCTGAGTGCGGTTGTGCACGCTCGTCGGCTGGTCAACCACCACGGTTGCACTCGCGGCGGGCGGCACCCGGTGGGGGCGATTTCTGGGGCGACGAGCAGCACAGGGCTTGCGGCCCCGCGCGCAGCGCGCTCGTAGACTGACTTGTCGCCGCCTGCTTTACCGTCGCGGGGCCAAGCAAGGGTTGTTATTTCGGCGACGGGCCGCGAGCCCGCGCACCGCCGTGCAGTCGGCGTACCCGCCGACCGC
>JANMYQ010000310.1:0-52654 GCA_031382215.1 Methylibium sp.
CGAGCGCGGCGCCGGGCTTCGGCGGGCGCGGCACGGTCACGCAGCGCGTGCAGGTCGGCGCGCGCCGCGGCGCGGGCGGTTCGGTGCGGCTGACGGCGCGGCCGGGGCTGGACGCGGTGGTGCTGCACATCACCAACGGCCCGTCGCTGATGCTGCACCCCGAGACGGCGCGCGACCTGATGCTCGCGCAGGCCGGGGCCGACGCCACGCGGGGCGGCGCAGGCGCGTCCGACGTTTTGCCGAACGAGGTGGCCGTGCCGGCACAACTGAGCTGGCAGGGGCTGGAGCAGGCGCCGTCGGTGCGCGGCGCCACGCGCGGCCGGCTCGGCGATGTGCTGGTGTCGGCCATCGACGTGGTCACCGGCCTGCTGCGCGAGCCGGCGGCCAAGTTCTCGGCCGAGAAGATCGGCGCGCATGTCGACAGCCAGGTGGTCGCCGGTGTCTACGCGCTCGATGCCGACGCCTTCGACGCGCCGCTCAAAGGCACCGGCACGCTGCTCGACAAACTCCCGTCAGCCGGCGCTGCGCCGCTGCTGGTGCTGCTGCACGGCACCTTCTCCGAAACCCAGGGCACCTTCGGCAAGCTGTGGAAAGAGCACCCGCAGAAGGTGCGCGACCTGTTTGCGCACTACGGCAACCGCGTCTACGGCCTGGACCACCCGACGCTCACCGCCAGCCCGATCGACAACGCGTTGATGCTCGCCCAGGCTTTGCCCAACGGCGCACGCGTTCACCTGCTCACGCATTCGCGCGGTGGCCTGGTCGCCGAGGTGCTGGCGCGCGTGTGCGCCGTGTGTGCCGCTGGCGAACTCGACGCCAAGATGCTCGCGCCGTTCAGCGGCGCCAAGTACAAGGCGCAGAGAGACACGCTGCTCAAGCTGGCCGCCAACCTGAAGGGCCGCGACATCCACATCGAAAGAGTCGTGCGTGTGGCCTGCCCGGCGCGCGGCACCTTGCTCGCGTCCAAGCGCATGGATGCTTACGTGTCGGTGCTGAAGTGGTCGCTCGAGCTGGCCGGCATTCCGGTCGCGCCGGCGATCGTCGACTTCATCGGCGCGGTGGCGAGCCAGCGCACCGACCCGGCCGTGCTGCCGGGCATCGAGGCGATGACACCCGACAGCGCGCTGGTGCAGTGGCTGCACGCGGCCGATGCCACCGGCCCGCTGCCCGGCAGGCTGCACGTGGTGGCCGGCGACGTGCAGGGCGACTCGATCATGTCGTGGGTCAAGACCCTGCTGGCCGACGCCTTCTACTGGACCGACAACGACCTCGTGGTGCAGACGCGCTCGATGTACGGCGGCACGCCGCGCGCGCCCTCTGGCGGCCAGGCTGGCGCGAGCTTCCTGTTCGACCAGGGTGGCAAGGTCACCCACTTCAGCTACTTCAGCAACGAGCGCACCGCCGACGCAGTGTGTTGCGCGCTGATGCAGGACGCGCCGGCCGCGTTTCGCGCGATCGGGCCGATGTCGTGGGCTGGCAGTTCGGCCGACGGGCTGCGCGGCGCGCGCCGCGCCGCGAGCGACAAACCGGCCGCCGAGCGCCCCGCGGTGTTCCTGTTGCCCGGCATCCTGGGCAGCCACCTCGCGGTGGACGGCAAGCGCGTGTGGCTGGGCGTGCGCATCATCGGCGGCTTGTCCAGGCTGGCCTGGCAGCCGAACGCGAGCAACATCACGCCCGATGGGCCGATGGGTGTTTGTTACGACGACCTGGTGGAGTTCCTGTCGGCCAGCCACGAGGTGATCGAGTTCGGCTTCGATTGGCGCCGCCCGATCGAAGACGAAGCGCGCCGACTCGCCGATGCGATGGACGTGGCGATCGCCGCACGTGCCGCCACCGGCCAGCCGGTGCGCCTGCTTGCGCACTCGATGGGCGGGCTGCTGGCGCGCACCGTGCAGCTCGAGCGGCCCGACACCTGGAAAGCCTGGCTCGCGCGCCCCGGCTCGCGCCTGCTGATGGTCGGCACGCCCAACGCCGGTTCGTTCGCGCCGATGCAGGTGCTGTCGGGCGACGACAGCTTTGGCAACACGCTGGTGTCGTTCGGCCTGCCGTTCCAGGACCACCAGGCGCGCCAGCTGATGGCCGAGATGCCGGGCTTCATCCAGTTGCAGGCCGGGCTGCTCGACGAATCGCTCGGCCTGGCCAGCAGTGCGCGCTGGCAGGCGCTGGCCGACCAGGACATCGAGACCGTGCGCCGCGCCAACCGCTGGCACGACGACGAGATCCAGCGCAACGCCTATCGCTGGGGTGTGCCGCCGCAGGCCGTGCTCGACCACGCGGTGGCGTGGCGCAAGAAGATGGACCAGCAGGTGCTCGATGTGCTGCCCGGCTGCAAGGACCGCATCGTGCTCGTCACCGGCAAGGCGAAGTTCACGCCGGTCGGTTTCGAGGTCGACCCGCGCGAAGGCCTGGTCTACCTCGACGCGCCGGACGAGGGCGATGGCCGCGTCACGTTGGCACACGCCTGCCTGCCCGGCGTGCGCACCTGGCGCATGGACTGCGTGCACGGCGACATGTGCAATCACAAGCACGACTTCCAGGCCTTTCTCGACCTGTTGAACGATGGCGACACGCAGCGCCTGCCGGCGGTCTCTGCCCCTGCGCCGCTCAGCCGTGGCGGCGGTGCGCCGGCCGCGCCGAGCGCGCTCGTGCGCAGCCGCCCATCGCGCGTGCGCGGCGTGGCCAACCCGCCGCCCACCGGCCTGATCGAGCTGTTTGCCGACAGCGGCGAGCAGCGCGCCGCGCCCCCCGCGCGCAATGCGGCGTTGCGCATCAGCGTGCAGAACGGCAACCTCAAGTTCACCAGCACCACGCTGATGCTGGGCCACTACGGCGCGATGGCGCTGACCGGCACCGAGTACGTGGTCGACACCTTCATCGGCGGCGCCATGTCGGCCTCGCTGGCCGCCGGCCTGTACCCCGAGACCACCGGTTCGCACCAGATCTTCGTCAATACCAAGCAGAACGCCGAGAGCCCGCTGTCGCTGCCGCGCCCGCCGCACGTCGTGATTGCCGGCCTGGGCGAAGAAGGCAAGCTGCGCAGCCTGGAGCTGTCCCGCACGGTGCGCCAGGCCACCCTGGCGTGGGCGCAACGCGTGTCCGAAACACCCGGCGACGGCGCGGCGCACTTCGAACTCGCCGCCACCTTGATCGGCAGCGGCGGTACAGGCATCAGCGTGGCCACCTCGGCGCAGGCCGTGGCGCAAGGCGTGCGCGAGGCCAACGAGCGGCTGGAGGACGGCGGTTGGCCGCGGGTCAGCCACCTGCGCATCGTCGAGCTCTACCTCGACCGTGCCAGCGACGCCTGGCGCGCGCTGCAGTTGCTGGCCGAAGCCTCACCCGAACACTTCGCGCTCGCACCCACGGTGCTGGACGGCGCCGGCGCGCTGCGCCGCCCGCTGGACAGCGGTTACCGCGGTGCTGCTTACGACTTCATCAGCGCCACCACCGACCACGACGAGTTCGGTGAACCGAAGATCGTCTACACGCTCGACACCAAGCGAGCCCGCACCGAGGTGCGCGCCCAGTCGACCCAGTCGCGCCTGGTGACCGAACTGGTGCGGCTGGCGTCCAACGACGCCAACCGCGACAAGGAGATCGGCCGCACGCTGTTCCAGCTGCTGGTGCCCGTTGAGATGGAGTCCAGCCTGGGCGGCAGCAGCGAAATGCTGCTCGAGCTCGACGACGGCACTGCCGGCATTCCGTGGGAAATGCTCGACCCGCCCGACGACGGCCGCGGCTCGCCCGACGCGCCCTGGGCGATTCGCAGCAAGCTGCTGCGCAAGCTGCGCACGGTCGAGTTCCGCCAGCAGGTCAGCGACGCGCGCATCGAAGACGCGGTGCTGATCATCGGCGAGCCACTCGCCGATGCCCGCCTGTACCCGCCGCTGCCGGGCGCGCGCGCCGAGGCCGAGGCAGTGCGCGACGCGCTGAGCGGCCAGCAGGGCTTGGACGCCTCGCGCGTGCATGCGCTGATTGCCAGCGGCGACAACCTGGGCCCCGATGCCGCGGCCGTGACCGGTGCGCTGCTGGCGCAACGCTACCGCATCATCCACATTGCCGGCCACGGCGAACCGCCCGAGAAGTTGAAAGACGCCGCCGGCCAGGATCGTTACCGGCTGCGCGGCGTGGTGCTCAGTGACGATACGTTCCTCGGCCCGCGCGAGGTGCAGTCGATGCGCGTGGTGCCCGAGCTGGTGTTCCTGAACTGCTGCCACCTCGCCGCCGACCCCGACAAGCTGCTCAAGGAAGGTTATGACCGCGCCGCGTTTGCCGCCGGCGTGGCCAAGCAGCTGATCCGCATCGGCGTGCGCTGCGTCGTGGCTGCCGGCTGGGCCGTCGAAGACGACGCGGCCAACAGTTTTGCATCGGCCTTCTACCGCGCGCTGCTCGGCGGCCGGCGCTTCATGGACGCGGTGCACGCGGCCCGCGTGGCCGCGCGCGAAGCGAGCCCGCAGGGCAACACCTGGGCCGCCTACCAGTGTTATGGCGACCCCGACTGGGTCTGGCGCCGCAGCGACGCCGACCCGAAGCGCGTGGCACCGCCGGTGGCGGCCGAGTTCATCGGCATCTCCTCACCGCCAGCGCTGGCGCTGGCGCTGGAAACGCTGGCGGTGCGCAGCGCCACGCAAGATGCGCGCGCCGACGTGCAGCGCGACAAGATCCGCCACCTCGAGACCCGCTTTGAAGTGGAATGGGGCGGCATGGGCGCCGTGGCCGAGGCCTTCGGCCTGGCCTGCGCTGCCGCCAAGGACATCGACCGCGCGATCCACTGGTACCGCCGCGCGGTCTCGGCCAACGACGGTTCGGCTTCGGTCAAGGCCAGCGAACAGCTCGCCAACCTGCGCGCGCGGCTCGGCTGGCAGCGTGTCGAACAGGCGCGCGCGGCGGGCAAGCCGCAGGCGCAGGTCGACACCTTGATGGCGCAGGGGCGCAAGGACATCCAGGCGGCCGTCGGCATGCTCGATGCGCTGATCAGCATCGCGCCCACGATCGAGCGAGGCGGCCTGCTCGGCTCGGCGTACAAGCGCTTGGCCCTGCTGGAAGATGCCGCCGGGCGCGCCAAGCCCGAGGCCGACGCCATCGCAAAAATGGCCGAGTACTACCGCCGCGCCGAAACGCTGGCCCGCAACACTCGCCACGCCGAGCTGTTCTACCCCGCGCTGAATCGCATGGCGGCCGAGCTGATCGCCCACGCCGGCCGCCCCGGTTGGGCCGGCTTCGACCCGCAGGACACGGCGCTGGTGCGCGACAGCCTGGAGCGCAAGCGGCACGAGGACCCCGACTTCTGGAGCGTCGTCGGCTTGCCCGAACTGGGCGTTTACGAAGCGCTCGCCAGCAAGAACCTGGCCGCACAACTGCCGGTCGTGCTGGCTGCATACGAAGACCTGCACAACCGCGCCGGCAGCGCCTGGATGTGGGCCTCGGTGGCCGACCAGGCGGGCTTCGTGCTCAAGCATTTCACGGCGGGCCCATCGGCCGAAGCCAGGGCAGCGAAGGATCTGCTGAAGGTGCTGCGCGGCTACGCTGCGGGTTGAGCCATGGCATCTCTCCCTGATACCTCCCCGCTGCTGGCCGAAGAAAGCCAGCGCGCGGCCTACCGCAACTATGGCGACGGTGACGGCGGCACCGGCACATCTGACCCCGACGTTCAGCGCGTACGCGAGTTCTACCGCAACAACCACACTCACCAGACCTTCGACTTCGTCGCCGCGAAGAAGGCGCACTGGCTGCAGTTCAAACAGTGCCAGATGACGCCCTGGGTCGCGCTGGACCACCTGAACACCTTGGTCGACGAGTCCGACCCCGACACCCTGCTGCCGCAGATCAGCCACCTGCTCCAGACCGCAGAAGCGATCCGCGCCGACGGCCACCCCGACTGGTTCGTGCTGACCGGCTTCATCCACGACCTGGGCAAGGTGCTGTGCCTGTTCGGCGAGCCGCAGTGGGCGGTGGTGGGCGACACCTTCCCGGTCGGCTGCAAGGCGTCGGATCGCGTCGTCTACCCCGAATTCTTTGCGCTCAACCCCGACAGCCGGGACAGCCGCTACAACACCGAACTGGGCATCTACCGCCCGCATTGCGGGCTGGACAACGTCCACCTGTCCTGGGGCCACGACGAATACCTGTACCACCTGCTCAAGCCCCACCTGCCCGAGCCGGCGCTGTACATGATTCGCTACCACTCGTTCTATGCCTGGCACCGCGAGGGGCAGTACCGGCACCTGACGAATGCGCAGGACGAAGCCAACCTGCCCTGGGTGCAGAAGTTCAACCCCTACGACCTGTACTCGAAGAACCCGAACCCGCCGGTGCTGGCCGAGTTGAAGCCGTACTACGAAGACCTGCTCGCCAGGTACCTGCCGGGCACGCTCGGGTTCTAGCCTGCGGGCAGCGCGCAACCTGCCCACGGCGACGTTTCACTTGAAATCAAGGAACTCGCGCGACGCGCTCGGGCCGAGCGGCGAAAGTTGGCAAACCCGCAACGCATCGCGGCCAACCCCCTATTCAGGGGGGAGGACGCGCGCTGCCATGCGCTTGAAAATCGCATGTAACAGGGGCCGACCCTGTGAGCGAGGGGAAATCATGCAAGAACTGTCGTATCTGCAAGAGCCTGGTTTCAGCGTCACCAGCTCACGCGTGGACATCGCCGGCCAGACCTTTGCCACCTGCAACATCGGGTCGGTTCAGGTGGTGGAGCCGCGCTCCAGCATGGTCGGGGCAGGGGTCAGCGTGGTCGGCATGTTGGCCGTTTTCGGCGGCGCCGCCGTGTTCGGCTTGTGCCTGGCCATCATCGGTGGCGTGTGGGCCCTTGCCACGCTCAACCTGCGCAAGCTGAGCCTGGTGGCCGACAGCGGTGCGGAGCTCACCTTTGTCAGCAGCGATGCAGCGATGGTTGAACGGGTGAGGTCGGCCATCAGCAAGGCGGTGGCTGTGGCTTGAGGCGCCCGGCGCCCGGCGCCCGGCTGTCGGATCAGGATGCAAGCCGCGCGGCCAGCTTCTTGGTGGTGGACAGCACGAACTGCTGCAACCGGCCGGCCATGACCTTGGCCGAATGAGGCAACGCTGGCTTGACGGCCTTGACGGCTTGATCCAACGCTTCCGGCAGTCTTCGTGCGAGGCCAGCGGCTTGTTGCACCAGGAACTGGGGCCGCATGCCGAGTTGCCGGGCCAATGCCGTCATGTGTTCCTTGGTGAGAGACGCTGGCTCGTACTCGCCGCCGATCGAAAACGCGAATGACTGAGACAGACCCGGGTACATGCGCGTGCACGTCAGGTCGTAGAAGGGTGTCAGCATGACGCCTTTGCCAGGCACGTTGTAGATGGACAGGTTCTTGGCGTGGCTGTCGTTGTTGCCGACATAGAGGTTGAAGAAGAGCCATGCGACGAAATTGCGAAGATCCAACGCAGGCTGCGTGCTGAAGCGGCGGATCAATTCCGCGCACGTCGTCAGGCCAGGGCCGCCCTCTCTCTCGTACTTTTTCTCCGAGACCGTGCCGGCCAGCTGACACAGGTCGTACTGGATCAGGCGCATCAGGGTCCCGTCCGGGCGGCTGAGCCGGTCGAAGCGTCGGATGACGCACGACTCCGTGTGCGGTTCGTAGAACACCTCGGCCGTTGGCAGGCCGCACTTCGCCGCCGTCAACATCACTATCGCCTCGTTGGCGGCCGAATGCCAAACCTTGGCCAGGCGCTTGATGTTCGGCTTGAGGATGTGCGTCGAGGGCGATGTGCCATTGGGCAGTCGCGGCAGGCCGTCCGCAAAGATGGCGATGCTGGTCTTGTCTTGGGCACCCGCCAGCGAGATGCGGGCATCGGTCCCGTGGAGGTCAATGGCTGAGGCGGACTTGTTGCTGAGCAGCGCGGCCATCGCCTCCCAGGTGGTCGGCTCGTAGGTCGCCGGCTGGGGTACCTGACCACCGGGGACGATCACGAAGCCGCCCGCTGTGTCACCTGCGACCTCGAGCAGCAGGGAAAACAGAGTCGACGCCTTTCTCTGCTCGGCAAGGTAGTGGCGCAACTCGCCTTCAGGGAGCAGGTTCTCAAAGAACGCCTGCACGATTGCCGAGTCGTTGTCCCCTGGCTGCAGTGCGATGGCCGCAACGGTCATCGGGTCGGCGCGTTCAAGCCATGTCGCCGCGTACTCGAACGCGACGGGTGACTCATCGCGGATGGTGCCGACGAGCTCGGTGCCGTAGTAGACGTCGAGGCGCTTGAGTTGATCCATCACAGCACGCGCCCGGCTTTGGGACGGACCAGCAACTCCAGCCCGAGCAGGTCCATGATGTCCAGGACCTTCTGAAGCTGCACTGTCGGCTTGCCGTTCTCGAGATCAACGATGAACCGATTGCCCGTGTTGCCGAGTCCGGCGACGTCGAGCTGCTTGAGGGCCAAGTGCTTGCGCTGGTCGCGGACGACAGCGCCCAATTCCGCGGATGAGCGGATGACCGCCTGCCCCTGGAAACGAGTACCGCTCGGTAACGCATTTGCCACTGGCGACATGAGAATCCCCCAAAGTTACCTAGCGGTAATTTATCCCTTCGAAGCCTGAAAGGTCAAGGAATAATTACCTACCGGTAATTTTCTCAATCGACTCTGAACCAGAAAAAAAGGGTCAACCCTTGACGAGCTGACCCTTTGATCTGACTGGTGGCTGGGGCTCCCCCACAAGATGGCCTGCGGGCCGCATGAATGCTCAGTGCAGGCGTTTGGACAGAGCTCGAGTTACTGCAAAGGTTACTCCATTCGGTCGTCGCGATCTGACCGCCTTTCGCGCTTCGCGAGTCCCTTTTGGCTGCACTCGCTCCGACTTCGCCTCCAAAACACCGGGAACAGCGGGAACGCGGGAACGCGGCCCGCAAACCCGCATGGATGCTGGGTTTGCGCGTACCCGCCGTCCGAAATCCTGTTCCCGCCACGAATCGGAGCGGGAACAGCAAAAGGCCCGCACGATGGCGGGCCGGCCCCAGGGCAGCGCGAAGAGGGAAGGTCAGTCTGTAGCCGTGGCCCGCGCATGCCCCTCCCTCTGCTCGACCTGCTCGCGCAGCCGCGCGCCGGCGTCGCTGAAGCGCTCGATGTGGATCTCGTCGCGCAGGATCAGCTCGATGTCCTGGTAGCACTCGCCCCGGTGGTTTGCGCCCGCGTGCCAGGCCGAAGCCGCGCAGCCATCCACCGCCATCAGCAGTGTCTCTTCGGGGTACAGCGTCAGCGCGCGCTCGATGAGCGCGATGCGCTTCGGACCCAGCGCCGTGCGCTGCGGGGAACGGTCGAGCATGAACACCCAGTGCTTGAACACGCGCAGCACGGCGTCGCTGTCCGCGCACGCAGAGAACGCCCACCCGCCGCGCTCATGTGGCCACCGCGGCGAAGCCACGTGCGAGCAACTTGCCATCACGCAAGCTTCGCTAGTGCGCCCAGGAATGGAGAGACCTGTTCAACGATCTTGCCGAACAGCCCCTTGATGACGCGGGCCCTGGTGACATCGTCAGCGCGCTGCAGCGCCGCGGCCACCTTCTGAAGCGCGTCAGCCGGGTCGAGGTGCTGGAGTGCGTCTGCGCTCAGGTCAATCGACGTGAGCAAGCGAGCCGTTTCGCCGTTCCGAGCGCCGATGTTCTCCAGCGCGCTGAGCTTGTCGACATCGACAGCAACGGCCGGCGTGGGAACCACGAACGCATGCACATCATCGCCGCAATGGCCTTGCTCAAGGCTAGCAACCTCTCTGAGGCAGATCTGATCGCGCGACAGCTCGGCAACCAGTGCGCGCCCTCCGATCGGCAAGTTGGGGAAGCGCTGGCGCGCGTCCAGGCGCTGGGCCTGCATCAGCTCGGCCATGCTGCGATCGTCACACGGGTCAACTGGCGGCACGCCCTGCGCGTCATCGTCCCACGACCCCAGCCACAGCTCATCGACATCGTGCGGCACGAAGCCCGCCTGCCCGGGAACCTGCTTCAGCATCAGGCATCGCATCTTGCCTGCACGCCTCGACCAGCCGACAAGCATCACCTCCTGATCCAGACTCGCCTGATGCCCTTGCTGCCGCGCCGCTTGCTCGAGTTGGGCATAGTTCTTGGCGACGATCGCCGGGAAGTCATTGAACAACTGGTCCAACCCCAGGCGCGGCTCCATGTTGCACAGGACGTAGCACCCCGCGATCAAGATTGCGGAGCCACGCACCGCCATGACGGCATTGAGGTGGACGATGGGGATCATCTTGCTCGTCTCGAACCTCCCCGCCGGCATGCCCTTTGCGGGCTCGCCGCGCGGGTCAAGATACATCGCGTGGGTGTCCACGCCAACGAGCGCGCGCTGGGGCTCGACCCACACGTTGAGAAGGCTCATTGAGCTTGCTCCGGCTGCTTGCCGGTGGTAGCTGATGGCGAAGGGTCCTTCCTGCGCCGGCAAAAGACTCGCCCCATCGCCGACGTAGCGACAGCGACGTAGCTCCATGCAGTCAAGAGTGCCGAGACGGCCTCGGCGCCGATGATGGCCGTGAGCGCATCGGCGCGGGCCAGCGTTGGGCAGAAGGCAAGTGCAGCCACGACGACGCTGACCCAGAGTTGGGTACGTTGAGAATTCATTCGAATCTCCAGTGAGGGGAGGGGGGGGTGAAGGTGTGCAGCCGGCGAAAGGAAAACCGGCGGTGAACCTTCTCGCGATCGGTTCCCGTGCCGATCGCCATGCGAACCCATGTGTGAACCACAAGCCCTGCGGCCGATGTGACCGCTTGTCGCGCGCGCCCGGCCTATGGGTCGCTCTGCTCGGCCAAGCGTGCACGTGTTCAGGTCGCGCTGTGCTGGTACACCTTCACCGCGTTGACGTCGAGCAAAGTGCCGCCGGAGCGTGCCCACGCAAGGAAGCCCACCTGGCCTTTGAGCGCGAAGCCCGAGTCTTCCATTCGCAGCATCGTCACCTGCAGCGCGTCGCGGATGATGTAGCGCGCCAGGTTGCCGAAGGCCAGGCTCTTGGCGTTGGCCGCCGGCGTGGGCATGTCGTTGTTGATGAACACCGGGTAGTCCAGCAACTGCGGCAGCTCACCGCCTGCGGCCGGCACCCAGATCGGCCGGCCGGCGGTGTCCTTGAGCTTGCGCACCACCTTGCGCATGGTCTGCGAGAACATCCACCCTGCCTTCACCTCGGGCATGCCTGCTTGCTTGCTGGGCATGCCCAGGTGTGCTTCGTCCACCGAGTCGGCCATGTCCGCCAGGTCGTCATAGATGATCGTGGTCGTCTGCCCGGTGTTGCCCGTCTTGCCGACAATTGCTGCGGGGACGAGCCCCAGCGGCTGCCCCGTGCCAGTGCCGGTCGTGAAGAACGCGTTCTGCGTGCGGCCGATCCGATCGACGGAACGCTGCATCACGGCGGCGACCAGGTCGACGGCTGCGTCCTGCAGCAGTTCGATGGGCACGGTGAACACCTTCGAGTTGAATCGATAGACGGGCAGGTTGCGAATGTCGAAGCTCATGTCCCCCAGGCTTGCCGCAGCGTTCTGGGCCACCAGCTCACCCGTCTCCGCAGTGCCGTCGGTCGTCGGGTAGCCCAAGCTGCCCCCGCTCGTCGTGGTGATCTGCGCCGCGACCTGGCGCATCCAACCGTACCCCTTGAGCAGATCGACCAGGTCGCGCGCCACCAGCGTGCCCACCGAATAGCCGCCTTCGGAAGGCGTGGTGGTGCTCATCGCACCCTTGACCTTCTGCTGCTGCGCTGCAGCCAGTTGCGCGCCCCGCAGGTAGGCCTCCAGGCCGGTGCGCTGCAGCGCCCACTCGGTGGCCGGCGAGCCGGACGCGGTTTGGCGGATGCTCAGCAGCGCCTCGGCGCGCTCCGCTTCGTCAACCAGTGCGTCGAAGACGGACTGGTGCTTCGCCGACCAGCGGCGGTCGCCCATTTCCGCCAGCAAGTGCTTGGCAGCGTGTGCGCTGGCCGTGATGCGGCCCTGCAGCGATTGAATCGATTCCATGGTGTAGGGTGCTTTCAAGTGGCGGGTTTGAAGAGGGCCAGGGCGAGCCCGGATCAGTCGACGTACATGCGCAGTTCGCGCTCGCGGTACCACAGCAGCGACTCGCTCTTGTCGCGCAACCTCCCGACCATTGGCCAAGCCACGTACTGCTGGAACCGAGGCGAGTAGCCAGCGTCTTCCAGGTCGCGAATGAAGACCCGTTCTTCCTCCTGCAGAGCGTCTAGATCCTGCAAGAGCTTCAGCATGCGAGCGGCCAGCGACTTGTGGGCCGCTTGCGCGGCGCGGGACACTTCGGCGCTCAGTTCGGAGGTGACGAGCTGCAGGCTCGCGTACTGCGCAGCGATTGCCTTCTGCAGCGCCTCCCGCTGCTGTCGCAGGATCACGTTTTCCTCGCTCAGCGCATGCGGCGTGTTGCCAGGCCCCCGCACCACGCCCGTGGCCGCGAACTGCAGCGCCGCCTCCACATGCGAAGAGCCAGCGTCCGGCGTGTGCGCGGCAAGCAGGGCCTCGATCTCCAGAATGCGGACATCCACCTTGGCCAGGGCGCCGTTCAACGTATTGATCTGCTTCATGGCCTCGACGTGGCCAGGCTGCTCCTTCAGTGGAGTCACTTGCAACGGCTTCATGCGATGTCCTTTGTGTCGTGTGAGTGAACGGGTTCGGTGCGTGTCGGCACTGTCTCGCAGCCGGCACGCAAAGTCTTCTCCCTCTTTCAGGCGCAGGCAGGGAGATTTCCGGCTCGGCGCGCGGCCTTGCGTTCCTTGGCGACGTTGGGCATTCCCTGATCGAGGCCCTGGTAATAGAGCTTGCTCACTCTGGACGCGCCGAGGTCTATGCCTTGCACCTTGCCCACTTCTTCGAACAGCCAGAAGTCGATAGCAACCGAAGGACGTGCCGCGACGAGCCTGCGCACCTCGGCATGAATAAGCCGAATCCGCTCCTTAGTGCGGCGCACGCTGTCGATGCGCGTGCCCGGTGGCCAGAAACTCCCGAACGCTTCTTCCAGGCTCAGCACATGAGCCTCGGTGACGAGTGCCAATCGATTGACGAAAGGGTTCGCCACCCAGACCGGCAGCGTCAGCTTGTTCTTGGCGCAGATCGCCACGCACTGCAGCACCGCCCAGCCGCCGTTTTTTTCCCCGCATGTCTCGCGCAGCGCATCGAGCTGGGCCAGCGCCGACTGATGAGCGGAGGCGTCGGCCGGGGCTGAGGCCTCACAGCTCGTCATTGAAGATGCTCGGCAAAAGGTGATAACACGCAGCCTTGCCCATGCCCGGCAATCGCTGCCGGTCCATCAGCCGGCCAACCTCGTGCACCAGGTGGCCGCGCCGCTGCAGCAGCTTGGCCACCTCGTCGCAGTTGAACCCCTTGCACACCTCGCGCTGGAACACCTCGCGCAGGATGATGAAGTCGAAGTGCGTGCGCTCGCCATCGTTCGCGGCGATGCGCTCGCCGTACTCGCGTTGGTGGTCGGCGTCTGACTTGATGGGCTTGCCATCGTCCCCCAGCAGGCGCCGGAAGCCGGCGCGGTTCAGCGTCTTCGGCGCGTGGTCGTCGGCCGCCCTATGCCACCAGGTGAACCGGCCTTCGGCGTGCAGCTCGAGGAACTGCCGCACCTGACGCAGCATGGCCGCGTCTTCGCCGTTGTCTAGGTGGCCACGCGCGGCCATCCACGCGTTGAAGCACGCCCGCACACCGCGGGCCGCCTCGCCCTTGGCCCATCCGGTGATGCCCGCTTTGGTGGCCAGCTCGCCAGCGGTGGCCACCAGCGCAAAGCGGCTGCCGGCGCGGCGCACCTGTGCCGCGGCGGCCTCGGGCACCAGGTCGGACCGGTGGCGCTCCACCAGGTCGGGCAGGCGTGTGCAGACATCTGCATGGTGCGTGCACAGCCACTCCAGCCAGGTGCGCCCCGCGGTGCCGTAGAACGTGGCAGCGGCGCGCGTCACCGCCTCGGCCAGCTCGCCGGGCCCCTGGTGCCCGTGCAGCGCCTCCAGCGCCCCCATGCTGCCCCCGGCGTCGCTCGGAATGTCCAGGAAGCGCACCTCCTGGCCCGCGCGCGTGCGCTTGCCGCCCTCGGCCATCAGGTCGGGCAGCGACACCTCGCCGCTCGACAGCACCAGCACGCGCCACGTGCGCCGCTTCTTGGCCAGGCCGTTGCGCGTCGAGCGGCCTTTCTCCATGCCGTTGGCCAGCAGGTAGGCCACCTCGCCCACCTCGCGCGGGTCGAGCTGGCCGATCTCGTCGAGCACCAGGCACAGGTCCGAGTGCTGCACCGCGATGCTCTCCAGCGCGTTCGACGTGGAGCGCCAACGCTGCATATAGCTCGGCCGGCCGTAGACGCTGGTCGCCGCCTGCATCGCCGTGGTCTTGCCGGCGCCCGACTTGCCCGTCAGGCTCATCACGCCGCTCTCGGCATTGGCCAGGTGCAGCAGAGGCCCGCCGAACGCGCAGCACAGCGCAAACAGCAGGCGCGAATTGCCCACGCACAGCGCGGCCACTTCCGCCCGCCACTGCGCAAGCGTGCCGCGATGGCGCAACGTGTCTTCCATGCCTGTGTCGCTCTGGAAGACGTAGGTGCGCCGGTCCGGCCTGGTGCCGATGGTGCAGCTCGGCAGCACGAACACCGGCCCGTGCCAACCCACCACCGCTGTGCAGGTCACGCGCTCCGCCGATTCGCGCGTGTCGATGTAGCGCGCGATCATGTTGCGCGGCACAGTGCCCGGCGCCATGCGCAAGCCCATGTCGCGCAGGCGCGCGGCCCACTCGCCGCTATCGCCGCTCAGCAGTGCAGACGGCATGGCCCACGTTTTCGGGTTGCCGTCCGGGTCGCTGAAGCGCAGCAGGTACCCCCAGCCGTTGGTGTCGTCTGCGCGCGTGCGCGCAGTCACCTCCAGCGGCGCGCACAGCCACTGCGGCTTCTTCGGGTTGCCTTCGCGATCTCGGCCGGTGAACCACACGCCGGCCTCGCTCAGGCTGAATGGATCATCGGCGTTTGCGGCCGCGTCGCGCTCCGCTGGGTGTGGTGGCCCGTCCCGATCGTCGATCGCCACGCCCGAGCCCGTTTCTGCGGCCTGGCGCGCCAAGTCAGCCGCCAGGCCGATGCACGCCGGCTCCACGATCGCCCGCACCGCGTCGGCGCCTGCGCACGCGGCCAGGTCATTGAAGTCGGTGCCGCTCTCGGCCAGGCCATCCGGGAACACGGCTGCCGCCGCCGCGCCGCAGGCCTTGGCCTTACGCACCGCCGATGCGGCCTTGTCGCGCCCGGGGTTCTTGCCCGTGCGCTGCGCGGTCTCGCGGTCGTCATCACCGCACACCAGCAGCGCCGCGCCCGGGAACCTGGCCGCCAGCTCGGCCGCCACGTGCACCAGGTTGCCCGCGTCGAAGGCCACCGCCACCGGCCGGCCCGTCGCTTCGTGAAGGCTCGCGGCCGTGGCATAGCCCTCGGCCAGCAACAGCACCGCGGCGCCGGCCGGCTCGCCGCACCAGTGCCACAAGCCCGACTTGCGCCCGCCCGACAGGAATCGCTTCTCTGGCCTGCCGTCGTTTGGCTTCGCGGGCGCGATGCGCTGCAGGTTCTGCAGCTCGCCGTCGCGGTCTCGCATCGGTACCAGCAGCGTGTCATCGGGCAAGTAGCGCACGCCGTGGCCTTGCACGCCTTTGCGCTGCAGATAGGGCGATGTGCCCGTTTGGCTCGCATCGGCCCACAGGTCCGCAGCGTCGCGCGCCGCCTGGTCGGCGCGCTGCCGGTGCCTGGCCGACTCGATCTCTTGCGCCCGCCGGCGCTCGCCCGCCAAGCGCTCTGCCTCTGCCTCGGCCGCGGCGATCTGTTCAGACGTCTGCACAGCCTGCCCGTCGGCATCGGGGAACCGAAAGCCGTGCTCCTTCGCGATGCCGAACAGCGTGCCGATCGCCACGCCGCCGCCAGGCCTGATGCTGCGCCAGGTGGCGCGCGCGGCGCCGGCGTCGTAGCTCTCGCCGTGGGCGCTCCACTCGTCCCACAGCGCAAAGCCCGCGTCGCTGGCCAGCTCCGACTTGATGGCCATGCCGATGCGCGACCAGGTGTCGCGGTCTACGTCCGGCGGAATGCAGTGCAACGCCCAGCGCACCAGCTCGGGCGTGACGGCCCGCTGGGCCTTCGGTGCGGCGCGCCTGGCGGTCATCGAGTGGCCTTCTTTCCGACAAGGCGGAACACGTCCACATGCCCGCCGCGCATGCGCTTGAGCACCAGCAACTGCCCGGCCTCGGCGCCGGCGCCGGCGCCGACGGGCACCAGCAGATCGATCTCGTCACGCCCCGCTGCCTTCGCCTGATCGATCAGCTCCGTGGCGGCCGATGCGGCCAGGCCGTAGGCCAGCAAGGCCCGCAGCGCACTGGCGTGGCGGTTGATGAACTGCCGCGGCGCAGCGGCTGGCGGGCGCTTGGCTGTCACGGCTCGCTGCACTCCGCGTGATCGGGGCCACTTTCGGCGCGCTCGACGAACCGTTGCACGTCCCACGCTTCCCAGGCCGTAGCGGTTTCGGCGTCCTTGTCCTTGGCCGCCTCGGCGAGCTGCGCAAGAGCGGCTGAGAGCACATCGGCCGGCGCTTCGCTGCCGCGAATGAGTCGCTTCAGCACGGTCTCTTCGGCAGCCCGCTTTGCGTCCCACAACGTCCGGCTGATCTGGCCTATGCGGCGCAACTCTGCCGTGATCGCTGGAATGTCGCCCACCGAGAAGGGGATCGGTGCCGGCGTGTCGCATGCCTTGCGCAGCGCGCGCCACGTGGCTTGCGACCAGGCTTGCGGCGCCATATGGTGGTCGCTGATGTGCCACACCAACCGGCGCAGGTTGCGCATGTCCCGCGGCGCCAGCGGCGTTTGGTAGCCGGAATCCGCCGCGGCAGCGCGCTTGATGAAGCGCTGGAAGTCAATGACGGCGGCGCTCATGCTGCACCCCCTTGCTGCTCAAGTTCTCGGATGGCCTGCAGCATCGTGTGCGCCGCAGCGCCTTGCTGTCTCTCCGGCAGGCGCTCGATTCGCAGAATCAGTTCTGCGAAGAAGGCGCTCCAGAGTGCGCGATCGGCTGCGCTGCTCTGTGATGACCCGGCGACCCGGACGAAGCTCGCATCAAGCCGGCGCCGGGCCGCCTCCCCTCGACGCCATGCGAGCGAGACCACCGCTTTGCTTGGTGGCCCCCGGCGGCGCGGCTGCACGACGGGCATTGCCGCCGCCGTCGGCAGCGCGATGACCACGCCGGCGCTCATTGCCGGCCTCCCAATGCTTCGACGGCATCAGCCGCCGCCGCGAGCGCCCGCGCCATCGCGCGGGCCTGCACCGGCGTCATGCTGCCGGTGATCGTGAGCGCGCCGGCGCCCACGCTGAGCGTCACGCCCAGGGTGTCGAACTCGCGGCGCGAGCTGTACACGGTGGCGAGCTGGTCGCCCACCAAGAACACGCCGTGATTGCGGCGCGTGCGCGTCAGCGCCGGCACTCGGTACGAGCTGCGCGGCGGCGGATCATTGAACGATGCGAGGGGAACGAGCGCGATCTCGCCCTGAGGGGAAGTAACAGCCATGATGTGGCTCCTTTGTTTGCGGTTCAAAACCGCCCCCCGCGCTTCCAAACGCAGGAGGCGACCCAAGCAGGGTTGGAAGACCGGCAAACAAAGGCAAACCGGCGAGCCCGAAGGCTCCCCCACCTGGGCCGCCAAAACTGGTGCCACAGGCGATCGACGCGCAAAAAGGAAAGGCCGCTCATTGAGGCGGCCGCGCGCCTTTGTTTCTTCCGGGCTTCCAAACCCGACCTGCAGTGTGTGCAGGCGCGTGCAATGTAGCACGGTGGTGCGACGGTGAGAAAGCGGCTGGAGCGGCGGTGCATGCACTATTGCCCGCTCAAACAACCATGCTTTCAGGGAGCACGACACATGGCGACGGCGATTGACGAATTCACCTGCCCCCTGTGCAGCGGCCGGATGGCCCACCCCCTGCAGTACCGCGGCGACAGGGCGCGAGTCAACTGCAACAACTGCGGAGACCACTTCCTTTCGTCGAGCGCACACGCCCGCCTTCTGACCCCGCCTGACCAGGCCGAGCGCGCGCGCATGACGCACGGCGTGGCCAAACTGCCGGCGGGGGATGTCGTCACGTTTGCACTGCTTCAGGCGTTTTCGGAAATGCCATTGCCCCAAGCGCTGGAGCAGGTCGACAACCTCGTTCTCTACATGGCCCGCCGATTGCAACCAGGCGAGAGTGCGGACCTGGACGTTTCCACCTTGCGAGCGAGCGTCGGCACGGTGACCGAGATGCAGGTCGAATGGGTCATTCACCAGGCAGTCGGGCGCCGGTACTTTTCGTCGTCCACAAAGCAAAGCCAGATCCTTGGCCGCCCTGCGCACTGGGACGATGCGGCGCTCTCGCTGGACGGGTGGGATCGGCACGCTGCCCTGCTTCGCGACGGCGCCGGCAGTCGCCACGCCTTCATGGCCATGAAGTTCGGCGACGCGCAGATGGACGGCATCTACGCCGACCACATGCGCCTGGCCGTCGACCAGGCCGGCTTCGAGCTGCGCACCACCGCCGGCGACCACAAGACGGCCGGGTCGATCGACAACCGCATGCGCGTCGAGATCCGCACCAGCCGCTTCGTGGTCTGCGACCTGACGCACGGCAACCGCGGCGCCTACTGGGAAGCCGGCTTCGCCGAAGGCCTGGGCCGGCCGGTGTTCTACACCTGCAGGCAAGACGTGCTGTCGGACAAAACGCACCCCGACCATCCGCACTTCGACACCGCGCACCAGCTCATCGTGGCGTGGGACCCCGACGACGTGGCGGCCGGCATGCAAGAGCTGAAGGACGTGATCCGGGCGACACTGCCGGCTGAGGCGCGCATGGAGGACCCGACGAATGGATGACGATGAGGGCAAAGCGCGGCGCAATTTGCTCATCGCGAGCAGCCTGGTGGTGCTCGGTGTGTGGCTTGAGGTTCCCCTGCCCGAGCTGGCCGACAAGGTACTGGGCGTGAAGGGCGGCAGCTCGATCAGCGACTGGCGGGCGTGGGTGGCCGTGCTCGTCGTGCTCGGGTACTTGGCGCACCGATACGGCTTCTCGGAAGAGGCCAGCGGTTTGCTCAAGAGATGGAAGCAGGCGCGGTGGTCGCGACAAGCCAAGGGCATCCGCGGGTTGCTCGTCAGCGACCTGCGTCGAAGCGACCAGCTCGACTGCAATTCGCGGCACTTCTTGCGGCCACTCGTTGAGTACAGGGCAGCATTGGCACAGCGCACCGGCCTGGACACCACCAAGGGCGAGCGCGTTCGATTAGAGATGGGTGACTTCACCATGCCGCACCCCGAGGAGTGGCGCGGGTTCGCCAGGCTGGACGCGAAGGTGGAAGGCCGCGATACCGGCTTCCAGGGCGAAGAAGTCAAATTCAAGGTTACAACGGTCGGCAAGGCGCTTGTTTCGGTCAAGGCGTTCGTGCTTTTCACCGTGGCCTCCAGGGAGACCACGCAGTCGATCGCTCCGCTGGCCGCAGGCGTGCTGGCTGGCGGCGCGGCGCTCTGGAAGTTGGTCGCCTCGCTGTTGCCCTGAACGCTCGTCGGCGCCGTGCAGACGCCTGCACGCCAGTCCATCATGTCGCTGTCCAATCCGGCGTTTGCGGCTGGCCAGGCATCGACTGCACGATCAGCTCGCCACTGTGCCTGGCCGTCACGCGCACGACGCCAGGCCACAAAACGACCGCGTGGGCCTCGAGCTGGTTGATGCCGATCCACACGATGCAGGGCGCTTGCACCACCGGCCAGCGCGAATGCAGCACTGAAGCGCCCACGCGCAGGGCATAGCACCGGTCCTTCATGTCCGCGAACGGCGCCTCACACGGCTTCCCGCACCGGTCCACCGCTGAGCGTTCGGCGCTCACGGCCCGACCTTCGAACCACCGTCACCTGGCGGGAGCAAATCGGCCTGCGCCGGCACCACGTCGCTCGACGCGATGCGATCTTGCACCCACTGCAGCACCCGGCTCTCCGGCCAGGCCACGCACCGCGCGGTCACCTGGACGCAAGGCACGAACTCCTTGCGCTTCATCAGCAGGTAGATGGTCGACTTCTTCAGCCCCGTTGCTGTCTCAACCTCGGGCAACCGTAGCAACCGATCGCGGCGCACCTGCGGACGGGTTTCGTTGACTAGCTGCACGTTGATGCACTCCTGCTGGCTCTGTCGAGCGGTGCAGGGATTTCAACGTGCGGGTTGTGCCGTGTCTATGAAATCGGCGGGCGGACTTTGCCCGCCGATTTCTTGCCAACCAGACCTACCCAGTACTTCACTGCATCTTTTTGGAAGCCGCCCAACTGGAACACGGCACGAGTGCAGGCCGCTGCGTAGCTTGTTTCGCTCTCGATGAAGGGAAGCCCTTCGCTATCGAACAATCGCTTGATGGCGGTCGCGGTCTCAGCTCGCACATCGAAACGATGGGGCGGCAATTCCTTGGCTGCGTTCCGCACTCCCACACCGACCGCGGTGAACCACTTGATCCCATCATCTTTCCACTCGGCTGCGACATTCATCGCCGACCATGGAGTGAGTGCCGATGCACGTTCGCTCAGCTTGATGCCGTCGTACTCAGTGAACACATCGTCGGTCCATTGCTCGGTGGCGATCAGCTCCTTTGCCACGTGGTAGGTTGCGCACCCAAGCGCGGCGCTGTCGAGTTTGGAGATCTCCTCGGCCATCGCCTCGGCGGCGGCGACGAGCCGGCTCAACGAGCGAGCCCGTTCCTTCTGAGGCTCCGGGTCGTACTCGGCAAAGCCTGGCATTGCGGCGCCAAAGCCCGCCAAGGTGGTGACGAAGATGCCCGCGAACTCATCGATGCGCGAATCGCTAGGTGTCGGGGATGCCCACACCCTGTTCAATCGGTAGCCCGACATGAGGTCGCATCTCGTCGCCTGGTCAAAGTCAACCGTGGCCGGTTGGCCTGCGCCGCTGGTCGGCGCGTCCGGGCTTACTGCTCGGCTCGCGCGTTGCTCCCTCTTGCTCGACATCTTGCATGCCCCCATGCATGCCCCCGAACCGATGAAGTCGCCGCGCCCACCAGGCGGGGGCGCCAGGTCAACCGAAGGGGATCAGCCCTCGGGCGGGCGCGGCGAGCAATCGTCGCATGGTTCCGCAACTGTGTAGAAAAGGGATCGAGTGCAGACGCCTGGACCGACGGATGCGCCCCTTCCTTGTGGGCTTACCGAGGGCGCCGATCGATGCTCTTGTGCGTCGCCAGACGCCGGAGGTGCGCAGTCTCGTGATGCATCTCGAACGTGATCTGCCACGAGTGGTTGGCAAGAACGTCGAGCTTGAACACCATGGGCTTGGGCAAGCCCTGCATAGGGTGCATGCGCAAGCAGCCAGCGCGCGAGTTCTCTTGGAGCTTCTTCAGGGCCGTCTCGGCAGCAGCAACTATGTCGGGTGGAGCCTTACGAACGTCAGCGTCGAAGCGTGCAGTACGCTTGAAGCCGTTGACGGTCAACAGCATCAGCGGCCCGAGAAAATGTCCGCGAAAATGTCACCTGGTTCGGTGTAGAGTTTGTCTCCGACGGGAGAGTCAAGGGCCTCGATCGTTTCGAGAACATCGCGGTAGACCTCGACCGCGTTGTGCATTGCAGCCGCGGCGTCCGCGAGCTCGGCGTATGCGTCGTCGACGCCATCGTCGCAAGTGAGGTTCCCATCGGCTCGAGCACTGTGCATTTTCATGTCCGCATCCTCGTGGATCCGGGCCGCTGCTGCCGCGGCCTTCTTCAACAGGTCGTTCGCACGACCTTCTGGGTCGAGCGCGGAGTGGCTCTTGATCTGAGCCAGGCCCGCTGAAGCCTTCTCCATTTCCTCGGCAAGGGTGGATAGCAGAGTGGCATTCGAATGAGCGCGGGTGACCGCTGCCTCAATGGCGTTCAATAGGGTAACGCTGCGCGCGGCCTGAGCTTGTACCTGCCCGCTTGTGGGACTTTGGAACTCGATGTCGTCATCCCGACGAGCAGAGTGCATTGCCGATCTCCTGTTGACGCGCTCTTTGCGCCAGAACCTGTTGGACTGCGTAGTCTCCCTGAGAGTTTCGGCTCCCAAAGCGGGAAATGAATCAGGAGAACCTCTCGTTTCTGTGTAGGCCTACGCGAAATGTAACGCCTCCAAGCCATCTTTGTGCGGTGCAGCAGGATTCCCTCCCTTGTCTTGGGGGTGAGTGGCATTTCGAGCGCCGACGGTTCAACCCGTCCGGGGCCAGTGGGTCCGACGGCGACCACAGTGCAGACGCCTGCACGCGCCCAGTGTGAGTGAGTGGGTGGCGCGGAAAGCAACCCGTCGCGCGCAAAATCCGCCGATGTCCAATTCGTGCACCGGGGGTCGGCCAGGTCGAGCACCCCGTTCGACCCCTAGCGTGAGCCCTGCGCAACAAGCCCGCCCGAGGCCCCATGGGTCTGGGGCGGCACGGCCTGACTTGGGCCGACTTCATACCCCCCCCACCCCCGAAACCTGCGCGCGCATTTAATTGACGGCAGGACGGTCCGGGCTTTGAATGCTCCAGACTTTTGCCCGCCCCCTCCCTTGCCACCGTAAAGGCCCCCCCGTCAGTTTCGCGGGCTTGAGAGCGCTTAGTAGGGACCGGTCGCGTCTTCGAATGCTCCAGCCTTTTGCCCGCCCCGGGGTGCATGGCCTGGTCGAGCTGCATGCATGGGATGACCAAGAAGAGAAGAAGAAAGAAGAGGGGGACTCTCTCTCACTCTCTCTTCTTCTGTTCCCGCTGTTCCCGCTCTGTTCCCGTCACTCTGCAACCCTGACGGGTACAGCCAAAGCCAGCAACCATGCGGCCTGCAGCCCGATTCGCCGCCCTGTTCCCGCTGTTCCCGCTGCATTTGAGTGTTCACCTGGAATCCATGTCCCGCTGGCGCACGCTCTCGTCTGTGATTCGTCGCGCGAAAGCAGATCTCACCACCACCCACCACCGCCGCCACCGACCGATCAACCCGCCGGCTTTCGCCGGCCAGCATGAACGACAACGCCCGCCACATGGCCGGGCGGTTCTGGGCAAAGGGAGGTGCGCTGTGCTCAGGTCTGTCGATCGCGCAGGCTGACCACCTCGCCGCCCTTGCGCAGCCGGTCGAGGTAGTCAGCCCACGTCTGCATCATCGTGCTGCGCTGCTCGATGAACTCGGTGCGGTTGTATGCCCGGCCCAGGCTGTCGCGCACGCTATGGGCCAGCTGGGCCTCGATCACCGATTCGGCCACGCCCAGCCGCTCGGCCAGCATCGTGCGCGCCGTCGCCCTGAAACCGTGGCCCGTCACCTCGTCGGCGGGGAAGCCCATCGCTCGAAGTGCAGCATTGACCGTGTTCTCACTCATCGGCCGATCGTGGTGCCGCTCGCCACGGAACACGTAGCGCCCGCCACCCGTCAGCGGCTCCAGCTCGGCCAGCGCGGCCACCGCCTGGCGCGCCAGCGGCACCACGTGCGGTGCGCCTTCCTCCTTGCCCTGCTTCTGCCGCTTCATGCGCTGCGCCGGCACCGTGAAGGTCGCCTTGGCCAGGTCGATCTCGGCCCACTCCGCGTGCCGAAGTTCACCAGGTCGCAGCAGCAGCAGCGGCGCCAGGGCGAGCGCAGCCCGCACAACCGGCGTGCTCTGGTACCCATCGATTGCCCGCAGCAGATCGGCCAAGCGCTCCGGCTTCGTGATCGCCGGGAAGTGCTGCGCCCGCGGCTTTCGCAGCAGCCCCTTCAAGTCCCGAGCGGGATCGCCTTGCGCCAGGCCGGCGCCGACGGCATAGCGGAACACCTGCGAGCAGCTCTCGTGCGCACGGTGCGCCGTTTCGATCACGCCGCGCGCCTCGATGCGGCGCAGCAACGCCAGCAGCTCAGAGGCCGTCACCAGGCCCACGGGCCGGCGCCCGATGTGGGGGAATACGTCCACCTCCAGGCGCGTCAGCACCTTGTCACCGTAGCTCGTTGACCACTCGTCGCGCCGGGTCGCGAACCACTCACGCGCCACCGCCTCGAAAGAGCCGGCGGGCGGCAGGCCGGCATCAGCCCGCCGCTCGATCTCGCGCTGCTGTTCGGCGCCCGCCTTGTCGGCCTTGCGCACGTCGCTGGGATCCACGCCGGCGCTCACCAGCCGCCGCGCTTCGTCAGCCTTCCTCCTGGCCAGCGCCAGGCCCGTGTCCGGGTACGTGCCCAGGCTCAGCGACTTGCGCAAACCGTTGACGCTGTAGCTCAGCCGCCAGCCATGGGAGCCGCCCTTCACGAACAGCAGCAGGAAGAGGCCGTCGCCATCGCTCAGCCGCTTGCGCGAGTCCCCCGGCTTGATGGCCCGAATCATCGAATCGCCCGAAATCAGGTCTCGCGCCATGGAGTAACTTTTTGGAGATCAGGGCTCCATTCTGCAGTTACTGCGAAAGTTACTCCATCAATGGGCCGGAAGCCGGCGGAAGTTACTGCACGTCGCTGGACAACAAAAAAGCCCTAAGGCGTTGATTTCCTTAGGGCTTTTGGGACCTTGGCGGACCTTGCTGAACTCTCTTTTGGTGGCCTGGGGCGGAATCGAACCACCGACACGCGGATTTTCAATCCGCTGCTCTACCAACTGAGCTACCAGGCCGAGCCCGCCAGTATAAACGAGCTGAACTGAGCCACCCGACCCGGCCGACCCGAACTCTTCAGGACGCCGCGCCGCGCTTGCCGCGCGTCAGGTCGACGCCCAACTGCTTGAGCTTGCGGTACAGGTGGGTGCGCTCCAGGCCGGTCTTTTCGGCCACGCGGGTCATGCTGCCGTTTTCCTGGCTCAGGTGGAATTCGAAGTAGCTCTTCTCGAACGCGTCGCGCGCTTCGCGCAGCGGGCGGTCCAGGTCGAAGCTTTGTTCCGACTGCGGGCCCAGCATCATCGGCATGGTGGGCAGCATCACGCCGCCGGTCATGGCCGACTCGACCGTCAGCCCGCCGTCCATCATGTTGTTGTGCGACGGCGGCAAGGCGTTGCGCGGCGCGGGTTTGGCCAGGCCTTGTTCGACGGCGCGCAGCAGCTTTTGCAGGGTGATCGGCTTTTCAAGAAAGGCCATCGCACCGACCTTGGTGGCCTCGACCGCGGTGTCGATGGTGCCGTGCCCGCTCATCATGATGACGGGCATGGTGAGCAGCGAGGTGGCGCCCCATTCCTTCAGCAAGGTGATGCCATCGACATCGGGCATCCAGATGTCGAGCAGCACCAGGTCGGGCCGAAACCGCTGCCGACTGGCGCGCGCCTGAGCGGCGTTTTCTGCCACTTCGACGGTGTGCCCTTCGTCGGCAAGGATCTCCGAAAGCAGGGCACGAATGCCGAGTTCGTCGTCAACTACAAGAATGGTGGCCATGAACGCTAGTGTGCACTCGCAACGGTCGCGGTTGTCGCGACGACGAGATTGTCGCCGGCCGGTGCGAATTTCGAAAATGATAACGAAACTTGAGCGCCTTTCGCCACGCCGGCCGCGCCATCCCCCTCAACCGTGGTGCCCAGGTTGGCAATGCGAACCCGTGCGCCGTGCTCGTCTGCGATCTTTTTCACGACTGCCAGGCCCAGCCCGGTGCCTTTGCTCTTGGTGGTGACGTAGGGCTCGAAGGCGCGCTTGAGAACTTTGTCGGGGAAGCCGGGGCCGTTGTCGATCACCTGCAGCCGCACCGCGCGCAGCGCGCCCAGTTCGTTGCGCACCACCTCGGTGGTGATGCGCACGCGGCCGTCGGCCTGCTCGGCCACAGAGTCGAGCGCGTTCTGCACCAGGTTGTGGATGACCTGGCGCAACTGCGTGCCGTCGCCGACGATGGCCGGCACGTCGGGGCCCAGGTCAGCGTGCAAGCGGCCTGATTCCTGCGCGGTGGCGTACAAGCCCAGCACCTCGGCGACCAGCGCGTTCAAGTCCAGCGGTCGCAGTTGCGCAGCCGGCAGGCGCGCGTAGTCTCGGAACTCGTTGACCAGCGTCTTCATCGCCTGCACCTGGTTCACGATCGTGGCGACCGAGCGAACCAGCATGGCCTGGTCGGTGCCTTCGAGCTTGGCCTCGAGCTTGTGCTGAAGGCGTTCGGCCGAGAGCTGGATCGGCGTCAGCGGGTTCTTGATCTCGTGCGCCAGGCGCCGCGCCACTTCGCTCCAGGCCTGGCTGCGCTGGGCCGATACGACTTCGCTGATGTCGTCGAACACCATCAGCCGCGCGCCCATGGGCATGGCGGCGCCACGCACCAGCAGGGTCAGCGTGTCGCGGTCGACGGCGGTCTGCAGTTCGAACGAGTCCTGCCAGTGGTCGCGCTCGCCGGCTTCTGGGCTGGTGGCGTGCAGCTCGAACCGTTGCCACACCGATTGGCCGAACGTGCTGAGCCCCGGCACTTCGTCGAGCCGCCGCTTGCGGTAGGCCGACAGCGGCAGGCGCAGGATGCGCGTGGCGCCAGGGTTCACGGTGTCGATGCGGCCCTGGTTGTCGAACACGATCACGCCGGCGGTCAGGTTGTCCAGAATCGTCTGCAGGTTGGCGCGCGCGCCTTCCACCTGCACCACGCTGCGCTGCACCAGCGAGCGCGCGTCCGAGAGTTGCTGAGTCATGTCGGCGAACGAGCGTGTCAGGCCGCCGAGTTCGTCGCGTGAGGCGAACACCGGCTTGGCGCTCAGGTCACCCTGGGCCACCTGGCGCACGCCTTCGGCCAGCAGCAACAGCGGCCGGGCCAGCTGGTTGCCCAGCGCCACCGCCAGCAGCACCGCGGCAAACACCGCCAATACCAGCGCCAGCGTGAGCGTGCCGATGTACATCTTGCGCAGGCCGTCGCGCGCCAAGGCGCGCTGCTGGTACTCGCGGTAGGCGGTCTGTACCGCCAGCGCATTTGCGGCCAGGCCGGGCGGCAGGAGTTGTGTGACCAGCAGGTAGCGCTCTTGCTCGTCGAGCGCGAAGTTGGCGCTCGGAATGTGCGCCAGCGCGCGCACGCGGGCGTTGCCAGGCGTGGCGGCGTCTTCGTCCAGCCCTTCGAGCTGGCTGACGACGCGCTGCACCCGGGCCTGGCGCAACTGGGCCAGGGTTGGCCGCGAGAACATCAGCAGCGACGAGGTGCTGCCCACGGTGAGCAAGGTCTGGCCTGCCGCGCCCACCAGCGACACGTCTTGCGCCGACAGTTGCTCACGCAGCCGTTCCAGCGCCAGCGCCTGGATGCTGCCGGCGCGGTCGCCCAGCGCTTCGGCCGCCACACGCGTCTTGCTGGCCAGGTCGACGACGCGCGCGTCGAGCGTGCCGCGCCCCAGCGTCAGCCCGGCGTCGAGCGCACTTTCCACCTTCAGGTCGAACCAGCTTTCGATGCTGCGCGACACGAACTGGAAGCTCACCGTGTAGATCAGCACCCCCGGCACCACGCCCACCAGGGCAAAGATCGCCGCCAACTTGAGCAGCAGCCTGCTCCCGAACTTGCGCCGCCGGATGCGCACCAGCAGGCGCACCGAGGCCACGGCGATCACCAGCAGCAGCAAGGTGGCCACGGTCAGGTTGACCCAGAACAGCCAAAGGTAATGGCGCTCGTACAGGGCCGGCGAGTTGGTGGCCACCGACAGCAGGAAGGCCAGCACCAGGCCGGCGCCGGTGACGGCCACCAGTGAAACGAGCCAGGCCCAGCGCGATGCTTTGGTCATGACCGGCCTGCCGGGTCCAGCAACGCAGCCTTCAGTTGAAGCGCTGCGAGCGCTCCACCAACAGCGACCAGTCAGGCTGGCCGCTGATGCCGATCTGCATCGGCCGTGGCAGCAGGCTGGTGTCGAGCCGGAAGCTGAACTCCACGTAATGCTTGCCGGGTTCGATCTGGCCGACTTCGGCCACTTTCCAGCGCACCGTGCGGCGCATCGCGGCCAGCGCCTCGGCCTGGCTGTTGTAGGTCAGGTTCAGCCCGCCGAAGGTGACGCGGTAAGACGAGGTGAGCGGCTGGAAGGAGATGCGCCACAGCCGAGTGGCATGGGCCACGCGCTTGTCGCGCCAGTACCAGCGCTCGCGGTAGACCTCGGCCTCGGCCAGGAAGTACAGCGGCACGCCTTTGTTCAGCGCCTCTTCGACGCTGCGCGACAGCTCGAAGTTGAGCGTGTAGCTGAGCGACACACCTTCGTCGTCCTGCACAAGCTCGAAGGCCGCCAGCGCCGGTGGGTCGGCGGCGTAGGTGGAGGCAGGCGCCAGCCACACCGCGACGGCCAGCACCAGCCCCAGCCCGCGTCCCAGCCCCCACCCCAGCCACCGCCCGGGCAGGGCGGCGCCGGCTGCGAATGCGCAGAAGGGTTGGGCCGCTGTCGGGTGGGAGGTGTTCAATCGCGTCGCTTCTGAATCAGGGTGTAGAAGAATCCATCGCCCGACGCCGCGCCGGCATGGCTCGGATGGCCCGGATACTGACGGAGATTGTCGGGCAGCGGCAGCAGGTGGCCCGGCGATCGGGGCTGCGGCGCGACTTCCGCATCGCCGCAGCGTTGCAAAAATGCGTCGATCTGGTGCTGGCCCTCGGCGCGGAACACCGAGCAGGTGCAAAACAGCAGCCGCCCGCCGGGGGCGAGCAGGGGCCACAGCGCGTCCAGCAAGCGCGCCTGCGTGCCGGCCAGGGCGGCGATGTCGGAGGCCCGGCGCAGCCAGCGCACGTCCGGGTGGCGCCGCACGATGCCCGAGGCGCTGCACGGGGCGTCGAGCAGGATGGCGTCAAACGGCTGGCCATCCCACCAGGTCGCGGGTTGGCCGGCATCGGCCGCCACGGTGCGGGCATGCAGGCCGAGCCGGGCCAGGGTTTCATTCACCCGGGCGAGCCGGCGGGCGTCGTGGTCGAGCGCCAGAACTTCCACGTCGGCCAGTTCCAGCAGGTGCGCGGTTTTGCCGCCCGGCGCGGCACAGGCGTCCAGCACGCGGGCGCCGCTCGGAAGGCGAGCCGGGAGGCGAGCGCTCGCTTCGATGGCGTCCCCACCGTCGGCGATGCCGAGCAAGAGCGGCGCGGCGCGTTGCGCGGCCAGGTCTTGCACCGACACCGCCCCTTGCGCAAAGCCCGGCAGCTGGCCGACCGGGCAGGGCTGGGCGAGCACCACGCCGTGGCTGCCGACGGCGCGCGCGGCGAGGCCCTGTTCGGCCAGGCGCGCCACGTAGCCGGCCGCGTCGCCCTGGCGCGCATTGATTCGCAGGCTCATCGGCGGGTGTTCGTTGTTGAACTGCAACACCGCCTGCCACTGTTCGGGCCAGTCGCGCCGCAAGCGTTCGACCCACCAGGGCGGGTGGTTGAAGGCGGCGGTCGGGTCGCGCAGGGCGGCAGCCACCGTTGTGTCGCGCTCGCGCAGAAAGCGCCGCAGCACGGCATTGACGAACGCGGCGCTGGCCGGCGCGCGCTGCCGGGCGGCGGCCACGGCCTGGTCCACCAGCGTGTGTTCGGCATAGGGCAGTTCGCTCGCTGGCCACAGCAGCGCCAGCGCGGTGAGCAGCAGCGCATCGACCGGCGGCGGCGGCGCCTTGGGTGCCAGCAGCGCGCGCACCGCCAGCGCCGAGCCGAGCCAGCGCAAGGTGTGAAAACTCAGCGCCTGCGTGCCCGGGCGTGCCTCGGCAGGGCAGCGCGCCAGCGCGTCATTGAGCGACTGGCCGGCGCGTACCGCCTGCACCGCGTCGGCGCTGTGGTTCAGCAGCCGGGCGAGCGGCAGCGCGGCCGGGTGGGCGGGGCGCGCAAGGGCGGGGGCGGGGGCGGGCGCGTTCACCCGCCGCAGTCTACGGGCACCCCCTCTGCGGTAACCTCCGTTCCCCGACCTGTTTCCGAGGTGGCTGCATGCACCGAGACCCGCCGACGCCGATCCTTAGACCCGAAGAAGAGCTCGCCCGCCTGGGTGCGTCCGAGCGCATCCGCTACCGGCTGGTGGGCGCGAAATGCCGCTACCACGCCAACGACAACATCGCCGAGTTCATCCGCGAAGGCGAGATGGAGGAGCTGAAGGTCGAGGTCGAGGCCAAGATGCAGGAGGTGCTGCGCGCGCTGGTGATCGACACCGACAGCGACCACAACACGCAAGAAACCGCCAAGCGCGTGGCCAAGATGTTCCTGACCGAGGTATTCCGCGGGCGCTATGTGGCTATGCCCCCGGTCACCGAGTTTCCCAATATCTCGCGCCTCAACGAGCTGATGATCGTTGGCCCCATCACGGTGCGCAGCGCCTGTTCGCACCACCTGTGCCCGATCATGGGCAAGGTCTGGATCGGCATCCTGCCCAACGAACACTCCAACCTGATCGGGCTGTCGAAGTACGCCCGCATCTGCGAGTGGATCATGAGCCGCCCGCAGATCCAGGAAGAGGCGGTGATGATGCTTGCCAACGAATTGCAGGAGCGCGTCAAGCCCGACGGGCTGGCGATCGTGATGGAAGCCGACCACTTCTGCATGCACTGGCGCGGCGTCAAGGACACCGAGTCGATGAAGACCAACAGCGTGATGCGCGGTGAGTTCTTGAAAGACGCCAACCTGCGGCGCGAATTCCTGTCCCTGCTCAGCAAGAAGACCTGAGAGGCTGAGAGTCCTTCAATCATGCCCGCTCATCACGCCATAAGGCGCCTGCTCGTCGTTGCAAATGCTCGCCATAGCCCGAGCTATGGCTGCGCTTTGCGCCTGGATCAGACGCCTTATGGCGCGCTGCTCGGGCACGCCCGAAAAACTCTCAGCCTCTGAAAGGACCGACCATGCTGGTCCGTTTGATGTATGCCAGTCGGGCTGCCGACAAGATCAGCCCCGAGGCGCTGAACGCCATCCTGCGCAAGTCCACCGCCAACAACCCGGCCATCGGCGTGACGGGGGTGCTTTGTTCTTCCGGCAGCATCTTCCTGCAGGTGCTGGAGGGTGGGCGCTCGCAGGTGAGCGCGCTGTACAACAAGATCACCCTCGACCCGCGCCACCACGACGTGGTGCTGCTGAGCTACGAAGAGATCAGCGAACGCAGTTTTGCCGGCTGGGCGATGGGGCAGGTCAACATGGGCCGTCTGAACCCGGCGCTGTTGCTCAAGTATTCCGAAGCGGCGGTGCTCGACCCGTATGCGGTCTCGGGCGCGGTGTCGATGGCGATGTTCAAGGAACTGGTGGCCACCGCCTCGGTGATGTGCCAGACCTGAGGCGTGCCACGCGGCCGCGCCGCGCTCAGACGCCGAACAGGTCTTCGCCCGAACTTTTGGGCGGCACCACGCCCAGGTGCCGGTAGGCCGCCACGGTGGCAATGCGACCACGCGGTGTGCGCTGCAGGTAACCCTGCTGGATGAGGTAGGGCTCGATCACGTCCTCGATCGTGTCGCGCTCCTCGCCGATGGCCGCGGCCACGTTGTCGAGCCCGACCGGGCCACCGTCGAAGCGGTGGATCACCGCTTCGAGCAGCTTGCGGTCCATCACGTCCAGGCCGTGCGGGTCCACGTCGAGCATGGCCAGCGCCTTGTCGGCCAGCGCCTTGCCGATGTGGCCGTCGCCTTTCACGTCGGCGTAGTCGCGCACCCGCCGCAGCAGCCGGTTGGCGATGCGCGGCGTGCCGCGCGAACGGCGTGCGATCTCGAACGCGCCTTCCGCGTCGGTCGGCACCTTCAGAAGCCCGGCCGAGCGGTTGACGATGCGCGCCAGCTCTTCGGGCGTGTAGAACTCCAGCCGGGTCACGATGCCGAAGCGGTCGCGCAGCGGGTTGGTCAGCATGCCGGCGCGGGTGGTGGCGCCTACCAAGGTGAAGGGTTGCAGGTCGAGCTTGATGCTGCGCGCGGCCGGGCCCTCGCCGATCATGATGTCGATCTGGTAGTCCTCCAGCGCGGGGTAGAGGATTTCTTCCACCACCGGGCTGAGCCGGTGGATCTCGTCGATGAAGAGCACATCGTTGCGCTCCAGGTTGGTCAGGATCGCGGCCAGGTCTTTCGGCTTTTCGAGCACCGGCCCGGAGGTCTGGCGCAGGTTCACGCCGAGTTCGTTGGCGATGATGTGGCTCAGCGTCGTCTTGCCCAGCCCCGGCGGGCCGAACAGCAGCACATGGTCCATCGCCTCGCCGCGCATGCGCGCGGCGCCGATGAAGATCTCGAGCTGCTCGCGCGCCTTGACCTGGCCCACGTATTCGGCCAGGCCTTTCGGGCGCAGCGCGCGTTCGATCGCCTCTTCGTTGGGCGAGCTCGGTGCGGCTGAAAGAACCCGCCGGGCCGGTTCGAATTCATCGGTATGAATGGACATGGCTGATTATGGCAACGCCGATCTGTCGGGCACAATCCAGCGCCATGAGCCACCGCTTGCCAACCTCACGCTGGGCCGTCTGGGCTGTATGGGGATTCACGCTGGTGTTGCTGCTGAAGGCGGCCGTGCCGCTGCTGGCCACCGCGTCGGCCGAATTGCAGGGCAAGGCGCTCGCAGAAGTCTGCACGGTCTACGGCGTGACGACGGTCGCGCTCGACGGGCCCGACTCCGGCCCCCAGCCCGAGCATGGCAGCGCGGCCCACGGCGGCGAACATTGCACGCTCACGGCGTTGATGGCGCTGTGTGCGCCCGACGTGCAGGCGCCGGCGGTGCCGCCATCGCAGCGGGCTGCTTCCGAACACGTTGTTCACCCCTCTCCCCAGGCGCCCGACGCCTGCGCCACCTGGGTGGCGCGGCTCAAGCACGGGCCGCCCACTTTCGCCTGAACCCACCGCCGTTGGCGCTCTGACCGGGACCGAGCAGGTCTCGCGGCGCGCCGCCCCGTGTGTTGTGCCGCGCTTAGCGCCGGCCGCCTGTTCAGGACACTTCCCATGCCATCGCCCATGCCATCGCTACCGATGGCTGCCTTTCCCTTGGCCTTGCTGATCGCGCAACCCGCTCTCGCCGCGTCAGCGTCACCACCAGCCGGCCGACCTCGATGCCGATCGAGGTCCCGACCACCACCGAATCCATCACCGGCCGGCAGATCGAGCAGAGCATCAACGCGACCGACGCTGAAGACGCGCTGAAGTACTTTCCGAGCCTGAACGTGCGCAAGCGCTACATCGGCGACCACGACCACGCGGTGCTGGCCACGCGCGCCTCGGGCACCGGCAACAGCGCGCGCTCGCTGGTGTTTGCCGACGGCGTGCTGCTGTCCAACCTGCTCGGCAACGGAGCCACCTACACGCCGCGCTGGGGGCTGGTCACGTCGGAAGAGATCGAAAGAGTCGACGTGCTCTACGGCCCGTTCTCGGCCGCGTTCTCGGGCAACTCGGCTGGCGCCGTGGTGGAGTACGTCACCCGCATGCCCAGGGTCTTTGAGGCGCATGTAAAGCTGCAGGGCTTCAGTCAACGGCAGGCCGTGTACGCCACCGACGATCGTTACCACGGCGCCGCCGGCAGTGCCTCGCTGGGCACGCGCAGCGGCGGCTTCTCGTGGTGGCTCAATCTCAACCGGCTCGACAACGATGGCCACCCGATCACGTTTGCGAACAAGCTTGTCTCGGCCGGTGCGGCCACCGCCACCGGCACGCCGGTCACCGGTGCCGTGGCCGACCGCAACCCGAGCAAGCGCGACTGGCTGATCCTGGGTGCCACCAACCAGACCCACAGCGTGCAGGACCACGCCAAGCTCAAGCTCGCGTACGACCTCTCGCCGGAACTGCGTGCGTCCTATTCCTTCGGCTGGTGGACCAACACCAACGAGCGGACCAGCGAAAGCTATCTGCGCGACGCGTCCGGCAACCCGGTCTACGGCAGCAACGCCAACCCGCGCGTGAACATCGACGGCCGCGACTTCACCTTGACCGCCGCCGACTTCGCGCCCAGCCGCGCCAGGCTCGAACACCTGACGCACGGCGTGACCGTCAAGAGCAACACCCGCAGCACCTGGGACGTGGAAGCCGCCGCGAGCCTGTACGACTACCACCAGGACGAGCTGCGTTCACCGACCACCTTTCTGCCGAACGCCGCCACCGGCGGGGCGGGGCGCATCACCGATCTGCGTGGCACCGGCTGGAACACACTGGCGCTGAAGACCACCTGGCGGCCCGAAGGGTTTGAGGGGCGCCACATCGTCGAGGCAGGAGCGCAGCGCGACGCTTTCAGGCTGCGCACGCGGGTCTCGAACACGGCCGACTGGCTGGGTGGTGGCCCGGATGCGAGCGCGCCCACGTCCTTCAACGGCAACACCAGTTTGCGCAGCGTGTGGGCGCAAGACGCGTGGCGCTTCGCGCCCGACTGGAAGGCGGTGCTGGGCCTGCGCGTGGAAGACTGGAACGCGTTCAACGGCTCGATCTCGGGTGCGGCGCTGGCGGCCCGCAGCGAGGCCGACGCTTCGCCCAAGGCCGCACTGTCGTGGCAGGCCACAGCCGACTGGGTGCTCAAGGCGTCGGTGGGGCGCGCGGTGCGCTGGCCCACTGTGGCCGAGTTGTACCAGGGTGCGCTGGTGGCCGGCGCGGTCGTCAACAACGACCCGAACCTGAAGCCCGAACGTTCGGTCACGAGCGAGTGGACGGCTGAACGTGACTTGGGCAGCCTGGGCCTGGCCGGCAGCTTGCGGACCACGCTGTTCCACGAGCGGACCAAGGACGCGCTGTACTCGCAGACCAACGTCACCGTCACGCCGAACGTCACCAACATCCAGAACGTCGACGCGATCCGCACCCGCGGCATCGAGCTGGCGCTGCAGGCCGGCGATGTGTTCGTCCACGGCCTGCACCTGACCAGCAGCCTGACCCATGCCGACTCGAAGATCACGAAGAATGACAAGTTCCCCGCCAGCGTCGGCCACTGGCAGCCGCGCGTGCCGAAGTGGCGCGCCAACCTGCTGGTGGCGTACGCGCCGAGCGAAGCCTGGTCCGGCAGCGCAGGCATTCGCTACAGCGGCCAGCAGTACGGCACGCTGGACAACAGCGACCCGAACGGCTTGACCTACACCGGCGTCAGCAGCTTCCTGGTGGCCGACGTTCGACTGCAATACCGCTTCGACAAACAATGGAAGTTGAGCGCTGGCATCGACAATCTGAACAACAAGAAATACTGGGCCTTCCACCCGTACCCGCAACGCACCTTCAACGCCGAACTGCGCTTCGATCATTGAAGCTCGCACTGTCCAACATCTTCTTCCTCAGGAGCACACCATGACCTTGAATCGTTTCCTCATCGGCGCCGCGTTGGCCGGCGCCGCCATCGCCGCCCACGCGCACGGCTTCCAGCTCGGCGCCATCGCCATCGGCCACCCTTATGCGCGCGCCACCGTGCCGGGCCAGCCGGCCGGCGGCGGTTACCTGAAGCTTGACAACAAGGGCGCCGCCGACCGTCTGCTGTCGGCCAGCGCCGGTGTGGCCGGCAGCGTCGAGCTGCACTCGATGAGCATGGAAGGCGACGTGATGCGCATGCGCCAGGTCGACGCCATCGACTTGCCGGCCGGCAAGTCGGTGGAGCTCAAGCCGGGCGGTCTGCACATCATGTTCATCGGCCTGAAAGCGCCGTTGAAGGCGGGCGACAGCTTCCCGATGAAGCTGAAGTTCGAGAAGGCCGGCGAGGTGACGGTGGAGGTGAAAGTCGAAGCGCCCGGCAAGGACGGCATGGCCAAGGACATGAAGCACTGAACTCGAGGGTTCGTGAGCTGCGGGTTCGTGATCGAGTTCAGCGGCCCAAGGCCTTCAGCGCCAGTTTGATGCCCTCGCTCACGCCCACGTCCGCCGGCAGCGCCTTCAGCGACGCGGCGGCTTCGCGGTCGCTGTAGCCCAGCGCGATCAGCGCCTGCAGGATGTCGGCCTGCGCATCGCTGGCCTGAGACGCGGGCGCGACCAGCGCGTCGCCCAGCTTGCCTTTCAGTTCGAGCAGCAGCCGCTCAGCGGTCTTCTTGCCGATGCCGGGCACCTTCACAAGGCGGCCACTCTCTTGCAGGCTCACCGCCTGAGCCAGCTCGGTCACGCTCAGGCCCGACAGGATGGACAGCGCCGTGCGCGGGCCCACGCCGGAGATCTTGACAAGTAGCCGGAAGGTCGCGCGTTCGTCGTGCGTGAGGAAGCCGTACAGCAGTTGCGCGTCTTCACGCACGACGAAGTGCGTCAGCAAGGTCACGCGCTCGCCGAGCCCGGGCAGGTTGTAGAAGCTGCTCATCGGCACGTCGACTTCGTAGCCGACGCCGTTCACATCGATGAGCAATTGCGGCGGTGATTTTTCGGCCAGGATGCCGGTGAGTCGTCCGATCATGACCCGATTGTGGGCCCGCCGGCCCTGGCCCGCCTTGCCCGACTAACGCCTGAAAAGGCCCAGGCGCTGCGCTTCCAGCGCAGCTTCGGCGCGCGAGCTCACGTTGAGCTTGCGATAGATCTGCTTCACGTAATCGGCAATCGTGTGGCGCGACAGGCTCAGCTGCACGCCGATCTCGGGCAAGGTGAAGCCCTTGGCCACGCGCAGCAGCACTTCGTTCTCGCGTTCGGTCAGCGCCACCGCAGGCATGTTCTGCGGCCGGGCCTGGCGGCGCGAGTTGGCGGCAAAGTGCGCGATCACGCGGCGTGCGATCGAGGGCGACAGCGGCGGCTCGCCCTGGCTCATGCGGTTGAGCTGCTCGGCGATCAGCTCGCGTGCCTGCTCTTTCAGCAAGTAGCCGAAGGCGCCGGCTTGCAGGGCAGGGAACAGGTGGTCGTCGTCGTCATGGATCGTCACGACCACCGACTGCGCTTCGGGTTGCGCTTCGCGCAGCGCGGCCACCACGTCGACGCCGGAGCCATCGGGCAGGCCCAGGTCGACCAGTGCGAGGTCGAACTTCACGGCCGAGATGAGTTCGAGCGCGTCGTGCACGCGTGCGGCCTCTGAAATGGTGGAGTCGGGGAACACCTGCAGCACCAGCGCCTTGAGCCAGCGGCGGATTTCAGGCAGGTCTTCGAGCAGCAGAATATTCTTCATCGCAACCCCAACGGTCGGCGCGAGGATGCGCCTCACCGATTCATCCTAGCAGGGCGATGCCCCGTGCGGCACATGCGCCGGCGCGGGTTCAGAGGGGAAGCGTGAGCCTGATCACAGTCCCATAGCCCGGGCCGGACTCGACCAGGCACTGGCCCTGCATCTGCTTGGCGCGGTTCTTCATGCTGGCCATGCCGTGGCCGCGATCGAGCTTGCCGTCCAGCTCCATCGAGATGCCGTTGCCGTTGTCCTGCACCACCAGGCCGAACTCCTTGTCGCGAATGCCGCAGCGCACCTTGCACTGCGACGCGCCGCTGTGCTTGATGATGTTGCTGATGGCTTCGCGCAGGATGCGTGTGGTCTGCACGAACGAACGTGCCGCCAGGCGCTGGTCGGTGTCTTCGACCAGGCCGCGCCAGTCGATCTCGATGTTGGCCTGGCTCAGCCGGGCCACCGTTTCAGCGCGCCAGTCGGCCAGCGCATCGGCCAGCCGCATCGGCTTGCCGCTCAGCCCACGCACCGACAGGCGCATTTCTTCGAGCGCCTCGCGCGCGAGCGAGGAGATCTGGTCGCTTTCGCTGGTGTGCACGATGGTCAGCAGCTTGGCGCCCAGGTCGTCATGCAGGTCGGCGGCGATACGCTTGCGCTCTTGCGCCGTCACCTGCTCGACGCGCAACTCGGCCATGTGGGCCAGGTTGCGTTCGGTCTCGGCGTTGAAGTCCAGGCCCGCGGGCGCCGCGCGCTGGCGCTCGGGGGTCTGTTGTGCCTCGGCGCGAAAGCGGGCCAGTTCGGCCAGTGCGCTTTCATGGCGCGCGCTCAGATCGTTCAAGCGCGCTCTGAGCTTCTCTTTGTCGGCAGCATCGGCGGGTTTGCCGCGGCGCGCGTCCACGGTGGCAGGGAACTGCACCAGCACACGCAGGCCGACCAAGATCAGCGCCAGCGACAGGCCGAGTTGCGTGATGTCGATCGCCGGCATGTCCACGAGGTGGCGCTGCACCGCCAGTTCGACCAGCAGCAGCCCGACCACCGCGGCCAGCACCGGCGCAAGAACCCAGAAGTCGGCGCGCCGCTGCGGCCAGCTCAAGGCCAGGTACAGGCCCATCGCGGCCGACACTTCGATCGACAGCACGAAGGACCAGACGGTGGACATCAGGTGCAGCCGGTTCGGCCCGCCCAGCAGCATCGTCATCGGCATCAGCAGGCACTGGAACAGCAAGAAGAATTCGAGCGGGCGGAAGGTCCAGCGGGCATATCGCAGCAGGAAGACCACCGCCAGGCCGGCCAGCAATGACAAGCCGGAGCTGGCAACGAATTCGACCAGTGCGTTGTCCAGCGGCATGTCGCGCAGCCACAAGCGCAGCGACATCAGTGCCCAGCCCAGCAGCAGCCAGCCCAGCACCCACTCGTGCCCCTCGCGGCGGCCGGCCCAGCCGAGCACCAGCATCACGCAGCCCAGCACCCCCAGCACGCCGCTGGCGAGCTGCACGGCCGTGACGTTCCAGAACAGCTGGCGTTCGTGCTCGGGCGCCAGCTCCGCCAGCGGCCCGACCTTCAACGCCGACACGCCGGCCGCACGTTGAACCGCCGCGACCCGGTGCAGGCCACTGCCTTGCACGCGCAGGTCCAGCACATTGCCGTCGTCGCGCAGCAGCGCGGCCGGCAGGTTCACCAATTGCGGGTAGGGGCAGTTGCGCGTGACGGGCTCTTCCGTGCGGCCGCTGCTGAAGATGCGGCGACCGTTCAGGTGCACCTCGACGTTGCTGCAGACGCGTTCGATGTAGAGCGCCAGCAGGTCGTCGCGGCCCGTGCCAGTGGGCAACTCGAAGCTCACGCGGTACCACACGACGCCGCTGGTTCGCGGGCGCGAGACGGCCCAGTCGTCGGGCAGCGGGGTGCTGCCCTGCAGGGCCATGTCGGGAATCGAAGCGTCGTTGCTGACCAGCACCTTGGCCTGGTAACTGGGTTCGATGGGGGCGCCCTTGGTCCACGCGGCAGTGCTGACCGCCAGCGCCAGCAGCAAGGCCGCCAGACCCACCCACGCCGGCGGGCCGGGCAACGCACGGCGTGCGGCGTTGAAGAAAGCGGCAGGCGTGGGCATCGGCGCAGATTGTGCAGGATGGTCCCGCGCCGTCTGTCCACCGTCCAGCGGGATGCGGCACTTTTGCCGGACTTGCGGCGACAATCCGGCCAGCGCCGTTTCCCGATTCACTTCGTGATCCTCAGACACTCTTTCGAGCCGCCCGACAACACCCGCCTGGCCCACTTGTGCGGCAGCCTGGACGAGCATCTGCGCAGCATCGAAGCGGCCCTGAGCGTCAGCATCTCGCGGCGCAACGAGTTCTTCCGGGTCGAAGGCAACAAAGACAAGGCCGAGGTGGCGATGCAGTTGCTGCAGGCGCTACACCAAACCGCCGAAGCGCCGCTCTCGGCCGAGCGGGTCCAGCTTGCGCTGGTCGAGGCGGTGGCCCACCGCGGCTGGCGTGAATCATCAAGGGAAGCGACAAGGGACGCGACAAGGGACGTGACGAACGCGGCCGGCGTGCCCGCCGCAGCGACCGGCGAGACAGCGCCCGATGAGCTGGTGCTGCGCACGCGGCGCGCCGACCTGACCGGCCGCACACCGAACCAGCTGACCTACCTGCGCAACATCCTGGCGCACGACATCACCTTCGGCATCGGCCCGGCCGGCACCGGCAAGACCTTTCTGGCGGTGGCCTGTGCGGTCGATGCGCTGGAGCGCAGCAGCGTGCAGCGCATTGTCCTCACGCGCCCGGCGGTGGAGGCCGGCGAGCGGCTGGGCTTCCTGCCCGGTGACCTGGCGCAGAAGGTCGACCCCTACCTGCGCCCGCTCTACGACGCGCTGTACGACCTGATGGGCATGGACAAGGTCGCCAAGGCGTTCGAAAAAGGCAGCATCGAGGTCGCGCCGCTGGCCTTCATGCGCGGCCGCACCTTGAACAACGCCTTCGTGATCCTGGACGAAGCGCAGAACACCACGCCCGAGCAGATGAAGATGTTTCTCACCCGCATCGGCTTCGGCTCCAAGGCCGTGGTGACCGGCGACGTGAGCCAGATCGACCTGCCGCGCGGTCAGATGAGCGGGCTGATCGAGGCCGAGCGGGTGCTGCGGCGCGTGCGCGGTATCGCCACCACGCGCTTCACGTCGATCGACGTGGTGCGCCACCCGCTGGTGGCGCGCATCGTCGAGGCCTACGACGCGGCGCGGGCCGAGCCGGACTGAGCAGGCAACACGCAAGTAAGCTGGAGGCACCATGAGCCCACCTTTGAGAGCCACCCGTCCGGAGCTCGCGCTGTCGCTGCAGTTCCCCGACCCAACCGACCGGCCGGTGCTGGCACGCCACAAGGTGGCGCGCTGGATCCGCGCCGCGCTGGACGCGCCGGCCCAGATCACCGTGCGCGTGGTCGGGCTGGATGAAGGTCGCGCGCTGAATCACGATTACCGCGGCAAGGACCACGCCACCAACGTGCTCACTTTCGACTACAGCCGCGCGCCGGTGGTGCTGGCCGACCTGGTGCTGTGCGCGCCGGTGGTGCAGCGCGAAGCCGCGGAGCAAGGCCTGGCGCTCGAAGCGCACTACGCGCACTTGCTGGTCCATGGGGCGCTGCACGCGCAGGGCTTCGACCACGAGAAGAACGCCGAGGCGGTGGCGATGGAAGCGCGCGAAAGCGCCGTGCTGGCGCAGCTCGGTTTCGACGATCCTTACGGTCGCTGAAAGCCCCGATTCAGCGCCGATTTCAGCGCCGCTTCAGCCACCCGCTTCGGCGGCCCGGCTGTCCCGGCTCGGCCACAGCACCGACCCGATCGCTGCCAGCATCAGCAGCACCGCGGCGCCGTCCTGCCAGTGCAGCGTTTCGTTCAGCAGCCAGGCGCCGCTGAGCGTTCCCAGCACCGGGATCAGCATCACCGACAGGGTCGAAGCCACCGGCGGCAACTCGCGCGCCAGCACCAGCCACAGCGGCTGCGCAATGCCGAAGATCAGCACCGCGTTGTAGATCACCGCGAACCACACGGCCGGCGACGGCGCGGCCCAGGCGCTGCGTTCGAACACGAGGGCGAGCAGGCCCATCACCACCGTCGTGGCGATCGTCATCCACCAACCCAGCGCCAGGGTGTGCGAGGCGAGTTGCGTGCGGCGCATCTGCTGCGTGCCCAGCGCCCACACCGCTGCGGCCAGCAGCATGCCCAGCGCGGCCCAGGGCCGGCCCGCCATCTGCGACAGTTCGTGCCACAGCAGCAGCGCCACGCCGAGCGCGGCGGCCGCCACGCCCAGCCACTGGCGCCCCTTCAGCCGCTGCCCGAACAGCGCCGCGCCGACCAGGGCCGAGAAGATCGGCATCGTGTAGCCCAGGATCGCCGCGCGGCCTGACGACAGGGCCTGGATCGCGATGATCGCCACCACGTGCCAGACGATCATGTTGGTGACGGTGAGCCCGGCCAGCTCGCGCCATTCGTGGCGCGGCACCTGCAGCGGCACCTTCAGCGTGCGTGTCATCGCGTACAACACCGGCAGGCCCAGCAGCATCGACAGGGTGCGGAAGGTCCAGGGCGGGTAGCCGGTGACGCCGGTCTTCAGCACCGGCCAGTTGAAGCCCCAGACGATGGTGATGAACACCAGCAGCGCGATCTGGCGCCGGTCGAAGCGGTGCGTCAATGGCGAAGCAGGGCTCAACGGTTGGTGCTGAGGTAGCGCTTGCGCCAGAAGAAGCCGCCCAATCCCAGGCCCAGAGTCACCAGCAGCCCGAACACCACCCAGAAACCGGTGGCACTGTGAATCAACGGCAGTCCTTCGAAGTTCATGCCGAAGAAGCCGGTCACCAGGTTCAGCGGCAGGAAGATGGCGGTCAGCACGGTGAGCGTGCGCATGATGCTGTTGGTGCGGTGGCTCTGCGCGGCAAAGTGCATCTGCACGCCGGTCTCGGCCGACGACTCTAGGCGCCGCACATGCGCCAGCACGCGCTCGATGTGCTCGAGCACGTCACGCGAGCGCACCCGCAGCAGCTCGCGCTCGCGGCGCGCGGCCAGGTCGGCTTCGTCGGGCCATTCGTCGAGCGCGTCGATCCATTCGACGATCGCGCTGCGCTGGTCTTCGCAGATGTCTTCGAGCAGGTGCATCGCGTTGCGCGACTCCAGCAGCAACTGCCAGTTGGTGAAGTGGCTGCGCGGGTTGAACAACTCCTGCTGCAGGTGGCCGAACTGGCGCGTCAGCAGGCGGCGCAGGTCGAGGTAGCGATCGACCATGTGGTTGACCATGCGCAGCATCAGGTCGGCCGGGCTGCTGGGCAGGCGGCCCGGGCCCCGCGCCGCTTCGCCGCGCGCTGCCTCCCCGTTCTGCACCTGCTGCTGCAGGCGGTTGGCAAAGAACTCGCGCACCTGGCAATCGGTCGGGTGAACCGTCAGCAGCACGCGGTCGAAGATCGCAAAACCGACCGGGCTGGTGTCGATCGCGTCGAGCGCCTTGCGGGCCGAGGCCATCGTGCCGTGGGTCTCGTCGGCAAACATCGCCTCGCTGCCGGCGCCTGCGGCCAGGCGGCGAAACACCAGCATGTCGTACCAGGAGGTGTCGTCGAAGTGCGAGGGCAACTGGTTGTTCAGCAGGTCAGACACATGCAGGTCCACCAGCTGCCCGCCCGTCCAGCGTTGCAGCGCCGCCTGCAGCAGGGCGGTCTGCACCTCGAACTCGCGCCGCGCGCTGCCGATCCACAGGTAGCCGGTGGCAGGAAGCGCGTCGGGCAGGGACTCCAGTTCGGTGAACTGGTCGGCGTTGAGGTGGAAGATGCGCATGCGCGGTCGGCGGCCTTCTTGTGCCTTTTGTGCCTGCTGCGCCTACTGCGCCTTGAGCAAGCGCGCCGCCTCCAGCGCAAAGTAGCTCAGCACGCCGTCGGCACCGGCGCGCTTGAAGGCCAGCAGGCTCTCCATCATCACCGCGTCGTGGTCGAGCCAGTCGTTCTGGGCCGCGGCCTTGAGCATCGCGTATTCGCCGCTGACCTGGTAGGCAAAGGTGGGCACGCGGAACTCGTCTTTCACGCGCCGCACGATGTCCAGGTACGGCATGCCGGGCTTGACCATCACCATGTCGGCGCCTTCGGCGATGTCCAGCGCCACCTCGCGCAGCGCTTCGTCGCTGTTGCCCGGGTCCATCTGGTAGACCTTCTTGTTGCCCTTGCCCAGGTTGGCGGAAGAACCCACCGCGTCGCGGAACGGGCCGTAGAAGGCGCTCGCGTACTTGGCGCTGTAGGCCATGATGCGGGTGTGGATGTGGCCCTTGGCTTCGAGCGCCTGGCGGATCGCGCCGATACGGCCGTCCATCATGTCGCTCGGGGCCACGATGTCCACGCCCGCCTGGGCCTGAACCAGCGCCTGCTGCGTGAGCACGGCGACGGTCTCGTCATTGAGGATGTAGCCGGTGGCGTCGAGCAAGCCGTCCTGGCCATGGCTGGTGAACGGGTCGAGCGCCACGTCGGTCATCAGCCCGAGTTCGGGGAAGCGCTTCTTCAGTTCGCGCACCACCGTGGGCACCAGGCCTTCCGGGTTCAAGGCTTCACGGCCGTCTTCGGTCTTCTGGGCCGGGTCGAGCACCGGAAACAGCGCCATCACCGGGATGCCCAGTTGCACGCACTCTTCGGCGATCGGCAGCAAGCGGTCCAGACTGCGGCGCTGCACGCCGGGCATGGAGGCGACGTCTTGAGTCACGTTTTTGCCGTTGAGCACAAATACCGGCAGGATGAGGTCGCTGTTGCGAAGATGTGATTCTCGAACCATGTTCCGCGTGAAGTTGTCGCGGCGCAGGCGGCGCGGGCGGCTCATCGGAAAAGGGGGGGGTGTCTGCACGATGCGCTTACCGTTGCATGCGCGGGCCTGGGCGCCGCGCGGGTCTGTCTGAATCGGGCCCCAAATCGATGACCGGGTTTGCCCGGGAGAGCCCTGGAAATGTGCGATGTATCTGCTAAAGTAGGCAGCGAATGATAGCCGCAAGGTGGTCATTCCCTGCTTTTCCTCCCTGAGCAGGTGCCTTACCGTGATGACAGCGTTAAGGCTTTCAAAGCCCTGACCGAATGGTCAGGGCTTTTCTTTGTGTGGTCCTCGAATCACCGCCGCGTCGGGGTCGCTGGAAGAGCGCCCGCCATAATGCCGCGATGCTCTGGATCAAAGCCTTTCACATCGTGTTCGTGGCGAGCTGGTTCGCCGGTCTGTTCTACCTGCCGCGGCTGTTTGTGAACCTGGCCACCGTGCCGGCCGACAGCCACGCCGAACGCGAGCGCCTGCTGATGATGGCGCGCAAGCTGTACCGCTTCAGCAGCCTGTTGATGGTGCTGGCGCTGGCGCTGGGACTGGTGCTGTGGCTGTACTACGGCATCGGTCGCGGGCCGGGCAACATGTGGCTGCACGTCAAGCTGGTGCTGGTGCTGGGCGCCATCGGCTACCACCATGCGTGCCGCTCGCTGCTGCGCCAGTTCGAGCAGTTGGCCAACCGGCGCAGCGAGCGCTGGTTCCGGGTGTTCAACGAATGTGCAGTGCTGGTGTTTGCGGCCACCGTGGTGCTGGTGGTCGTCAAGCCCTTCTGACCTGGCGCCAATGGCTCGACACCGCAGCTCGGCCGTTCCGCTGGCATGGCTTTACGCGGCGCTGATCGTCTACGCCAGCCTGTACCCGTTCAGCGGCTGGCAAGAGGCACGCGAACCTGTGCTGGCCTTTCTGGGCTTTCCGTGGCCGCGTTACTGGACCGCCTTCGACCTGGTCTCCAACCTGCTTGGCTACCTGCCGCTGGGGGCGCTGGTCTGCCTGGCTGGCGTGCGCATGGGGCGGCGGCCGGCCGTGGCGTTTGCGGGCGCGGTCGGCGCGGGGCTGCTGCTTTCTCTGTCGATGGAGGTGTTCCAGGGCTTCTTGCCGCAGCGCGTGCCGTCCAACCTCGACCTGGCGCTGAACACATCGGGCGCGGCCGTTGGCGCGGGCCTGGGCCTGGCGGCGCATTCGGCGGGGGCGGTGAAACGTTGGCAATCCTGGCGTGACCGCTGGTTCGTCGAGCGCAGTGCCGGTGGGCTGGCGCTGCTGATGTTGTGGCCGGTGGGCCTGCTCTTCCCGACCCCGGTGGTGCTTGGGCAAGGCCAGGTTCTCGGGCTTGTGCAGGAGCACCTGGCCGAGTGGCTGCAGGAGTGGCCGCAGGGCGACGGCATGCAGGGGCTGCTGAGCAGCACGCCACGCATGGATGCGCTGGCCCCCGGCACCGAGTTGCTGGCCGTCGCGTTGGGCCTGCTGGCACCGTGTCTGGTGGGTTTTGCGGTGGCGCGGCCTGGCTGGCGCCGCCTGGCGCTGGTGGCGGGTGTGGCGCTGCTGGGCTTTGCGGCCACCACTTTGTCGACCGTGTTGAACTTCGGCCCGCAGCATGCCCTGGCCTGGTTTACCGGCCCGGCCTTGCTGGGGTTCGCAGCCGGCACGGCGCTGGCCGCGCTGCTGGTGAAGGTACCGACGCGGGTCAGCGCGGGGCTTGGGCTGGTGGCCCTCACCGCGCTGGTGGTGCTGCTGGCGCAGGCACCGACCGACCCGTACTTCTCGCAGAGCCTGCAGGCCTGGGAGCAGGGCCGCTTCATCCGTTTTCACGGCGCGGCGCAATGGGTCGGCTGGCTCTGGCCGTATGGGTCGCTGGCCTACCTGCTGGCGCGTGTAGGGGCAAGCGACTTGCGTTGAAACGGGCGCCGGTAAAATTGCGGCCATGAGCTATTACGAACGCCACATCTTCTTCTGCCTGAATCAGCGCGACAACGGTGAAGACGCTTGCAGCAACCACAACGCGCAAGCCGGCTTCGACCGCTGCAAGTCGCGCGTGAAGGGCGAGAAGCTGAACGGCCCGGGCGGCGTGCGTGTGAACAAGGCCGGTTGCCTGGACCGCTGTGCCGGCGGGCCGGTGGCGGTGGTCTACCCGGAGGCGGTCTGGTACACCTATGTCGATCAGCACGACATCGACGAGATCGTCGACTCGCACCTGAAGAACGGCCAGATCGTCGAGCGCCTGCTGCTGCCACCGTCGGTCGGGCGCTGAAGGCGGGCGCATGAACTCGAAGACCTTGCGCCAGAGCGTGGCCGGGCCGGCCGGCGCGATCGAATGTGCGGTCGATCTGCCTGCCGGGACGCCGCTGGGCGTGGCCGTCATCTGCCACCCGCACCCGTTGCACGGCGGCACGCTGGACAACAAGGTCGTGCAGACCCTGGCGCGCGCCTATCTGCAACTGGGTTGGCAGACGGTGCGCTTCAACTTTCGCGGCATCGGCGCCTCCGAGGGTGCGTGGGACGATGGCGTGGGCGAGGTCGACGACGCTTTGGCCGTGATCGCAGCGCACCGTTCGGCGCAGAGTGCCGGGGAATTCATGCTCGCTGGTTTTTCGTTCGGCGCTTATGTGGCCTCGCAAGCGGCTGCCCGTCTGGCGGCACCCGACAAGCCGCGCCGCCTGGTGCTGGTCGGCCCGTCAACGCAGAAGCAGGTGATGGCCAGTGTGCCGGCCGATACGCTGGTGATTCATGGCGAGACAGACGAAGTCGTGCCCTTGTCGGCCACCTTGGACTGGGCTCGGCCGCAGGCGCTGCCGGTCGTGGTGTTTCCCGGCGTCGGCCACTTCTTTCACGGCCAGCTCGGCTTGCTCAAGAGTGTGGTCGTGCAGCATCTGCAGCGGCCTGCCGCGTCCCAGGCCCTTCCTTCAACTTGATGTTGCCGAGGGCGCTGCGCCCGGTTTGGGCCGGCCTCGCCACCTTTCCAACCTTCACGGGTCATTCGATGAAATTGCTGTTCCCTATTCTGTTCTCCGGGCTGCTGCTGGCCGGCGCTGCCCAGGCGCAGGCACCGCAGCCGCCCGAGGTCAACGCCAGGAGCTTTCTGGTGCTGGACCTGAGCAGCAACCAGGTGCTGGCCGAACGCGCTGCCGATGCGCCGGCCGACCCGGCATCACTCACCAAGCTGATGACGGCGTACGTCGTGTTCGCGGCCATCCGCGACAAGAAGCTCAGCGTGGAGCAGACGCTGCCGGTGTCGATGCGCGCCTGGGAAGAGCGCAAGGGCGGCGGCTCGCTGATGTTCATCGACACCACGATGAAGCCCAAGGTCGATGAGTTGCTGCGCGGCATGATCGTGCAAAGCGGCAACGATGCCTCGGTGGCGCTGGCCGAGGGTGTGGCCGGCAGCGTTGACCAGTTCGTTGCGATGATGAACCGCCAGGCCCAGGCCTTCGGCCTGAAGAACAGCGTGTTCAAGAACGTCACCGGCCTGACCGAAGCCGGCCACAAGAGCACCGCGCGCGACCTGGCCACGGTGGCCACGCACATCATTCGCGATTTTCCGGATTTCTACACCTACTACTCGATCAAGGACTACAGCTACAACAAGATCTCGCAGCCCAACCGCAACCTGCTGCTGCGCCGCGACCCGACGGTGGATGGCATGAAAACCGGCTTCACCGACGCGGCCGGCTATTGCCTGATCGCCAGCGCGGTGCGCGACTTCCCCAACCTGGGCGCGGCCGGTGCGCCGGCGGGCAAGCGTCGCCTGCTCAGCGTGGTGCTCAACACCACCTCGATGGACGCGCGCGCGAACGAAAGCCAGAAGCTGCTCAACTGGGGCTACCAGGCTTTCGACACCGTGCGCCTGTTCGACGACGGCCAGCCGATGGTGTCGCCGCAGGTCTGGAAGGGCACCGCCGCGCAGGCCAAGTTGGGCGCGGCCGGCGGCGTGTTCGTCACCGTTCCCAAGGGGGAGGGCGGCAAGCTGCAGACCAAGATCGAACGCACTGACCCGCTCGTGGCGCCGCTGGCCAAGGGGCAGCGGGTCGGCTCGATCAAGGTGGCCACGGCCAGCGGCCAGGCGGTGTTGGAGCTGCCGCTGGTGGTGCTGGAGCCGGTCGAACAGGCGGGCTTGTTCGGGCGCGCCTGGGATTCGCTGCGGCTGTGGATCAAGTGATTGCCGAACGGCGCGATCTGGTTTCACGTTTGAGCCGCAGCGGGTTTATTCTGCGCACTTGACCCGCCCTGGAGACGAGATGCAAGCGATGCCCGACAGCCTGTGCTACCTGAACGGCGAGTACGGTTCGTTGCGCGAGGCCAAAGTCTCGGTGCTGGACCGCGGCTTCATCTTCGGCGACGGCGTGTACGAAGTGGTGCCGGTGTTCCAGCGCAAGCTGTTTCGCTTCGACGAACACATGGCGCGATTGACGCGCAGCCTGTCCAAGCTGCGCATCACCAACCCGCACAGCAGTGCCGAGTGGCTGGAGCGCTGCCGCAAGCTGGTGTCGGCACTGGCCGAGCAGAGCGGCACGGGCGACCTGCTCGTCTACATCCAGGTCACGCGCGGCGTGGCGCTGCGTGACCATGTGATGCCGACCGACATCACGCCCACCGTGTTCATGATGGTCAGTGTGTTGAAGCCGCCCACCGCCGAGCAGCGCCACCACGGTGTGGCCTGCGTGACGGCGCGCGACTTCCGCTGGGAGCGCGGCGACATCAAGAGCGTGTCGCTGCTGGGGGCGGTGCTGGCGCGGCAGATGTCGGCCGACCATGGCGCGACCGAGACGATCCTGTTCCGCGATGGGCACCTGACCGAGGCGTCCGCCAGCAATGTGTGGATTGCCCACGAAGGCGCGCTGCTGGGCCCGCCCAAGAGCGAGCATGTGCTCGAAGGGATTCGTTATGAACTGCTGCGCGAGTTGTGTGAAGAGACCGGCATCGCCTTCAACCTGCGCCCGATCGCCGAGGCCGAGGTGCTGTCGGCGGACGAGGTGCTGCTTAGTTCGGCGACGAAAGACGTGCTCAGCGTGACCACGCTGGACGGTCAGCCAGTGGGCCACGGTGCCCTGCGCGGCAAGCCCGGGCCTGTGTATGCGCGGCTGTTCGAGGCCTACCAGCGCGCCAAACTGATTCAGTCGGTCTGAGGCGGGGCGGCTTGGCGACGATGACGAGCATGAAGGACATCCCGCCCGAGCAATCGCTCATCGAGTACCCGTCGAGCTTTCCGATCAAGGTCATGGGGGCCAATGTCGATGGCTTTGCGCAGGCGGTTGCGGCCGTGGCGCAGGGCTTCGATGCGGCCTTTGATGTCGGCAGCATCGAGTCGCGCCTGAGCAGCGGCGGCAAGTACCTTGGGCTGACGCTCACCGTCACGGCCACCAGCCGCGAGCAGCTCGATGAGCTGTACCGCACCTTGTCCACGCACCCGATGGTCAAGGTGGTGTTGTGAGCGCCGGTGGCCGGCTGGCCGTTCGGGTTCTCGGTCTGGCCGACTACGCCGCCACCGCCGAGGCGATGCAGAGCTTTACCGCGACGCGCATGGACGCGACGCCGGACGAGATCTGGCTCTGCCAGCACCCACCCGTCTACACGCAAGGCCTGGCCGGCAAGCCAGAACATGTGCTCGACGCGCACGGCATTCCGATCGTGCAGAGCAACCGCGGCGGCCAGGTTACGTACCACGGCCCCGGGCAAGTGGTGGCCTACCCGCTGATCGACCTGCGCCGGCTCGGCATCTTCGTCAAGGAGTACGTTTACCGGCTGGAGCACTGCGTCATCAAGACGCTGGAGTCCTGTGGGGTGACGGGCCACCGGGTGGCGGGCGCGCCGGGCATCTATGTGCGCCTGGCCGACCCGTGCGGCCACGCGGCGCTGACCGGGCCGCGCTTGGACCCATTTGCCGGTCTGGGCAAGATCGCAGCGCTCGGCATCAAGGTCAGCCGCCATTGCAGCTACCACGGGGTGGCGCTCAACGTGGCTATGGATCTGGCGCCGTTCGGGTACATCAACCCTTGCGGTTACGCCGGGCTGCAGACGGTCGACTTGGCTACACTGGGCGTGAACGTTGAAGGGTTCGATGTGGCGCAACGGCTGGGCGACTGCCTGGCTTCGCACCTGAGCCTCTGACGACCGGCCCCACTGCACATGAGAGCGCGAATGTCCACCGAACCCGTCGTCCACGAACCGCAGAGCGGCGCCGGCTATGACGCCAGTGTCAAACAAAAGGCGCAGGCCAAGACCTCGCGCATTCCGATCAAGATCGTCGCTGCCGAAACCTTGAAGAAGCCGGACTGGATCCGCGTGAAGGCCGGGTCGCCGACGACGCGCTTCTACGAGATCAAGCAGATCCTGCGTGAGCACAAGCTGCACACGGTGTGCGAAGAAGCGTCGTGCCCGAACATCGGCGAATGCTTCGGCAAAGGCACGGCCACATTCATGATCATGGGCGACAAGTGCACGCGGCGCTGCCCTTTCTGCGACGTGGGACATGGCCGGCCCGACCCGCTGGACGCGGCGGAACCCGAGAACCTGGCCAAGACGATCGCGGCGCTGAAGCTGAGCTATGTCGTGATCACCAGCGTCGATCGTGACGACTTGCGTGACGGCGGGGCAGGGCACTTCGTCGAGTGCATCCGCCGCACGCGCGAACTGTCGCCGAACACCAAGATCGAGATACTGACACCCGACTTTCGCGGCCGCATGGACCGCGCGCTGGAGATCCTGAAGGCCGCGCCGCCCGACGTGATGAATCACAACCTCGAGACCGCGCCGCGCTTGTACAAGGAAGCGCGGCCAGGGTCGGACTATGCCTATTCTTTGAATCTGCTGAAGCGCTTCAAGGCGTTTGCGCCCCACGTGCCGACCAAGAGCGGGCTGATGGTGGGCCTGGGCGAGACCGACGAGGAGATCCTGCAGGTGATGCGCGACATGCGCGCGCACGACATCGACATGCTGACGATCGGCCAGTACCTGGCCCCGAGCAGCCACCACCTCCCGGTGCGCCGCTACGTTCACCCGGACACGTTCCGCATGTTCGAGGCCGAGGCGCTGAAGATGGGCTTCACGCATGCGGCTGTGGGGGCGATGGTGCGGTCGAGTTACCACGCGGACGAGCAGGCGGCCCGCGCCGGGGTGCAGATCGACGCCGTGCGGTGAGGGGAGCGCCCTCGCGGGCGCTTGCGCCTCAACCCAGCTCAAACCCAGTTCAACCCAGCGGGACGGTTTGTGCTGAGTGGTCCGGTGCCAGGCGACGCAGGAGTTCTTCGAACGCCGTGCCCTGGAACGCGAGATGCACGTGCGCCGTGCCGGGCACGTGAATGTTGTGCGCGCCGGGCAAGGTGGCGGTGCGGGCGGGGAACACGATGTTGTCGCAGTGGCTGTAGCAGCAGGTGAACTTGGCAAAGCGCTGCGGCGGTTCGCGCTGCGCCAGATTCTTCAACCACTCGTTTCCCATCCGCATCTGGCGACCGTTCGCGGTCTGGCCGAAGCGCGCGAGCCAGGTACCGTGGTGCGGCGTGCCGATGGTGATGACGTGGTGCACGCGTGCGTCGCCGGCGTTGGCCGACAGCCAGGCCCGTACCGCCAGGCCCCCCATGCTGTGGGCCACCAGCACCGGGGGCAGGCCGGTGGTTTTTTCGATGTGCCGGACCGCCTGTTCGATGATGTTGACGTAGTCGTCGATCGAGCCGAAAAGAGGCTCCAGGTTGACAGCCACAAAGGGAGCCTGTGCCGCGCGCAGCTTGGCCATCCAGGGGTTCCACAAGGCCCGGTTGCAGACGAAGCCGTGCACCAGCACGACACCCCGCGTACCTTGCGCAGACGACGGCAAAAAGTCAGGCTCGGCGTGGCTGCGGAATGGCTGGCGCCAGCAGAACACCTGCGGAGCGGTCAGAACCTCGGCCCACCAGGCGCCGAACAATTGGCGCGCCGTCGGGTGCGGTGTGGTGTCGTGTCGCTGAACCGACGCGAGCAGCAAGAACTCCACGCCGAGGAACATGGCGTAGCCGAGCAGAATGAGGAGTGCGCCCGCCCACGCCCAGGTCGCTTCGCCTTGGGCAAGAAAGTAGAGGGCCCAGCCCACGGCGCCGAAGATCAGGCTGAGTGTGGTGAATTGCTGGAGCCTGGCGAGCATGCGGGAATGCTAGCAGTGCCGCTGTCGAGGGCTGGGCCATGATGTGGCGCCGTTCGTCAACGCAGCCAGGGTGAGCATGTCCACAGCCGCCGATCCGATACTCGCCAACCTCCGACATGTCGAAGCGCAGCGCGCCCTGCGAACCGCAACACCGGATCTTGCGGCCAAGGTCGAGGCAGTCAAACACTATCAGCAGCGACGCTTTGCGAAGACCTACGCGGAACTGCTCACTTCCGATCGTTATGGTCCGGCGGCCCGATTTTTCCTTGATGAACTGTATGGGCCGCGTAACTTCGTCGAGCGAGACGCGCAGTTTGCCAAGGTCGTTCCGACGGTGGTCCGGCTGTTCCCGAAGACGCTGGTCGAGACTGTCGCGGCGTTGGCGGAACTGCACGCGCTGTCAGAGCGGCTCGATACCGCGATGGGCTCGGCCTTGTCTTGTCCTGACATTGATGCCGTGACGTACGCGCTGGCCTGGCGGAAGAGCAGCGACGCTATGGAGCGCGAGCGTCAGATTGCATTGACTGTCGAGCTTGGCCTGTCCCTTGATCGCCTGACCCGCAAGCCCTTTTTGCGCAAAAGCCTGCGGATGATGCGTGCGCCCGCAGTCGCTGCTGGACTTGGTGAACTTCAAACCCTGCTTGAGCGCGGTTTCGAAGCGTTTGGAGCGATGCGCGGGGCGCAGGATTTCCTGGCGATCGTCGGCACCAGGGAGCGCAGCTTGGCCAAGCAGCTGTTTTCAGGCGATATTGCATTCGAGCTTTTTCCACCCTGAAAAGCAAAAAGCCCTCGTCGAATGACGAGGGCTTTGCTTAACGGCCAGAGTTAGCTGGACGGAATAGAAGCCTGACGATGTCCTACTTTCACACGGGAACCCGCACTATCATCGGCGCAGAGGCGTTTCACTGTCCTGTTCGGGATGGGAAGGAGTGGGACCACCTCGCTATGGTCATCAGGCATAAAGGGTAGCCGAGC
>JANMYQ010000398.1:0-1851 GCA_031382215.1 Methylibium sp.
CGTCCATGCCCAGAATAGCAATGATGTCGCGCAACTCTTTGTAGCGCTGCAACGTACCCTGCACGGCGCGGGCCGTTTTGTAGTGGTCTTCACCCACCACGGCGGGTGACAGCTGGAGGCTGGTCGAATCCAGCGGGTCCACCGCAGGATAGATACCCAGCGACGCGATATCACGGCTCAGCACCACGGTTGAATCCAGGTGGGCGAAGGTCGTTGCAGGCGACGGGTCGGTCAGGTCATCCGCAGGCACGTACACGGCCTGGATCGAGGTGATCGAACCGACCTTGGTCGAGGTGATGCGTTCCTGCAGGCGGCCCATTTCTTCGGCCAGCGTCGGCTGGTAACCCACGGCCGACGGCATGCGGCCCAGCAGCGCCGACACTTCGGTGCCGGCCAGCGTGTAGCGGTAGATGTTGTCGACGAAGAACAGCACGTCCTTGCCTTCGTCGCGGAACGACTCGGCGATCGTCAGGCCGGTCAGCGCCACACGCAGGCGGTTGCCCGGGGGTTCGTTCATCTGGCCGTAGACCATCGCGACCTTGGACTCGCCCAGGTTCTCGAGGTTGACGACGCCCGAATCGGCCATCTCGTGATAGAAGTCGTTGCCCTCGCGGGTGCGCTCGCCCACGCCGGCAAACACCGACAGGCCGCTGTGCGCCTTGGCGATGTTGTTGATGAGTTCCATCATGTTCACCGTCTTGCCCACGCCGGCGCCGCCGAACAGGCCCACCTTGCCGCCCTTGGCGAACGGGCAGATCAGGTCGATCACCTTGATGCCGGTTTCCAACAGGTCTTGCGACGGGCTCAGCTCGTCATACGCCGGCGGCTTGCGGTGGATCGACATCGTGAGCTCCTGGCTCACCGGGCCGCGCTCGTCGATGGGCGAACCCAGCACGTCCATGATGCGGCCCAGCGTGGCGCGGCCGACCGGCACCATGATGGGCTTGGAGGTGTTCTTCACCATCAGCCCGCGGCGCAGACCGTCGGACGAACCCAGCGCAATCGTGCGCACCACGCCGTCGCCGAGCTGCTGCTGCACTTCGAGCGTCAGGTCGGTGCCTTCGAGCTTGAGCGCGTCGTAGATCTTGGGCATGGCGTTACGCGGGAATTCAACGTCCACCACGGCGCCGATGCACTGGACGATCTTGCCCGCGGCGGTGGTCTTGTCAGCGGTCTGGGAAGCGGCCATGTTCGTGTCCTTTGAAAATCTGAAATCTGTGAGCTCGAAAAAGGGCAGGGTGGAGCGCGCCTAGACGGCCGCGGCACCCGCCACGATCTCGGAAAGTTCTTTGGTGATCGCCGCCTGGCGCGTCTTGTTGTAGATCAGCTTCAGTTCGCCGATCACGCTGCCGGCGTTGTCGGAGGCCGACTTCATCGCCACCATGCGCGCCGATTGTTCGGACGCCATGTTCTCGGCCACCGCCTGGTAGACCAGCGCTTCGACGTAGCGGACCAGCAACTCGTCGATCACCGACTGCGCGTCGGGCTCGTAGAGATAGTCCCAGCCGGGGGCGCCCTTGTCGGCCACCATCGTTTCGGAGCTGAGCGGCAGCAGTTGCTGCACCACCGGCTCCTGCTTCATGGTGTTGATGAAGCGCGTGTAGCACAGGTACACCGCGTTCAGCCGACCCTCGGCGTAGGCGTCGAGCAGCACCTTCACCGGCCCGATCAGCTTGTCGAGTCGCGGCGCATCACCGAGGTGGGTGGCGTGCGACACGACCTTGGCGCCGATGCGGTTCAGGAAGCCCAGGCCCTTGTTGCCGATCGCCACCGCCTCGGACTTGACGCCCTGGCCTTCGAGCTCCTTGAGCTTGGCCGTGACAGCGCGCAGCACGTTGGTGTTCAGCCCGC
>JANMYQ010000400.1:0-1933 GCA_031382215.1 Methylibium sp.
GTGGTGACGATCATCCGCGAAGGAATGCGCCGCATGTACGAGGAGCAGGAAGACGTCTACTACTACGTCACCCTGATGAACGAGAACTACCCGCACCCGGGCCTGGCCGATGTTCCCAAGGTCGCCGGTGAAGGTGCGCAAGCCGGCATCCTGAAGGGCCTGTACAAGCTCGAGGACGGCGGCAAGGCCAGCAAGAAAGGCCTGCGGGTGCAATTGATGGGCAGCGGCACCATCCTGCGCGAGGTCATCGCCGGGGCCGAGTTGCTGCAAGCCGACTTCGGCGTCAGTGCCGATATCTGGAGTGCGACCAGCTATAACGAGTTGCGCCGCGACGGCATGGCGGCCGAACGCTGGAACCGCCTGCACCCCACGCAAGCGCCGCGCAAGAGCTGGGTCGAGAGTTGCCTGGAAGGCCACGAAGGCCCGGTGATCGCTTCGACCGACTACATGCGCAACTACGCCGACCAGGTGCGTGAATATATCCAGGCCGCAGGCCGGCGCTACGTGGTGCTGGGCACCGACGGATTCGGCCGCAGCGACTACCGCGTCAAACTGCGCCGCTTCTTCGAGGTGGACCGTTTTTACGTCGTGGTCGCCGCGCTCAAGGCGCTGGCCGATGACGGCAGCATCGAGGCCGGCGTGGTGGCCGAAGCGATCAAGAAATACGGGCTCGACACCGAGCGCGCCGCGCCGTGGACCGTCTAAGGGGGCTGGCATGAGCATCGACATCAAGGTACCCGATATCGGCGACTTCAAGGACGTGCCGGTGATCGAGATATTCGTCAAGCCGGGCGATACGGTCAAAGCCGAAGACGCGCTGTGTTCGCTCGAATCCGACAAGACGACGATGGACGTTCCGGCGCCGCAGGGCGGCGTGGTCGAGTCGATCGCCGTCAAGGTGGGCGACAAGGTCAGCGAGGGCAGCGTGATCATGCGCTTTGCGGCCGGCGGCACGGCAGTGGCGGCGCCGGCTGCCGCTGCGCCAGCCGCCGCAGTTCCCGCAGCCACTGCTGCGCCCGCCGCGGCACCGGCAGGCGGAACCGGCGCCGGCATCGACGAAGCCGGCTTCGCGCTGGCCTACGCCGGGCCGGCGGTGCGCAAGCTGGCGCGTGAGATGGCGGTGGATCTGGGCCGCGTCAAAGGCACGGGCCCCCACGGCCGAATCGTTGGCGCCGATGTCGAAGCTTTTGCCAAGGGTGGCGGCGCAGCAGCCGCGCCGGTATCCAAGGCGGGCGCGGCGGCCGGCGGTGGCGGTGGCGGCCTGGACGTGCTGCCCTGGCCGAAGGTGGATTTCGCCAAGTTCGGCCCCATCGAGCGCAAGGAGCAGTCGCGAATCAAGAAGATCTCGGCCGCCAACCTGCACCGCAACTGGGTCGTCATCCCGCATGTGACCACGCATGACGAGGCCGATATCACCGACCTCGAACAGTTTCGCGTGCAGATGAATAAGGAGCTGGAAAAAAGCGGCGTCAAGGTCAGCATGCTGCCTTTCATGATGAAGTGCGCGGTGGCGACGCTGAAGAAATTCCCCGAGTTCAACGCTTCGCTGGACGGCGACGCCCTGGTGTTGAAAAAATACTGGCATATCGGCTTCGCCGCCGATACGCCCAACGGCCTGGTGGTGCCGGTGATCCGCGACTGCGACCAGAAGTCGATCCCCGAAATCGCCAAGGAGATGGGCGACTTGGCCAAGCTGGCGCGCGACGGCAAGTTGAAGCCCGACCAGATGAGCGGCGGCACCTTCACCATCAGTTCGCTGGGCGGAATCGGCGGCATCTATTTCACGCCGATCATCAACGCGCCGGAGGTCTCGATCATGGGCGTGTGCAAGAGCTATTGGAAGCAGCATTCGAGCGACGGCAAAACGGCGCAGTGGCGCCTGACGCTGCCGCTGTCGCTGTCGTGGGACCACCGCGTGATCGACGGCGCTGCC
>JANMYQ010000009.1:0-14023 GCA_031382215.1 Methylibium sp.
CGGCAAGCTCGCCGGCCGGCGGCCTCTGGCAGGCCGCGACCGATGCGGCGCAGGCCATCGAACGGGGCGACAGCCACGCCGCCGCCGAGCGCTTCATCGTCTTCTGGATGCGCCCCGGCGCCTGGGCCGGCATGCCACCCGCCCGGCAGGCGGCGGTGGCGGGCTCGATGCGCAACGTCAGGCGCTGGCGCGACGCGGCGTTCGGCGAAACTGCGCCCGCGTCGGCCTTCGCCGCACTCGACGTGCCGGTTCTCTGCCTGTGGGGCGAAGACTCGCCGGAGTCGTCGCGCTCGGTAGTTCGTGTCTTGAGCGATCTGCTTGCGCGCGTGAGCCTTGCCCCGCAGCGCGGGCTCGGGCACATGGGGCCGATCACGCACCCCGAGCGCGTCAACCCGCAGATCGTGGCCTTCCTCGAGCGGAACTGAACCGCTCTCGAAGCGTGCGGCCTTTCGGCCGCTGACCTTGCTGGCAAGGCGGCCCCATGACGCGGGATTGGTTGTTGTGGCGCGTCAGCGCCGGCAATAGCTTGGCGACGGCTGCGCCACCGACTCCTCGCAAGTGGTGCGCAAGTTGCGGCGCGGGGCCACGTTCGCGCCGAAGTTGTTGCCGCGGCCCTGCAAGGCTCCGTGGGAACCAGATTGCCACGAAGCCGCCGCTTGCCAGTACCGGCTCCCGGCCAGAAGCAGTCGTATCGTCAACGGGGTGCTGCCGAGCCACAAAGCCGCCGGTCAGTGCTCGGCGAGAGTTGGGCCAGTGCCTTGACTGATCCCGTGCGCAGTCCCGCGAACTGGCAGCGAACGAAGGCCGGCCACTGCCCGTTGCTCCCGAGCAAGTCAACGGCGAGATATTGGCTGCGTCGCCAGCTCCGTAGGCGATGACGAACAAGGTGAAACCCTTGGTTTCGCATGGCACTGTTGTCGCGCGATGGGCAACCCTCCCCATGCCAGCAGGCGTCAGTACGCGGAGATCGCTTCAACGGCCATCGACAAAGTGTCGCTGGCCTGCTTCACGGTACTGTGGCACCGCCATTCATAAGGAGAACTTCGTAGGACTCACGCTCCGCCCCAAGGGTGTAATAACGAATGCTGCCGACCTGCAGCAGACCCTTTTCTTGCAAGCATTCCTAGCACTGGAGTCGAGGTGATGGACATGAACCGGAGGCACTTCTTCCGGGTCAGCGGAGCGGGGCTGGTGGGATCCAGCCTTGTGGCGTTGGGCTTTTCGCCCACGGCAGCCCTTGCCGAAACGCGCAACTTCAAGCTGGCCAAAACCACCGAAACCCGCAACACCTGCCCGTACTGCTCGGTGGGCTGCGGGATCATCATGTACAGCCTGGGCGACAAGGCGAAAAACGTCACCGCCGACATCGTCCACATCGAGGGCGACGCCGACCACCCGGTCAACCGCGGCACGCTGTGCCCCAAAGGCGCCGGCCTGCTCGACTTCGTGCACAGCCCGAACCGGCTGAAGTTCCCGGAAATCCGCGAGCCCGGCAGCAAGGAATGGAAGCGCGTCAGCTGGGACGTGGCGATGGAACGCCTGGCCAAGCTGATGAAGGCCGACCGCGACGCGAACTTCGTGACGCAAACCGCCGACGGCAAGACCGTCAACCGCTGGACCACCACAGGCATGCTGTGTGCATCGGCCTCGACGAACGAGTCGGGTTACCTGACTCACAAGGCGATGCGTTCACTGGGGATGTTGGTATTCGATAACCAAGCGCGCGTTTGACACGCCCCGACGGTGGCCAGTCTGGCCCCGACGTTTGGGCGCGGTGCGATGACCAACCATTGGGTGGACATCAAAAACGCCGATCTCGTGTTGATCATGGGCGGCAATGCCGCCGAGGCGCACCCCTGCGGCTTCAAGTGGGTGATCGAGGCCAAGCACCACAACAAGGCCAAGCTGGTGGTGGTGGACCCGCGCTTCACGCGCAGTGCGTCGATGGCCGACTACTACGCGCCCATCCGCGCGGGTTCGGACATCGCCTTCCTGGCCGGTGTGCTGAACTACCTGCTCAGCAACGACAAGATCCAGCACGAGTACGTCAAGCAATACACCAACGCCAGCTTCATCGTCGGTGAGGGCTACAGCTTCAAGGACGGCATCTTCTCGGGCTACGACGAGGCCAAGCGCAGCTACAGCAACGCGAGCTGGAACTACGAGTTCGACGACCAGGGCTATGCCAAGGTCGACGAAACGCTGCAGCACCCGCGCTGCGTGTTGCAGATCATGAAGGCGCATTACGCGCGCTACACGCCCGAGCTGGTGAGCCGCATCACCGGCACGCCGAAGGACAAGTTCCTCAAGGTGTGCGAGCACATCGCGTCGACCGCCGCGCCGAACAAGGCGATGACGATCATGTACGCGCTGGGCTGGACGCAGCACAGCCAGGGCAGCGAGATGATCCGCACCGCGGCCATCATGCAGCTGCTGCTGGGCAACATCGGCGTGGCTGGCGGTGGCATGAACGCGCTGCGCGGCCACAGCAACATTCAGGGCCTGACCGACCTGGGCCTGCTGTCGCAAAGCCTGCCGGGCTACCTGAGCCTGCCGCGTGAAAGCGAGCAGGACCTGGAGACCTACTACAAGCCGCGCGCGCTCAAACCCCTGCGCCCGAACCAGACCAGCTACTGGCAGAACTACCCGAAGTTCTTCGTCAGCCTGCAGAAGGCGTGGTGGGGCAACGCGGCCACGGCCGAGAACCAGTGGGCCTACCACTACCTGCCCAAGTGGGACGTGGGCTACGACGTGCTGCGCGCGTTCGAGATGATGAACCAGGGCAAGCTCAACGGCTACATCTGCCAGGGCTTCAACCCCGTGGGTTCGTTCCCGAACAAGAAGAAGATCGTCGCCGGTCTGTCCAAGCTGAAGTTCCTCGTCGTCATCGACCCGCTGGTCACCGAGACCAGCGAGTTCTGGAAGAACTACGGCGAGTACAACGACGTCAAGTCCGAAGAGATCCAGACCACGGTCTTCCGCTTCCCCAGCACCTGCTTTGCCGAGGAAGACGGCTCGCTGACCAACAGCAGCCGCTGGCTGCAGTGGCACTGGAAGGGCGCACCGCCCCCGGGCGAAGCCCTGGGCGACCCGGAGATCATCGCGGCGCTGTGGACGCGGCTGAAGGCCGCCTACGTGAAGGAAGGCGGCGCCTTCCCCGACCCCATCGTCAACCTGACCTGGCCGTACAAGATTCCGCACAGCCCTTCGCCCGAAGAGCTGGCGATGGAATACAACGGCAAGGCGCTGACCGACGTGCTAGCGCCGCCCGACCCCAAGGTGCCGGTGGACCCGAAAGCCCCGCCCAAGGTGCTGGTGCCCGCCGGCCAGCAGCTGGCCGGCTTCGGGCAGTTGCGCGACGACGGCAGCACGGCCTGCGGCTGCTGGGTGTATTCCGGCGCGTGGACGCAGGCCGGCAACCAGATGGCGCGGCGCGACAACAGCGACCCGTGGGGCATCGGCCAGACGCAGAACTGGGCCTGGGCCTGGCCGGCGAACCGCCGCATCCTGTACAACGCCGCCTCCAGCGCGCCCAACGGCAAGCCCTGGGACGCCAAGCGCAAGCTGGTGCAATGGAACGGCAAGGCCTGGAGTGGCGCCGACGTGCCTGACATCCGCCCGGATGCCAGCCCCGAAGACGCCGACCGCGTGCAGCCCTTCATCATGCTGGCCGAAGGCGTGGCGCGGCTCTTCACGCCCACCGGCATGGCCGAAGGCCCGCTGCCCGAGCACTACGAGCCCTTCGAGAGCCCGCTCGAGAACAACCCCATGCACCCTGGCAACCCGCTGGCCCGCGCCAACCCCGCGGCCCGTGTGTTCAAGGGCGACATGGAGGCCTTCGGCAAACCGAAGGAGTTCCCATACGTGGCCACCAGCTACCGGCTGACCGAGCACTTCCACTACTGGACGAAGAACGTCCAGACCAGCGCCATCATCCAGCCGCAGCAGTTTGTCGAGATCGGCGAGGAACTCGCCAAGGCCAAGGGCATCGGCCATGGCGACGTGGTCAAGGTGTCGTCGAACCGCGGCTTCATCAAGGCCGTGGCGGTGGTGACCAAGCGCATCCCGCAGCTCGACGTGGACGGCAAGAAGGTGGACACGGTGGGCCTGCCCAACCACTGGGGCTTCGTCGGCGTCGCCAAGCCCGGGTATCTGGTGAACACGCTGACCCCGTTCGTGGGCGATGCCAACACCCAGACGCCCGAATACAAGAGCTTCACCGTCAACATCGAGAAGGCCTGAGCGATGTCATCCCTTCAATCCCTTGATATCGCGCTGCGCTCGGCCACCACGAGCCCCAGCCCCCAGGCACGCCGCCAGCCGGAAGTGGCCAAGCTGATCGATGTCTCCAGCTGCATCGGCTGCAAGGCTTGCCAGGTGGCCTGCATGCAGTGGAACGACCTGCGCGACGACGTCGGCACCAACGCCGGCACCTACGACAACCCGAACGACCTCACGCCGGCCTCGTGGACGGTGATGCGGTTTTCGGAAGTCGAGACTCGGCGCGACAGCAGCAAGGCCGACCAGGAGACCAACCTGGAATGGCTGATCCGCAAGGACGGCTGCATGCACTGCGACGACCCCGGTTGCCTGAAGGCCTGCCCGGCCCCGGGCGCCATCGTCAAGTACACCAACGGCATCGTCGACTTCATCAGCGAGAACTGCGTCGGTTGCGGCAACTGCGTCACCGGCTGCCCCTTCGACGTGCCGCGCATCAGCCAGAAGGACAGCAAGGCCTACAAGTGCTCGTTGTGCTCTGACCGCGTCGGCGTGGGCCTGGAGCCGGCGTGCGTCAAGGCCTGCCCGACCGGCGCCATCCACTTCGGCACCAAGGAAGACATGCTCGACTACGGCGCCGAGCGCGTCACCGACCTGCAGGAACGCGGCTACATGCAGGCGGCCGTCTACAACCCGCAGGGCGTCGGCGGCACGCATGTGATGTACGTGCTGCAGCACGGCGACCAGCCCGAGATCTACCACGGCCTGCCGAAGGACCCGAAGATCAGCCCGATGGTGTCGCTGTGGAAGGGTGTGGCCAAGCCGCTGGCCCTGGCCGCGATGCTGGGGGCGGTGGTGGCCGGCTTCTTCCACTACATCAAGGTCGGGCCCATCGAGTCCAAGGACGAGGTGGATGGCGACGACCTTGGCAACAGCGACCAAGCCAAAGCCAAGGCGGAAGGAGTGCGGTCATGACGAAGTACCTGAAGCGCTACGAAGACGGCGACCGCATCAACCACTGGGTGATCGCGCTGCTGTGGGTTCTGGCTGGGCTCTCGGGCCTGGCCTTCTTCCACCCCAGCCTGTTCTTCTTGAGCAACCTCTTCGGTGGCGGCCCGTGGACACGCATCCTGCATCCCTTCCTGGGCGTGGCGATGTTCGTGGCTTTCCTCGTGCTGTTCGTGAAACTCTGGCGCGACAACGTGATGAACAGCGTCGACCGCGAGTGGATGAAACACGGCGGCGAAATGCTGCGCGGCGACAAAAGCAAGATGCCGCCGGTGGGCAAGTACAACGCCGGCCAGAAGGCGGTGTTCTGGCTGATGGCGGTGAGCCTGCTGGTCTTGCTGGCCACCGGCATCGTGTTCTGGCGGCCGTGGTTTGCGGGTTACTTCCCCATCGACCTGATCCGCGTCGCCACGCTGCTGCATGCGGTGGCGGCTGTGGGGCTGATCCTGGGCGTCACCACGCACATCTATGCCGCGATCTGGGTCAAGGGCACTGTCCGCGCCATGACCCGCGGCACCGTGAGTGAAGGCTGGGCGAAACAGAACCATCCGCTCTGGCACAAGGAAGTGACCGGCGGCAAGTAGCCCGAAGCTTCCGCACCCCACCGGCGGGATGCGAACAGCACCCGCCGGGTTCTTTTTTTCTCTCCTCTCCTGACCCTGCGTTTTTCGGCAACACCCTCCTGATGGTTCAAACCACCGCCACCCGCATCCTGAGCCCGGAAGAGATCGCCGTTCAGGCCGGCCAGCAAGCGCCCTTCCTGCGCCTGCCCGAACGCGCTTCGGTGTTTGCCGAACGCGAGACGCGGCTGCGCCAGTTGTCGGCCGGCCATGCGATGCGCGATTTCCTGCTTTTCGCGGCCGAGTTGACGCGCGCCCAGCACGAGGTGCTGCAGGCAGATTTACCCGTGGCCTTGCCGGATGCCGAAGCCCTGGACGCCGCCGCGCGCGCCGGCCTGCCGCCGCTGCCGGCCGCACACTGGCCGCGTGACCCGCAGTGGCGCACGATGCTGCGCGACCTGCTGGGCCGGCTGGCGCCGCGCCTGGCTGGCAGCCCGGCACTGGCGGCCGTGCAGGCGCTGCAGCGCGCCGACGACGCGCACATCGAACACCAGGCCGACCGCCTGCTCGGCAGCGTGATGCTGGGCCTGGACATGGCCACCGCACCGCTGGTGGCCGCGGGCTTGCAGGTCTACTGGACGCAGCTGGTGCTGGCCACGGATGCGGCCAATGCGACCAACAGCGCCAGCCGCACGGCCGCGTTTGGCCGCGTCGACGACGCGACGCTGTGCCCCTGTTGCGGCAGCCGGCCCACCGCCAGCGTCAACCGCATCGGCGCCGACGCCGCGGGCTACCGCTACCTGCATTGCAGCCTGTGTTCGGCCCAGTGGCACATGGTGCGCATCAAATGCACACATTGCGAAAACACCAAGGGCATCGCCTACCAGTCGCTCGAAGCCTTGCCGGGCCAGGCGTTGCCCGTCACCGGCCCGGCCAAAGACGCCGTGCAGGCCGAGACCTGCGACGAGTGCGGCCACTACCTGAAGCAGGTGCACATGGGGCGTGATGCCCATGTCGAACCCGTGGCCGACGACCTGGCTTCGCTGACCCTGGATCTGCTCGTGGCCGAAGCCGGCCGCCAGCGCCACGGCGTGAACCTGCTGCTGCTTTTCGGCGACCCCGAGCCCGGGGCCGTCACGGACGACAGCGCCCCACCCGACCCGGGAGCGCCCTGATGGCGCGGCCCGCCGAATCCGTTGTCGACGGTTCCAAGGCCAGCCCGAAAGACCTGCCCTCGGTCGACCGGCTGTTGCGCCAACCCGCTGCGCTGGCGTTGCTGGCCGAACACGGCCACACCTTGGTGGCCGGCGAAGCGCGCCGCCTGCTCGACGGTTTGCGCACCCAGGCCCTGGCCGGTGTGCTGACGGCGGACGCCGTGGCCGCCTCGGCCTTGGAGGCTGCGCTGCGCGAGCGTGTGCAGCAGCGCCTGGCGCCGCGCATGCGTGCGGTGCTGAACCTCACGGGCACGGTGATCCACACCAACCTGGGCCGCGCGCTGCTGTCCGACGCCGCGCTGCAGCACCTGCTGGCGATGATGGCCGGGCCCAACAATCTGGAGTACGAGCTCGCCACCGGCGGCCGCGGCGACCGCGACAGCCTAGTCGAAGAGCTGCTGTGCACCCTCACCGGCGCTGAGGCAGCCACGGTGGTGAACAACAACGCCGCGGCCGTGTTGCTGACCATCGCCGCGCTGGCCTCGTCGCACGCTGGCGGGCGCGAGGTGATCGTCTCGCGCGGCGAACTGGTGGAGATCGGCGGCGCCTTCCGCATGCCCGACGTGATGGCCGCCGCGGGCGCACAGCTGGTCGAGGTGGGCACCACCAACCGCACCCACCCGCACGACTACGAACGCGCCATCACCGAGCGCACCGCGCTGCTGATGAAGGTGCACACCAGCAATTACGCGGTGCAGGGCTTCACCGCCGCGGTGGACGAAGCCGAGCTGGCCGCCATCGCCCACGCGCGCAGCCTGCCGCTGGCCACCGACCTGGGCGCCGGCTCGCTCATCGACCTGGCCGCTTACGGCCTGCCGCGCGAGCCGCTGCCGCAAGAGAAGCTGGCCGCCGGCTGCGATGTCGTCACCTTCAGCGGCGACAAGCTGCTCGGCGGCCCGCAGGCCGGCTTGATCGTCGGCAGCCGCGCCGCCATCGCCCGCATCCGCAAGTTCCCGATGAAGCGCGCGCTGCGCATGAGCAAGCTGCCGCTGGCCGCGCTGGAAGCCACGCTGCGCCTGTACCTGCGCCCCGAGCGCCTGGCGCACGACCTGCCGACGCTGCGCCTGCTGACGCGCCCGGCCGAGGCCATCCGCGCGCTGGCGCAGCAGCTGCAAGCGGCGGTGGCCGACGCCGTGGCGCCGCGCTTCCGTGTCGGCGTCGTCGAGCTGCTGGGCCAGATCGGCTCGGGTTCGCTGCCGGTCGAGCGCCTGCCCTCGGCCGGGCTGGCGCTGGAACCCGTGGAGAAAAAAGGCGCCGGCCGCGCGCTCGACACCCTGACGCAGGCCCTGCGAGCGCTGCCGCTGCCGGTGATCGGCCGCATCGCCGACGACCGCCTGCTGCTGGACCTGCGTTGCCTGGAAGACGCCGCGCCCTTCATCGCGCAGCTGCCCGCGCTGCAGGAGCGTTTGCGGTGATCGTCGGCACCGCCGGTCACATCGACCACGGCAAGACCACGCTGGTGAAGGCGCTCACCGGCGTCGACACCGACCGCCTGCCGGAAGAGAAAAAGCGCGGCATCAGCATCGAGCTGGGCTATGCCTTCCTCGACGCGCCGAACGGGCAGCGCATCGCCTTCATCGACGTGCCCGGCCACGAACGCCTGGTGCACACGATGCTGTCGGGCGCCACCGGCATCGACTTCGCGCTGCTGCTGGTGGCTGCCGACGATGGCGTGATGCCGCAGACGCGCGAGCACCTGGCGGTGCTGTCGTTGCTCGGCATCGCGCGCGGCGCGGTGCTCATCACCAAGGTCGACCGCGCCGAACCCGCGCGGGTGGATGCGGTGCATGCGCAGGTGGCGGCGCTGCTGCACGGCAGCACGCTCCGTGGCGCGCCGGTGCTGGACGTGTCGGCCCCCAGCGGCGTGGGTGTCGCGGAAGTTCGCGCCTTGCTGGTCGAGGCCGCGGCAGCCATCGCCTCTGACGATGCATCCGCGCCCGATGCAGAGACCGCTGCGTTCCGGCTCGCGGTGGACCGTGTCTTCACGCTCGACGGCGTGGGCACCGTCGCCACCGGTTCGGTGCACAGCGGCCGCGTCGCCATCGGTGACGAGCTGATGCTGGTGCCCCCGGTGCCCGGCGTGACAGCGCGCGTGCGCAGCCTGCATGCGCAGAACCGCAGCGTGACGGTGGCGCAGGCCGGCCAGCGCTGCGCCGTCGGGCTGGCGGGCGTGGCCCGCGAGCAGGTGGCGCGCGGGCAGTGGCTGGTGGCGCCCGCCGCGGCCATGTCCAGCACGCGGCTCGACTGCACGCTGACGCTGTGGCACGACGAAGCGCGCGCGCTGCGCAGCGGCACGCCGGTGCATGTGCACATCGGCAGCGCCCAGGCGCTGGGCAGCGTGGCCGTGCTCGATGTCGAGGGCGATGCGGACGGCGAAGGCGACGTCAATGGCGCTGCCGCAGGCACGGTACGCGACAGCCTGGCCCCGGGCCAACGCGGCCGCGTGCAGCTAATGCTGCGCGAACCCATCGGCGCCTGGTGGGGCGACCGCGTGGTGCTGCGCGACGCCGCGGCCAGCCGCACCCTGGCCGGCGGCCGCGTGCTGGATGCGCAGGCGCCGGCGCGCTACCGGCGCACGCCGCAGCGCCTGGCCGAGCTGGATGCCCTGGCTGCGCCGACGCCAGTGCAGCGCCTGTCGGCCCTGCTGGCAGTCGCGCCGCAGGGCGTGGACCTGCGCCGCTACGCCGCCGCGCAGGGCCTGCCCGCCGTCGAGCCGCTGGTCGCCGCCTTGCCGGCAGGCGTGGTGTGCCAGCGTGAGGCCCACCACGATGCCGCGCTGGGCGCCGCGCAGGCGGAGCAGGCCAGCGCCGCGGTGCTGGCCGCGCTGGCGCGCTTCCACGCACAACAGCCCGACGAGCTCGGCCCCGACGCCGCGCGACTGCGCCGGCTGGCCCAGCCGCGCCTGCCCGAAGGCTTGTGGCGGGCGCTGCTCCTCGAGTTGCAGCGGTCCCACGCGGTGGCCGTGCGCGGCGCCTTCGTGCACCTGCCGGCGCATGGCGTGCAGCTGTCGGCGCTGGACCAGCGGCTGGCGCAGAAAGTCGCGCCCCTGCTCGCCCAGGCCGGTTTCGAAGGCGCCTGGGTGCGCGACCTGGCGCGCGACACACAAGAAAGCGAAGCCCTGCTGCGCACAACGCTGGCGCGGCTGGCGCAGCGCGGTGAGCTGCACCAGGTGGTGAAGGATCTGTATCTGCCCGTGGCCACGATGGCCAGGCTGGCCGCGATGGCGCGCCAGCTGGCCGGCCAGGGCGACGGCACGGTCGCCGCGGCGGCCTTCCGCGATGCGACCGGGCTGGGCCGCAAGCGCGCGATCCAGATCCTCGAATGCCTGGACCGCGTGGGCCTGACCCGACGCGTCGGAGAAACACACAAGCTGCGCGCCGATTCGACCGTGTTCGAGTCGGCCGCCGCATGAAGAACATGGAAGGGAAACGATCCTGGTGGATCGGCCGGGCTTCAAACCCGGTGGGTGGCGCCATGCGTCGCCGGGTGGGTTCGACTCCCATTCCCTTCCGCCATCTGCTTGCGCGGGCCAGGCACGCCGGTGGGTGACGAAGCAAGCCCAAGGATGCAGACGCAACACGACGACTTTCCGCCCGAACTGCACTGCCTGATCGAGCACCAGGTGTGGGCCCGCCTGCACGACGACGGCACGGCCACCGTGGGCATCACCGCGCTGGGCATCCGCCTCGCGGGTGAGATCTACATGTGCCGGCCGAAGTCGGTGGGGTCCGACATCGTGCAGGGGCGCTCGGTGGGTGTGGTTGAGCTGGCGAAATCGGTGGTGTCCGTGAAGTCGCCGGTGACGGGCGTGGTGGTGGCGGTGAACCCGGCCCTGGAAGAGCAGCCCGAACTCGTGCACACCGACCCCTACGGCGCGGGCTGGCTGGCGCGCGTGCAACTCACCAACTGGCCAGCCGACCAGGCGCAGCTGCTGCACGGCGATGCGGTGCCGGCTGCGATGGCGCACCACGCCTGGCTGCACCGGGTGGAATGAGCGCCATCGCATGAGCCAGGGCTATGTCGAACACCCCGCCGATGGCATCGCCATCCTGCTGTGGGCCGCCGAGCCCGAAGCGCCGCACCGCCTGGCCACGCCGTTTTTCCACGCCGCCGCGGCCGCGGCGATGGACATGCCGGTGGAGATCTACTTCACGGCGCGCAGCGTGCGTTTGCTGGTGCCGGGCGTCGCAGAACACTTGCGGGCCAGCGAGCACCATGCGAAGACCGTGCTCGACGCGATGCGCGAGGCCGTGACGCACGGCGCCGTGCTGCTGGCCTGCACCGACGCGCTGCACGCCCACGGCGTCGACCCCTTGAAGCTGATCCCCGAATGCCGCCGGCGCGGCGGCGCGGTGCAGTTCATGGCGCGCGCGAGCGACCTGCGCTGGCGCACGCTGGTGTTCTAGCCATGCACCACGCCGAAACAAGCCCGCCCGAGCCGTTGGCGCCGCCGAACGCACCAGCGCTGCAGGCCCTGCTGGGCCGCTACTCGGTGGGCGTCAAGCACCTCGCAGGCCCGGCGCCCAGCGACGCGCATCTGGCCTTGATGGTGCAGGCCGCCTTGCGTGCGCCCGACCATGGCATGCTCGTGCCCTTCCGCTTCTGCGCCGTGCAGGCCGATCAGCGTGAAGCCTTCGCGGCGCTGCTGGAACGCGCGGCGCGCGATGCCGGCAAGGCGCCCGAGGCCTCGGCACTGGACCGCGAACGCGCACTGCGTGCGCCCTTGACGGTGGCCGTGATCGCGCGCATCGACCTCGGCCACCCGCTGGCGCCTGAGCATGAACAATGGATGGCGGTGGGTGGTGCGGTCAGCAACTTCCTGGCGGCAGCACACGCGCTGGGTTACGCGGGCAAGATGCTGTCGGGCGCCAAGGTGCGTGCGCCGGCAGTGGTGGCGGCGTTCTGCGAAGCGGGCGAATCGCTGGTCGGCTGGATCAGCCTCGGCACGGCGCAGCGCCCCGCTGCGTCGAAGCACCACAAGCCGCCAGTGGATGTCGTTCTCAGAACGTGGGAGGCCGGATGAACGACGCTCGACGCAAGAAGGAACCGGCGGTGCCGACGGTGCCTGCAGAGGCTGCCGCCGACGCGGGCCCGGCGCTGGCGGCCCGGCTGCAATACACGCTGGGGCCGGCCGTGCAACGCGGCGCGTCCATCGACAACCCACTCTTTGACCTGCTGCGCGCCGTGCATGCCACGGGGTCGATATCACGCGCCGCCGAAGCGCTGAATCTCTCTTACCGCTACGTCTGGGGTGCGCTCAAGCAGTGGGAAGTGACGCTGGGCCAGCCGCTCATCGTCTGGATACGCGGGCAACGCGCGCAGCTCACACCATTTGCCGAACGCCTGCTGTGGGCCGAGCAGCGCGCCCGCACGCGCATGCAACCCCACCTCGAGGCGCTGCGCAACGACCTGAACCGCATGCTGACCGAAGCGCGCGACGAGCAGCAGCAGGTGCTGAGCGTGCATGCCAGCCACGACCTGGCGCTGCCCCTGCTGCAGCAGCACGCCGCCGAGCATGCGGCACTGCACCTGAACATCCGGTTCCAGGGCAGCGTCGATTGCCTGCGCGCGCTGAACGCTGGCCAATGCACGGTCGCAGGCTTTCATGTGCCGGCCTTGCGCGGAGCGGCGCCGGTCTTCGCGAAGGCGCTGAAGCCGCTGCTCAAGCCCGGCACGCACAAGCTCATCGGCTGCTCGCGCCGCCGCCAGGGGCTGATGATGCGTCGCGAACACATGAACGAAGTGCTCGCCCTGGCCGATGTCGCGCGCGGGGCCTTGCGCTTCGTGAACCGCCAGCCGGGTTCAGGCACACGCATGCTGATCGACCACCTGCTGTACGAGCACGCGGTCAACGCCAGCGAGCTGAACGGCTACGACAGCCATGTCGAGGAGACGCATGTCGCGGTGGCCGCCTGCATTGCCAGCGGCCTGGCTGACGTGGGCCTGGGCGTCGAAGCCGCAGCTTTGGAATTCGGGCTGCACTTCGTTCCCGTGATCGAAGAGGACTATTTTCTCGTCTGCCTCAAGCCGCGTCTGGCCGATCCGGGCGTGCGCAGGTTGTGCACGCTGCTGGCAGACACGGCGTGGGCCGACCTGCTGGCGAGCCTGCCAGGCTATGCGCCCGCCGCAGCACCGGGTGCCGTGCTGCGGATGACGGCGGCGCTGCCCTGGTGGCGATTCGCAGGCAGCCCGGCCTTGCGATTGATGACGAGGACAGCGGCGTAATCGCCAGATAGAGACCCGCCGTGTTGCAAGTGCGAGAACGACTGCTTTGTTGGCAGTGAGGTCCGGCAGGCACGGTCTGCTCGGGGTCGATAGCACCCCCGCGACCACCGGCGTCGGGTCGCCTGAAAGCTGTCGTTGATGGCACACCGTCCGGCCAAGCTGGAACATGCATCGCCGTCATGACGTCGGACCAGGTCGGCGCCGCACGCTCGTTCCCTTCGGGTAGGCCAGTGGCAACCATCAGCCCTTGCCAGTCGCAGAACGGTCGCGCGAGTCGCAGTTGATTCGGCGCCCTCCTGCGGCGCGCCGTCCTACCGCGCCACCGCCTCTTCGTTCCGTTCGACACGATGCCCGTCTGACGCGCCGCGGGTCGGCGCAAGCGCAGCCTTGTCGGTGATGGCGCATCGCGGGCCACACGCAGCCGACTCCGTCGGACCGACCAGCGCAAAAACAGCGGCCACGCCGCATGGAAGACACCCATGAACCAGTTCTTCAGCTTCTTCAAACCGCAGAGCTGGCTCATCCCCGCTTCGCTCGTCGCCCTCGTGGCTGGTTGCGGCGGTGGCGGAGGCGGTCTCGATCCGATCCTCGGCAGCCCGGGCCTGGGCGTGGCACCGACCGTCACGGCCACCTCGCCCGTGGCGGCCACCCCCGCGACCACCGGCGTGGCCACCGGCAGCGTCGTGACGGCCACGTTCAGCAAGCCGATGACGGCCTCGACGCTCGCGTCGAGCTTCACCCTCGCTTGCCCGGCCGGCACCAACGTGACCGGCAGCGTGGCGTACGACGCCGCGACCC
>JANMYQ010000031.1:0-2405 GCA_031382215.1 Methylibium sp.
CGAGACCTGCTACCTGCTGCTGTACGGCGAAATGCCGACCGCGGCGCAGAAGGCCGACTTCGACTATCGCGTCACGCGCCACACCATGGTGCATGAGCAGATGAGCCGGTTCTTTCAGGGCTTCCGGCGCGACGCCCATCCGATGGCGGTGATGACCGGCTCGGTCGGCGCGCTGTCGGCCTTCTATCACGACAGCACCGACATCAACAACCCGAAGCTCCGCGAGATCTCGGCGATCCGGCTGATCGCGAAGATGCCCACGCTGGTGGCGATGGCCTACAAATACACCGTCGGCCAACCTTACATCTACCCGAAGAACGACCTGAGTTACGCCGGCAACTTCATGCGCATGATGTTCGCCACGCCGTGCGAAGAGTACGTGCCGAACGACGTGCTGGTGCGCGCGATGGACCGCATCTTCATCCTGCACGCCGACCACGAGCAGAACGCGTCCACCTCGACGGTGCGGCTGTGCGGCTCGTCGGGTACCAACCCGTTTGCGGCCATCGCGGCCGGCGTGGCCTGCCTGTGGGGCCCCGCGCACGGTGGCGCCAACGAAGCGGCGCTGAACATGCTGGGCGACGTGCAGAAGATGGGTGGCGTCGAGAAGATCGGCGAGTTCATCAAGAAGGTGAAAGACAAGGACTCGAACGTCAAGCTGATGGGTTTCGGCCACCGCGTGTACAAGAACTACGATCCGCGCGCCAAGCTCATGCGCGAGACCTGCCACGAGGTGCTGGGTGCGCTGGGGCTGGAGAACGATCCGCTCTTCAAGCTGGCCATGGCGCTGGAAAAGATCGCGCTCGAAGACGAATACTTCGTCGCCCGCAAGCTCTACCCGAACGTCGATTTCTATTCGGGCATCGTGCAGCGCGCGATCGGCATTCCGGTGAGCCTGTTCACCGCCGTGTTCGCGCTGGCCCGCACGGTGGGCTGGATCGCGCAGCTCAACGAGATGATCGGCGACCCCGAGTACAAGATCGGCCGGCCGCGCCAGTTGTTCAACGGCGCGACCGCGCGCGACGTGAAGCCGCTGGCGGTGCGGCCCTGATCAGTCCGGCGGCTGGAGTCGCCGCGAATGCCTAAAATCGGTCTCCCCCGATGACAGGCTTGCACATGACCCCGGCCCGCACGATCAACACGCTCAGCGCACGCACGCTCTACGACAAACTCTGGGACGAGCACGTCGTCCACACCGAGGACGACGGCACTGCGGTGCTTTACATCGACCGCCACCTGGTGCACGAAGTCACCAGCCCACAGGCGTTCGAAGGGCTGGGTCTGGCCGGGCGCAAGGTATGGCGCCTGTCGGCCAACCTGGCGGTGAGTGACCACAACGTGCCCACCACCGACCGCTCGCTGGGCATTGCCGACCCGATCTCGCGGCTGCAGGTAGACACCCTGGACGCCAATTGCGACCGTGTCGGCATCACGCAGTTCAAGATGAACGACCTGCGCCAGGGCATCGTGCACGTCATCGGCCCGGAGCAGGGCGCCACCTTGCCGGGCATGACGGTGGTGTGCGGCGATTCGCACACCTCCACGCACGGCGCATTCGGCGCGCTCGCACACGGCATCGGTACGAGCGAGGTCGAGCACGTGCTGGCCACGCAGACGCTGCTCGCGCGCAAGGCCAGGAACATGCTCGTGCGCGTGGAAGGCGCGCTGGCCAAGGGGTGTGGCGCCAAGGACCTGGTGCTGGCCGTGATCGGGAAAATCGGCACGGCCGGCGGCACCGGCCACACGATCGAGTTTGCCGGCTCGGCGGTGCGTGCGCTCAGCATGGAAGGCCGCATGACGGTGTGCAACATGGCCATCGAAGCCGGTGCGCGCGCCGGGCTGATCGCGGTGGACGACACGACCATCGCCTACGTCAAGGGCCGGCCGTTCACGCCCAAGGGGCTGGAGTGGGACCAGGCGGTGAGCTACTGGCGGACCCTGCACTCGGACCCCGGCGCGCACTGGGACACGGTGGTCGAACTCGACGCAGCGCAGATCCGGCCGCAGGTGACCTGGGGCACTTCGCCCGAGATGGTGCTGTCCATCGACGACCGCGTGCCCGACCCCGACCGCGAGAAAGACGCCAACAAGCGTGGTGCCATCGAGCGTGCGCTGGAGTACATGGCGCTGGCGCCGAACAAGCCGATCGCCGACATCCTGATCGACAAGGTCTTCATCGGCTCGTGCACCAACTCGCGCATCGAAGACCTGCGGGAGGCGGCCGCCGTGGTGATGCGGATGGGGCGCAAGCTGGCCCCGAACGTGAAGCTGGCGATGGTCGTGCCTGGTTCGGGGTTGGTCAAGCAACAGGCCGAGCGCGAGGGGCTTGATGCGGTGTTCAAGGCGGCCGGCTTCGAGTGGCGCGAGCCGGGCTGTTCGATGTGCCTGGCGATGAACGCCGACCG
>JANMYQ010000034.1:0-73654 GCA_031382215.1 Methylibium sp.
CTGATGCCCAACAACCCGCGTGGTGGCGGTGTCTCGCGCCGCATCGAAGGCGAAGACCGCGAAGAGCTGAAAGAAAACCTCGATCAGCTCGAGTACCCGAAGGGCATGAGCCTGATCGCCCGCACCGCCGGCATCGGCCGCAGCGCGCCCGAGCTGCAGTGGGACCTGAACTACATGCTCAAGCTGTGGACCGCCATCGACGGCGCGGCCAAGGCGGGCAAGGGCGCGTTCCTGATCTACCAGGAGAGTTCGCTGGTGATCCGCGCGATCCGCGACTACTTCACCTCCGACGTCGGCGAGATCCTGATCGACACCGACGACATCTTCGACCAGGCCCAGCAGTTCATGAGCCACGTGATGCCGGAGACGGCGCACAAGGTCAAGCGCTACCGCGACGACGCGCCGCTGTTCAGCCGCTTCCAGATCGAGCACCAGATCGAGACCGCGTTCTCGCGCACCGTCAACCTGCCCTCGGGCGGCGCGATCGTGATCGACCACACCGAGGCGCTGGTCTCGGTCGACGTGAACTCGGCGCGCAGCACGCGCGGCAGCGACATCGAAGAAACCGCCACCCGCACCAACCTGGAAGCCGCCGACGAGATCGCGCGCCAGATGCGGCTGCGCGACCTGGGCGGGCTGATCGTCGTCGACTTCATCGACATGGACGAGTCGAAGAATCGCCGCGAGGTCGAGACCCGGCTGCGCGATGCGCTGCGGCAAGACCGTGCGCGTGTACAGTTCAGCAGCATCAGCAAGTTCGGCCTGCTCGAACTCAGCCGCCAGCGCCTGCGCCCGGCGCTGAGTGAAGGCAGCCACATCACCTGCCCGCGCTGCAACGGCACCGGCCACATCCGCGACACCGAATCGAGCGCACTGCAGATCCTGCGCATGGTTCAGGAAGAGTCGATGAAGGACAACACCGCCGCCGTGCACGTGCAGGTGCCGGTGGAAGTGACCAGCTTCCTGCTGAACGAGAAGCGCACCGAAATTACCAAGATCGAGCTGAAGCAGCGCGTGACCGTGCTGCTGGTGCCGAACAAGAACCTCGAGACGCCGAACTACCGCCTGGAGCGCCTGCGCCAGGACGACCCGCGGCTCGAGAACCTGCAGGCCAGCTACACGATGATCGACGACGTGGAAGAAGAAGTCGGCATCACGCGGCGCGAGAAGGCCAAGGCCAAGCAGGAGCCGGTGATCAAGGGAATCATGCCCGAGACACCGGCGCCGATCGCCGAGCCGAAGCCTGCGCCGGTGGTCGTGCCTGCACCGGTCGTGGCTCCGGCTCCGATGGCCGTTGCGCCGGTGGCTGTGCCGGCAGGAGGTGGCTTCTTTGGATGGGTCAAGCGCCTGTTCGGAGCCGAAGAAACACCGGCCGTGGTGACGCGCCCGGCGGCGGCCAAGCCGGCCGCTGCGGCGACTTCAACGGCCGGTGGCGACAAGTCCGACGGCCGTGGTGACCGCGGCGCGCGGGGTGGCCGCGGTGGCCGCGACGGCAAACGCGGTGGCAGAGACGAAGGCGGCGAAGGCCGTGGCCGCGGCAGAAGCGATCGCGGTGATCGCGGTGATCGTCCCGATCGACCGAAAGCCGAAGAAGGCGCGCGGCCGGAAGGGGCCGAGGCCGCACGATCGGAAGAACGCAAGCCGCGTGGTGAGGGCCGCGGCGAGGGGCGTGGCGAGGGTCGCCCTGAAGGCGGTCGTGGCGAGGGCCGCGGTGAAGGCCGCGGCGCGGGTCGTGGTGAAGGCGGTGGTGAAGGCCGCGGCGCGGCTCGAGGCGAAGGAAGCGGCGAAGGCCGTGGCCCCGGTCGAGGCGAAGCAGGCGGTGAAGGCCGTGGCGAAAATCGCGGCCGAGGCCCGCGCCCCGAGCGCGAACCGCGCCGCACCAGCCCCTTGCCAGAAGGCGCGGTGGAAGAGAACGCCTCCGCGCTCGCATTTGTCGACACCGTTCCCGGTGGCCCCGCTGCCGAACCGGGCGATGCCGCTCAAGGTGAACCGGCGGCCCGCAGCCGCCGCCGCCGAGGTGGCCGCGGTGGCCGCGACCGCGATGAAGCGCGCGACGCCACCGGCTTGAACGGTCAGACCGCCAACGCCGAAGACGCGACCCCACCCACCGACGCGGCACCGGCCTTCGATGCCGACAACGCGTCGGCGAGTGCAGCGCAAAGCCAGGGCCCGGAGTCTGACGCGCCACCGGCCGAAGGCGGCGAGCGCAGCGAAGCCCGCCGCCGTGGCCGCGGCGGTCGCGATCGCAACCGGCGTGACCGCCCAGACGAGACCGGAGCGCCCGCCGAGGCCGGCCAGAACGGCTTCAGCGATTCGCAGGCGCCCTACGCCGCACCTGCTGCCGTGGCCGCTTCGGAAGCCGCGCCGCCGATGGCCACCGCCTCGTGGGCCGCGGCTGACGAAGCCGCTGCAGTCGTGCCCTCCGAGCCAGCGCCGTGGCGCCCTGCTCCCGCTCTGGCCCCGGCAGAAGCCGTGACCGCACCGCTCTTCGAGCCGGCGCCGGTTGTGGCGAGGGTGATGCCTGTTGCGGCACCTGTTGCGACACCTTTGGCAGCACCGGTCGCAGCGCCCGTTGCACCCCCGATCGCCCCGCCCGCCCCCATCGTGGCGGCCCCGGTCCAGCCCTTCGTATTGCCGATCAGTTCACTGCAGGCGGTGGTCGAGTCGAGCGGCCTGCAATGGGTCGGCTCCGACGAAGAGAAGATCCGCGCGGTGCGCGAGGCGATGGCCAACGAACCCAAGCCGGTTCACGTGCCACGCGAACGCAAGGCTGTGGCCAAGGATGACGACGGCCCGCTGGTGCTGGTGGAAACGCGCAAGGACCTGAGCCAGGTCAGGCTGCCGTTCGAAACGGCGCCCCAGGAAGCTCAGCCGCCGCAGTGAACGGCCTGAGCGGCGCCCAGCAAGATCAGGGCAGCCGCTCCAGCGCGCGCTGGTAGACGCTGTTGTGCATCAGCTCGTCCCAGGTGAACGGGGCGGTCTGGGGCAGCAGGTCGAGCCGGCGCGCTTCGCTGTCGGGGTCGGCCTGCCAGTGGCCTTGCGCGTGCGCATCGAGCAACCCGTCGAGCAACGCGTCCACGGCGGCGCCGCCGTCGACCGACTTGTTGCACAGCAGCACCAGATCGCAGCCGGCATTCAAAGCCACGCACGCGGCCTCGGTGTAGCTGACCTCCACGCCACCGATCTGGCGCGCGCCGGCCATGCTGAGGTCGTCGCTGAACACCGCGCCGGTGAACCCGAGCTGCTGGCGCAGGATGTCCTTCAGCCAGCGCGGTGAAAAGCCGGCCGGCTGCGAATCGACCTTGGGGTAGATCACGTGCGCCGGCATCACGCTGGACAGGCTGGTGCTGAGCCATTCGTAGGGCTTGGCGTCGTCGGCCAGGATCGCCTTCAGCATGCGCTTGTCGATCGGCACCTCGACGTGGCTGTCGGCTTTGACGAAACCGTGGCCGGGAAAGTGTTTGCCGCAGTTGTGCATACCGGCGCGCAGCAGGCCGTGCATCAGGCTCTTGGCCAGCAGCGCCACCACGCGCGGGTCGCGGTGAAAGGCGCGGTCGCCGATCACGCCGGAGCCGCCGTGGTCCAGGTCGAGCACTGGCGTGAAACTCAGGTCCACGCCGCAGGCGCGCAGTTCGGCGCCGAGCACGTGACCGGCGGCGGTGGCGGCATCGGTGGCGGTCAGCGCGCCGTCGCCGGTGCCACGCTTGCCGTCGTGCATCCACATCTCGCCGAGCACGCGCATCGGTGGCAGGTGCGTGAAGCCGTCAGTGCGAAAACGCTGCACGCGGCCACCTTCGTGGTCGACGCAGATCAGCATGTCGGGGCGGATGGCCTTGATCTCGGCCGTCAACTCGGTGAGCTGGAGCCGGCTCTGCCAGTTGCGAGCGAACAGGATCAGCCCGCCGGCGAGCGGGTGTTTCAGGCGGCGCTTGTCGTCGGCGTCGAGCGTGAGGCCGGCGATGTCGAGCACAACGGGAGCGTGTGGAATCATGGTGTGGTCTCGATCACGACGAAGCTCGCCGCGTAGTCGGTTTCATCGGTGATGCTGACATGGGCAGACAGCCGGCGCGCGTCGAACCACTCTGCCAGCGCGCCATGCAGGCGGATTTCAGGCTTGCCGCTGGCCGCCTTCACGACCTCGCAGTCGCGCCAGGTCATCGGCATGCGCAGCCCTAAGCCGATGGCCTTGGAGAACGCCTCCTTGGCAGAGAAGCGCGTCGCGAGGTAGCTGATGCCGCGGGTCTCCACCTTGGCCAGGCGGGCGTGGAACACCTCGATCTCGTGCGGGCCCAGCACGCGCGCGGCAAAGCGCTCGCCGCGGCGCGACCACGTCGCACGGATGCGGCGCACGTCGCAGATGTCGGTGCCGATGCCGTAGATCATGCAAATGCACGTTGGATGCAGCGCAGGTAGTCGCGCACCGTTTCGCTCAAGCCGAGCTCGATCGAATCGGCGATCAGCGCGTGGCCGATCGACACCTCCTGCACGCCCGGCACGGCGCGCAGGAAATCTGTGAGGTTGGCGCGGTTCAGGTCGTGGCCGGCGTTGAGTTGCAGGCCTTCCTGCAGCGCCGCCTGCGCAGCCGCGGTAAAGCCGGCCAGCACCGCCGCCTGCTGCGCCGTGCCGTGCGCGCGCGCATAACTCTCGGTGTAGAGCTCGACCCGGTCGGCGCCGAGTTCGCGCACCGCACGCATGGCCTGCGGCAACGGGTCCATGAACAGGCTCACCCGGACGCCCAGGTCCTTGGCTTCCGCGATCAACGGAGACAGGCTCGCGGCGTCTTGCGGGAACTGCCAACCGTGGTCGGACGTGGCTTGCTCGGCGCTGTCGGGCACGAAGGTTACTTGCTGCGGGCGCAGGGCGCGAACGAACGGCATCAGGTTGTGGAACGGGTTGCCTTCGATGTTGAACTCGGCCTGCGGCCAGGCCTTCAGCAGCTCGGCCAGCTCGTGCACGTCGCTCGCACGGATGTGGCGCTCGTCGGGACGCGGGTGCACGGTGATGCCGTGGGCGCCGGCTTCGAGCACCCAGGTCGCGGCACGCGTGACGCTGGGAATGCCGAGCGGGCGCGAGTTGCGCAGCAGCGCCACGCGGTTGAGGTTGACTGACAGCGCGGTGGCGGCGTGGCGCGCATCGGCTCCGCTGCCGACGAGTGGGTTCATGGGCCGGTCCTCTACAGAGATGAAGCAGGGCGTTCGAGGCTTTGCAGGTCGAGCATGACCTGCCGGGTGCGCAAGGTGGCGCCGCCCAGATGATAGTGAAGCAGGACGCGCAGCTGCGCCTTCAGCGCCGGCAGAACACCGGCGCAGGCGTATTGCAGCGCAGCCAGGCTACCGTGATCCAGTGCAGCCTGCAGGCCGGTAAGAGCCGCTCCACTCAAAGAGGTGCCGCTCAGATCGGCATCACCGGTGCGCGGCGTGGCCACGCCGGCTTCGGGCCGCAGCGCATAACGCTGGTCGGGCTGCACCGGCTGCTGCGTCAGGGTGACTTGGCTCAGGTCGGGTAGCAGGCCGATTTCCTTCAGCAAGGTCAGCTCGAAAGCCCGCAGCGCAGCTTCGACCTGCGTATCGTCGGCGGCGGCCAGCGCGGGCAGCGTTTGGGCATAGGCGTCGAACAAGGCCAGGTGCGGGTCGTGCCGGGCGAGCAGCTTCATCAGCAACTCGTTCAGGTAGAAGCCGCTGAACAGCGCCGCGCCGGTCAACATGGCCGCGCCGCCGGCCCACTCGGCGCTGCGCAAGGTCTGCACCTCGCCGGCACCCTCGCCCGCCGGCAGGCGCCCGAGCGACACGTGGATGCGCTGGAACGGCAACAGCACGGAGCGCAGTTGCGAATACGGCCGCTTGGCGCCCTTGGCCGCCACCGCCAGCCGGCCTTGCTCGCGCGTGAACACGTCGAGGATCAGGCTCGACTCGCTCCAGTCGTAGCGGTGCAGCACATACGCGTTGAGCGCGGCCGAGAGCCGCCTCGGGGGCGGGCCCATCAGTCGTAGCCGTAGCTGCGCAGGTGTTCCTCGTCGGCGGCCCAGCCCGACCTGACCTTGACCCAGAGTTCGAGGTAGACCTTGGCACCCAGCAGCGATTCAAGCTCCTGGCGAGCCTCGGAGCCGATGCGCTTGAGGCGCTCGCCCCCGCCGCCGATGATCATGCCCTTGTGGGCCTCGCGTTCGACGACGATGCTGGCCGCGATGCGGCGCAGGTTGCCTTCTTCTTCGTACTTGTCGATCACGACGGTGGAGGTGTAGGGCAGTTCGTCGCCGGTCAGGCGGAACAGCTTCTCGCGGATCATCTCGCTGGCCAGAAAGCGGTCGCTGCGGTCGGTCAGCGCATCTTCGTCATAGAGCCAGGTCTGCTCGGGCAGATAGGGTTTGACGATGCCCAGCAGGCGCTGCACGTCGCGCTCCTTTTTGGCCGACAACGGCACGAACTGCGCGAACGCGTGGCGCTGCTGCATGGCCTGGAGCCAGGGCGCCAGGTCGGCGCGGCGCACCACGGTGTCAAGCTTGTTGGCGATCAGCAGCACCGGCTTGTGGGCCGGCATCAGCGCCAGCACTTTGGCGTCATCCAGGCCGAAGCGGCCGGCCTCGACGACAAACAGCACCACGTCAACGTCGCCCAGCACGCTGTGCACGGTGCGGTTGAGGGTGCGGTTCAAGGCGGCGGCGTGTTGGGTCTGGAAGCCGGGCGTGTCGACGAACACGAACTGGGCTTCATCGACCGAGCGGATGCCGGTGATGCGGTGCCGCGTGGTCTGCGCCTTGGCCGAGGTGATGCTGACCTTCTGCCCCACCAGCGCGTTCAGCAAGGTGGACTTGCCGACGTTGGGGCGGCCGACGATGGCCACCAGGCCGCAGCGCTGGGTGCTGCTGGGGGGGGGCTCGGGAGGCGCCGCGGCGGCGGGGTTGTCGTCCATTCAGATTGCGACGATCAGGACCGAAGCGGGCTGCCAGGCTTGTCGCTGGCATTGAGCGCATCAAGCATGCGACGCGCGGCCTCTTGTTCGGCGACTCGGCGCGAGCGGCCTTCGCCCGACTCGACCAGCCCCAGCGCCGGCACCGAACACTCGACTTCGAAAGTCTGCGCGTGCGCCTGCCCGCGGGTGGCGCGGATGCTGTACACCGGCACCGCCAGGCGGCGTGCCTGCAGCCATTCCTGCAGCTCGGTCTTGGCGTCCTTGCTCCAGCTGCCCATGTCGGTGGTGGCAATCACCTCGCCGAACAGGCGCTGCACCAGGCCGCGCGCGGCGTCGAAGCCGCCGTCCAGGAAGGTCGCGCCGATCAGCGCTTCGAGCGCGTCGGCCAGGATCGACGGACGCTGGGCGCCGCCACCACGCGCTTCGCCCTCGCTCAGCCGCAGCACCTCGGGCAGGTCGAGCTGCACGGCCATGCGGTGCAGGCTGTCTTCGCGCACCAGATGGGCGCGAACGCGCGTCAGGTCACCTTCATCGGAGCCGGCGAAATGTTCGAACAGCAGGCTCGACACCGCCAGGCTCAGCACCGCGTCGCCCAGGAACTCGAGCCGCTCGTTGTGGTCGGTGCCGAAACTGCGGTGGGTGAGCGCCTGGGTCAGCAGGCCAGCGTCGGCAAACCGATGCCCGGTGCGCTGCTGAAGGGCTTCGAAGCGGCTGTCCATGTGCTCGGGGGCCCAGTGCGCCGGTGTCAGTACGTGCGGCCGCCCTTGGAGCGGCCCTCGTACTTGATGACCAGGTAAACCGGCTTGACCAGCTCGATTTCGCTGTTGTAGGCGAAGCTGATGACGAGCTTCTCGTTGTCCTTCGTGATGTCCAGGTCCTTGCCCGAGATCGACGTGATCAGGTCGATGGCCCTGGTCCGTTCGAAGGCAGCGCGCACCTGCGGCACGGTACTCGGCTCCTCGGCGGTGATCTTGTGGATGGCCTTCATGATCGTGTAGTACTCCACCGCCGTGGGCACCACGCGCATGCCCACCAGCGCTGCGACGCCGATGATGATGGCCCAGAACATCAGGCCGAACATGGTGATGCCGCGTTGGAGGCGGGGGGCGTGAAGCTGGGCGGTCATGCTGGCTCCTGTGATCTGCTGGTCCAAAAGCGTGCAGGCGGCATTCAATTGAAAGGGCCGATGCGCTTGAAGTTGCCGAAATTCATCCACACGAAGAATGCCCTGCCAACGATGTTCTGGTCCGGTACAAAGCCCCAGAAACGTGAATCTTGCGAGTTATCCCGGTTGTCGCCCATCATGAAGTAGTGGCCGGCGGGCACCTTGCAGGTGACGCCCTCGGCACTGTATCGGCAGTTCTCGCGAAAGGGAAACGCGATGCGGTCGTCCGGCCCATAGTACGGCTGGCTCTGCGGATTGACCAGGATGCCGTGTTCGGTGTCGCCGAACTTCTCCTTGAACTCGGCAAAGTAGCGGCGCGATTCTTCGTCGTAGAAGCCCGGCGGCGGCTTCTGTTCCATGGGAACCGCCGTGCCGTTGATGTAGAGCTGCTGGGCCCGGAACGAGACCTCGTCGCCCGGCAAGCCGACCACGCGCTTGATGTAGTCGATGCTGGTGTCCTTGGGGTAGCGGAACACCATCACATCGCCGCGCCGCGGGTCGTTGTTGGCGATGATCTTCTTGTTGATCACCGGCAGCCGCACCCCGTAGTGGAATTTGTTCACCAGGATCAGGTCGCCCACCAGCAGGGTCGGGATCATCGAGCCGCTGGGAATCTTGAACGGCTCGAACAGGAACGATCGCAGCAGGAACACGGCCAGGATCACCGGGAACAAGCCTGCGGTCCAGTCGAGCCACCAGGGTTGCATCAGCAGTTGTTCGCGGGCCTGGGCAATGTTGCCGTCGACCTTGGCGATGCCCTTGTCGGCCAGTTGCTGGCGGCGCGAAACGTCCTGCTGTTCGAGCGTGCTGGCTGCCTGCGCGCGCCGCGGCGCAAAGTGGAAGCGCTCGGCCAGCCAGTAGGCCAGCGTCACGAGCGTCAGCACGAACAACAACAATGAGAAGTTGCCAGTCCAGTGCCCCAGATACCAACCCCCCAGATAGACCAGGAGTCCACCATATAGCAACGCTGTCAGAGAACCCATCAATCGTCCACTTGCAGGATGGCCAGGAACGCTTCCTGCGGAACCTCGACGGATCCGATCTGCTTCATGCGTTTCTTGCCGGCCTTTTGTTTGTCGAGAAGCTTGCGCTTGCGCGAAACATCGCCGCCATAACACTTGGCAATCACGTTCTTGCGCAGCGCTTTGATTGTCTCACGCGCAATGATGTTGGCCCCGATGGCGGCCTGTATCGCCACGTCGTATTGCTGGCGCGAAATGATCTCGCGCATCTTGGCCACCACCGCCCTGCCGCGGAACTGGCTCTGCACGCGGTGCACGATGATCGACAGCGCATCGACCCGGTCGCCGTTGAGCAGGATGTCGACCTTCACGACGTCGGCGGCGCGGTATTCCTTGAACTCGTAGTCCATCGACGCATAACCGCGCGACACGCTCTTGAGCTTGTCGAAGAAGTCCAGCACGATCTCGGCCAGCGGCATCTCGTAGGTGAGCATCACCTGGCGGCCGTGGTAGGCCATGTTGATCTGGTTGCCGCGCTTCAGGTTGGCCAAGGTCATCACCGGGCCCACGTAGTCCTGCGGCATGTACAGGTGCACGGTGACGATGGGCTCGCGGATCTCGTTGATGCGGCCCAGGTCGGGCATCTTCGACGGGTTCTCGATCTCGATCACCGTCTTGTCGCCCAGTTCGACCTGGTACACGACCGACGGCGCGGTGGTGATCAGGTCCTGGTCGAACTCGCGCTCCAGCCGCTCCTGCACGATCTCCATGTGCAGCAGGCCGAGAAAGCCGCAGCGAAAGCCGAACCCCAGCGCCTGGCTGACTTCGGGCTCGTAGCGCAGCGAGGAGTCGTTCAGCTTGAGCTTTTCGAGCGCGTCGCGCAGGCCCTCGTACTCGCTCGCCTCCGACGGGTACAGCCCCGCAAACACCTGCGGCTGGATTTCCTTGAAGCCCGGCAGCGGCTCGGTGGCCACGCCCAGGTTGTTGGGCAGCTTCTTTTCCAGCGTGACGGTGTCGCCGACCTTGGCGGCCTGCAGCTCCCGGATGCCGGCGATGATGAAACCGACCTCACCCGCGTTGAGTTGCTCGCGCGGCAGCGACTTGGGCGTGAACACTCCCAGCTGTTCCGCGCCGTAGCAGGCGTCACTGGCCATCATGCGAATGCGTTCGCCGCGCTTGAGGGTGCCGTCGACCACGCGCACCAGCATCACCACGCCGACGTAGTTGTCGAACCACGAGTCGATGATCATCGCGCGCAGCGGCGCCTCGAGCTTGCCGCGCGGTGCGGGCATGCGGGTGATCACGGCTTCCAGAATGTCGTCGATGCCCTCGCCGGTCTTGGCACTGCACGGGATCGCGTGGTCGGCGTCGATGCCGATCACGTCCTCGATTTCTTCCTTGGCGCGGTCCGGGTCGGCCTGCGGCAGGTCCATCTTGTTGAGCACCGGCACCACTTCGACGCCCAGGTCGAGTGCGGTGTAGCAGTTGGCCACCGTCTGGGCTTCGACGCCCTGGCTGGCGTCGACCACCAGCAGCGCGCCTTCGCAGGCCGACAGCGAGCGGCTCACTTCATAAGAGAAGTCGACATGGCCGGGCGTGTCGATCAGGTTCAGGTTGTAGGTCTTGCCGTCGCGCGCCTTGTATTCCAGCGCCGCCGTCTGCGCCTTGATCGTGATGCCGCGCTCGCGCTCGATGTCCATCGAGTCGAGTACCTGCGCTTCCATCTCGCGATCGCTCAAACCGCCGCAGCGCTGAATCAAGCGGTCGGCCAGGGTCGATTTGCCGTGGTCGATGTGGGCAATGATGGAGAAGTTGCGGATGTGGTCCATGACTTTTGATGCGTACGCCTCTCTGAGAAGTCACAACGGCGAAGCCGTTGCGTTGGAGGCTCTCAATCGCGTCGCGATGTGAAGGGCCGGAAGCCCGGCCGGAGACAAAAAAAAGGCACGCCGAGTGATCGACGTGCCTTCCAACAAAACGTATGGCAACTGCTTGTTGGGCCTTCATTGTAGCCACAAGGACCCCGCTGAAAACCGCGCCGTTGCTTGATTTCTCGTCGTTGCAGGCTGCCAACACGGAAACTTATAAACACCTTGTCCACAAAGTGTTGTGGGCCACCTGGGGACAGATTCGAGACGTCAATTTCGTTGTGAAAACCGATCAAAACGACCCTTCATCGGCGCGCATTGTACCTTCCCATAACCAGAATCGACTCGCGTCTCATCAGGTGAGTACACACATTCGGGCGCCGAGGTTCTCCAGGAAATGCTCGTAAACCCTAGTTCAAGGGTAGGCCTGAACTTGCAACTCTCACTTGGTGGAAAGACCCGGCAGCTAACTCGGTTGAGTCCACAGCCGGCACACCGGCACCAACAAGCCTCAGCGAACCGGCTTGATGATGAGGAAATTGACGTTCTCGCCGCGCCGCACCAGCGCCGTCACACTGCGCGACTTGTCGAGTTTGGTCACGACGGACTCGAACTGCTTCGCGCCGGTGATTTCCACGTTGTCGATCGACAGGATCACGTCGCCCTCGCGCAGGCCGGCCCGTGCGGCAGCACCGTCGACCGTCTCGACGCGCACGCCGTTCTTGACCTTCAACTCGCGCTTCTGCGCGTCGGTCAGGTCGGCCACCGCAATGCCCAGCGTCTCCACGCTCGGCTGCGGTTTCACTTCGCGCTCGGTGCTGCGCTTGGCCACTTCGGCCTCGACTTCAGCCACCGTGACGCTCAGGTCGCGATAGGCGCCGCGCCGGAAGACCTGCAAGGTGGCCTTGGTTCCCGGTTTCACCCCGCCGACGATGCGCGGCAGGTCGCCGGATTTCTCGATCACGCGGCCATCGAACTTGGTGATGATGTCACCCGCCTCGACACCCGCCTTCTCGGCCGGCCCGCCCGGCACCACGCTGCGCACCAGCGCGCCCATGGGCTTGCCCAGGCCGATCGACTCGGCCACTTCCTTGGTGACCTGGTCGATCGCCACGGCGATGCGCCCGCGCACCACCCGCCCACTGGTGCGCAATTGCTCGGAGACGCTGCGCGCCTCGTCGATCGGGATGGCGAATGAAATGCCCTGGTAACCGCCCGAGCGGCTGTAGATCTGCGAGTTGATGCCCACCACCTCGCCGCGCATGTTGATCAGCGGGCCGCCGGAGTTGCCGGGGTTGATCGCCACGTCGGTCTGGATCAGCGGCAGGAATTCGCCGGTGTCGCGCGACTTGGCGCTGACGATGCCGGCGGTGACCGTATTTTCCAGCCCGAACGGCGAGCCGATCGCGATGACCCACTCACCCACCTTCAAGCGACTCACGTCGCCGATCCGAACCGCCGTCAGGCCGGTGGCCTCGATCTTGACCAGCGCCACGTCAGAGCGTTTGTCGGCGCCGATGACCTTGGCCTTGAACTCGCGCTTGTCGGTGAGGGTCACGAAGACTTCGTCGGCACCTTCCACCACGTGGGCGTTGGTCATGACGTAGCCATCACCGCTGAGCACGAAGCCTGAGCCAACGCCGCGCTGCTGGGGTTCGCCATCGGGGGCCGATCGGGGCGTGCGCGGCGAAGGCTGGTTCGGGATCGGCAGCCCGAAGCGGCGGAAGAACTCCAGCATGTCTTCGTCCATCTCCGGCGTCGCGCCGCCGCGCGCACCGGCACGAACCCGCTCGGTGGTGCGAATGTTGACCACCGCCGGGCCGACCTTCTCGACCAGGTCGGTGAAGTCGGGCAAGGCCTGCGCTCGGGCCGGCAGCGGCACCAGTGCAGCGCCGACGGCCACGCCGAGGGCCAGCGCGGCAAACCACAGCCGTTGCAGCGGAACGCGGCCCGAAGAGATAGCGCCGGAAGAATTGATATGCATTCGAATGTCCATGAAACTTCCACCCTGTCTGAATTCAACGCGACGTTCACGCTTCCCGAGCCGGGCAATCCGGGCCCATTGAACGCGCTATTTCCTGCGCTCCAGGCCACCCGCGAACATGCGCAAGGTCGCGGGCGGCACGTCGCCCACCACCGTGACCCACCAGTCACCCTGGCGTCTCATCAAAGTTTGCGTCGCGCCCACGAACGCGTGCAGCGCACGGGTGTGTCGGCTCGGATTGAAAGGCTCGATGAACACCGACACATGCGTCAACCCGTCGGAGTAGATGGTCTGCAGCACCGGGCTGGCAGGGTCGTCCTTGACCGCCGAGCCACCGTCCAGCGGCCGCTTCACGCAGCTGACCTGACGAAACCCGGGCACCCCCTCACGCATCGTCCACCCTTCGGCGTCGAGGCTGGTGGCGGTCAGTACCGGCCGCACGACCCGATAGCCCTCGAGTTTTTTCATCGCGTGCAGAACGAGCTCGGGCTGGGGCTTGACCCCGATGGCCACGTCGGAGAACGCCGAGGTCTCCAGCACCTCGCTGCGCTCGCCCAGCACATCGGCACGCAACAGCAGGCCCGACGCCTTGTCGGCCCAAAGGCGATAACCATACCGATGCGCATCTTTGGGGCGCACCCACAGCACATGGGCTTCGTGCCCGGCGACGCGATCGGCCTCTTGCTTGAAAACGTCGTAGAACTCAGTGATGCGGTCGTCGCCGGCCTGAAACAGTGCCGGGAACGAGGCCAGCATGTCGCGCTGCTCGACCAGCGCCACTCGCTTGCCGGGCCAGACGGTCTGCACCACGTCGTTGTGGCGCAGCACGTGGCGGGCCTGCCCGTCGAGCGACTCGATGTGCTCGAACTGATTCTTGCCCTCGCAGAAATGGGCGATCCGCGCGCTTGCCACCGCACCCCCGCCGCTGACGACGAAGGTGCCTTGGAAATTGCGCGAGTTCGCGGCTTCATGAATGCGCGTCAACCAGGCTCTGACTTGAAGAGGCGACGCCGACGCTTCCGGGGCACTGGCCTGCGCCTGTGCGCCGGACGACCACGTGAACACCGCGCAAACCAAGGTCAGCGCGGACAACGGGCGATGCAGCATCAAGGCGGGAATCAAGATGGCGGGGTTCAAGATCTCAGCGGCCGGCAGCATCCACGGTGGCACTGCGCAGAAATGCCGACGGAACCCCCAACGCTGCGCTACCGGCAAAGTGCTTGTGGGCCGCGAGGTAGCGGTCCAGGCCGGCGTCGCGTATCACCTGGCCGGTGGCGACGAGCGACTCCGGCTCTGCGGCGGGCGCAGCCGTCACCGCAACGCCCTGCGGCGAAACGATGCCCTGCGGGGACGACGGCGCGCCGGCCAGCTCAGTGCCCACCGGTGCCGGCAGCGTGCCCGGGCTGCGCATGACCACCAACACTCCCGCCACGGCCACGAAACCGGCAGCCACCGCCGCCGGCGCCGCCCAGGTCCAACGCCGACGGCGCGCGGCACCGCCGAAGGATGCGGACACTGATGCGGCTTCGCCCTGATCGGCGGCGCGCTGCGGGGCAAGCACGACGGGTTCGGCAGCCAGGCGGCCACGCAGTGAGGTCAGGAAGGCGGCGTCGCGGGATGCGTCGGAGGCCAGATCTTCCGAACGCAGCACGTCGCCGATCAGCTGGTAGGCATGCCAGGTGGCGCGCGACGCCGCATCGCTGCGCCAGCGCGCGCACGCACCGGCCACTGCACCTGCATGAAGTTCACCATCGACCAGCGCCGACAACTCTTCAGCCTGCGTCGTTTGCGTTTCAAACCCTGTTGACATGTTTCACTCCACACCCGTCCCGGCTGACCCATGATTCACGACCGCACTCAGCGTGCCTACCACCGCTCGCCCTCGCGCGCATCCACCAGCGGGCGCAGCCGCGTTGCTATGGCCTCACGCGCACGGAAGATGCGCGAACGCACCGTGCCGATCGGGCAGTTCATCAACTCGGCGATTTCTTCGTAGCTGAGACCTTCGATTTCGCGCAGCGTGATCGCCTGGCGAAGGTCTTCAGACAAGGATTCAATGGCCGAGTTCACCGCGGCAGCGATTTGTTTGCTCGCCAGCACCGCGTCGGGCGTCTCGCCGTCGGTTAGTTCATTCTCTACCCGGGAAGTTTCGTCGTCGTCGTCGCGTGAGGCGAGCGCCGATTCCGATACAGTCGGATCGCGTTTGAGCTCCATCAGCGCCTTCTTGGCGGTGTTGACGGCGATGCGATAGAGCCAGGTGTAGAAGGCACTTTCCCCCCTGAACCGGGGGATGGCACGGTAGGCCCGAATGAAGGTTTCCTGTGCAATGTCAGGCACCAGATCCACATCGCGCACCATGCGTCCGATCAACCTTTCAATGCGGCGCTGGTACTTCACCACCAGCATCTCGAACGCCTTGACGTCGCCTTGTTTTACCCGCTCGATCAGCGGTGCATCGGCATCCGGAGCATTCATTCAGAGGTCGGCCGCAGCGCCCGGGTCTTGTGCCGCATCAGGGGCAGGCCGCGGGGAATATACCGCACAGCGCAGGGTGTGCCATTGCGGCTCCAGCCCACTGCGCTGCACCGGCAGCCAGGTTGCGCGCGAGCCTTGCCCGCTGACGTGAGGCACAAACTGCAGCAGCATCCAGGTCCCCAGATCGAGCGCCACCATCAGCGAACCGGCTTGTTCGTGCTCTGCCGGCGCTTGCCTTGCTGATTCGGCCGGGCAGACATGCCACTCGCGCCCATCCCAGCGCAGGCTGACCGGCCGGGTGCGCAGCAGCGACGCCGCCAGGACCAGCGCCGCCATTGCAACCAGCCCGAGCGCCACCGCCATGAACCAAGGCGGCGCCACCGGCTGGCCGACAAACCACAGCAGCAAGGCCAGCACCACAGCGCCGGCGAACACCGCGACCGCGCGGCGCCACACCTCGAACCGACTCAGAGTGAATTGACAGGCGGCAATCGCGCGCATCGGCGCTGGAACAGTGCGGCGTCAAATGCGCTTGAACACCAACGTGCCGTTGGTACCACCAAAGCCGAAGTTGTTCTTTACGGCGCAGTCGATCTTCATGTCGCGCGCGGTGTTGGCGCAGTAGTCCAGATCGCAGGCAGGATCCTGGTTGAAGATGTTGGTGGTGGGTGGCGACACCTGGTGGTGTACCGCCAGCGCGGTAAACACCGATTCGATGCCGCCGGCTCCGCCGAGCAAATGACCCGTCATCGACTTGGTGGAATTGACGACCACACGCCGCGAGTGATCGCCGAAGGCCAGCTTGATGGCGTTGGTCTCGTTCACGTCGCCCAGCGGCGTAGAGGTGCCATGGGCATTGAGGTATTGCACCTGGTCGGCGTTGATGCCGGCGTTGCGCAAGGCGGCCTTCATCGAACGTTTGGGGCCGTCGACATTGGGCGCGGTCATGTGGTACGCATCGGCGCCCATGCCGAAGCCGGTGAGCTCGGCGTAGATCTTCGCGCCGCGGGCCTTGGCGTGTTCGTAGGCTTCGAGCACCATCACGCCGGCGCCTTCGCCGAGCACGAAGCCGTCGCGGTCCTTGTCCCAGGGGCGCGAGGCGGTCTGCGGGTCGTCGTTGCGGGTGGACAGTGCGCGCGCCGCCGCAAAGCCGCCGATCCCCAGTGGCGACACGCACGACTCGGCGCCGCCGGCCACCATCACGTCGGCGTCGCCGTATTCGATCATCCTGCCCGCCTGCCCAATGCAGTGCAGCCCGGTAGTGCAGGCGGTGACGATGGCCAGGTTCGGGCCCTGGAAGCCGAACGTGATCGACACATGGCCCGAAATCATGTTGATGATCGACGCCGGCACGAAGAATGGCGAGATGCGCCGCGCGCCGCGCGACACGAACTCGGCGTGGGTCTCTTCGATCAGCGGCAGCCCGCCGATGCCGGAGCCGACCAGGCAACCGATGCGCTCGGCTTGCTCTTCACTCAACGCGTCGTTGGTGGGCAGGCCGGCGTCGCGCACCGCCTGGATGGACGCCGCCAGACCGTAATGGATGAAGGTGTCCATGTGGCGGGCGTCTTTGGCGGGGAAATAATCCTCCACCTTGAAGCCCTTCACCTCACCGGCAAACTTGCACGCAAAGCTCGACGCGTCGAACTTGGTGATGTTGGCAATGCCCGAGCGCCCCGCCACCACATTGGCCCACGCTTCGGCCACGGTGTTGCCGACCGGGCTGATCAGCCCCAAGCCAGTGACGACGACGCGACGGCGGCTCATGCGCAAGCCTCAGACCTTCAGGCGGCCTTCTGGTGCTTGACGGCGTAGTCGATGGCCAACTGCACGGTCGTGATCTTCTCGGCCTCTTCGTCGGGAATCTCGATGCCGAACTCGTCTTCGAGGGCCATCACCAGTTCCACGGTGTCAAGGGAATCGGCGCCGAGGTCGGCGACGAAAGCCTTCGCGCTGACGACGTCAGCCTCGGGCACGCCGAGTTGTTCGGCGATGATTTTCTTGACACGTGCTTCGATATCGCTCATGACTCCTCCAGGAGTGTTTGTAGGTAACAGCGCGGGATTCTAAGGCTTGCGGCAATCGGCTCAATTCATGAACATGCCGCCGTTGACATGCAGTTCGGTGCCGGTGATGTAGCCAGCGCCGGCCGAGGCCAGGAACGCAACCGCATGCGCGATCTCGCTGGCCTGGCCGAGCCGGCCGAGCGGGATTTGCGCCATCAGCGTCGCGGTCTGCGCCTCTGACAGCGACTTGGTCATGTCGGTCTCGATGAACCCCGGCGCGACGCAATTCACCGTGATGCCACGGCTGCCCAGTTCGCGCGCCAGCGAGCGCGTGAGGCCGGCTACGCCCGCCTTGGCCGCGGCGTAGTTGGCTTGGCCGGCATTGCCGCTGGCGCCCACTACGGAGGTGATGTTGATGATGCGGCCGTGGCGCTGTTTCATCATCGGCCGAGTGACGGCACGGCTGACGCGGAACACGGCCTTCAGGTTGGTGTCGAGCACGGCGTCCCAGTCGTCGTCTTTCATGCGCATCGACAGCATGTCGCGCGTGATTCCGGCGTTGTTGACTAGCACGTGCAGCGCGCCGAATTCCTTGACGATGGATTCGACCGCGGCTTCGATGCCGGGGCCATCGTTGACGTCCAGGCAGACGCCCCGGCTGCCAGGGAATGCAGCCAGCGCCTCGCCGATACCTTGCGCGCCGGCGGCGCTGGTTGCCGTGCCGACCACGCGCGCGCCTTGCTCCGCCAGAGCCAGCGCAATCGCGCGGCCGATACCGCGCGACGCACCGGTCACCAGCGCCACCTGGCCAGCCAAGCCTGTGCTCATGCCAGCAACTCCTGCACGCTGCTCAGCGTGCTTGGGTCGAGCACATTGCCCGACACCGCCTGCGGGTCGATGCGTTTGACCATGCCCGCCAATGTCTTGCCGGGACCGCATTCGATGATGTGGCTCAGACCGCGGGCGCGAATCGCCAACACCACCTCGACCCAGCGCACCGGGCCGAAAGCTTGGCGATATAGCGCATCGCGGATCGCCACGGCATCGGTCTGCACTGCCACGTCGATGTTGTTCAGCACCGGGATCTGCGGCGCGGCAAAGTGCGTCGAGGCGAGCTTTTCCTTCAGGCGTTCGGCGGCCGGTTTCATCAAACTCGAATGGAACGGCGCCGACACCGCCAGCGGCAAGGTGCGCTTGGCACCCTTGGCCTTGAGCAGCTCGCAGGCCTTGTCGACACCGGCCTGGGTGCCGGCGATCACGGTTTGTTTCGGGTCATTGAAGTTGGCGGCAGCCACGGCTTCACCGGTGGCCTCGGCTGCTTCGGCGCAGCCTTGGCGCACCACGTCGGCGTCCAGGCCCAGGATCGCCGCCATTGCGCCCACGCCCACCGGCACGGCGTCCTGCATGGCCTGGGCGCGAAAGCGCACCAGCGGCAGCGCGTCCTTCAATGTCAGCGCGCCAGCGGCGACCAGCGCCGTGTATTCACCGAGCGAGTGCCCGGCCACCAGCGAAGGCGTGCGCCCGGTATGCGCGAGCCAGGCCCGGTAGCAGGCGACGCCTGCCGTCAGCATCACCGGCTGGGTGTTGGTGGTCAGGTCGAGTTGTTCCTTGGGGCCCTCGCGGATCAGGCGATCCACGTCTTCGCCCAGCGCGTCGGACGCTTCAGCCAGCGTCTGGCGCACGGCGGCGTTGTCGCCCCAGGCGTCCAGCATGCCCACGGCCTGCGAGCCCTGGCCAGGAAACACGAATGCGAAGTCGGTCATCGCCGCTGTTTTTGAGTCAAGGGTCTGATCGGGGTCAGAAGTCGAGCAGCACCGCGCCCCAGGTAAACCCGCCGCCCACCCCTTCGAGCAGCACGGTGTCACCAGCCTTGACCTTGCCGCTGCGCACCGATTCGTCGAGCGCGAGCGGAATCGACGCTGCCGACGTATTGCCGTGCTCGTCGACGGTGACGACCAGCCGCTCCGGCGCCAGCTTGAGCTTGCGGGCCGTGCTTTGCATGATGCGAATGTTGGCCTGGTGCGGGATCAGCCAGTCGATGTCGGCTTCGGTTCGGCCGGCCTTGGCCAGCACTGAGCGCGCCGCGTCTTCGAGCACGCCGACGGCGAGCTTGAAGACCGCCGGGCCGTCCATCCTGAGCAGCGGATGCCCCATCACCTTGCCGCCGGCCACGGTGCCCGGGGTACACAGGATGTTGGCGTAGCGGCCATCGGCCCGCAGTTCGCTGGCCAGAATGCCCGGCTGATCGCTGGCTTCGAGCACCACGGCTCCGGCGCCGTCACCGAACAGCACGCAGGTGGTGCGGTCCTTGAAGTCGAGGATGCGCGAGAACACCTCGGAGCCGATCACCAGCGCCTTCGCTGCAGCGCCAGTTCGGATCATCGAATCGGCCACCGTGAGCGCGTAAACAAAACCCGAACAAACCGCCTGGATGTCGAACGCGGCGCAGCCGTGCACGCCGAGCTTGTTCTGCAGGATGCATGCGGTGGACGGGAAGATCATGTCCGGCGTCGAAGTTGCCACGATGATCAGGTCAATGCTGGTCACGTCACAGTCGGCAGCCTCCAGGGCCGCCCGCGCAGCAATGAGCGCCAGGTCGCTGCACACCACATCGGGCGCCGCAAAGTGGCGCGCGCGAATGCCGGTGCGCTCGACGATCCAGGCGTCCGAGGTCTCTACGCCGTCCAGCGCCAATCGGGCCGCCAGCGCCTCGTTGCTCACGCGGTTGGGCGGCAGGCAACTGCCGGTGCCGGTGATGCGCGAGAAGCCCTTCATCTCGGGTGAGCGTTCATGCGGACAGGGTTGAATCGGCTGCCAGACTCGCAGTTGAAAGTTCGGCAGTTGTCTCCGGGGCGGGAATGGCTGCCAGGGATTCCAGGATCTTGTCGTGGACCCGGGCGAGCAACCCGTTTCGGGCCGCATCATAAGCCCGATTCAACGCCTGCTCGAAAGCGAACGCGTCGGCCGAGCCGTGGCTCTTGAACACCAGGCCGCGCAATCCGAGCAGCGCCGCGCCGTTGTAGCGGCGGTAGTCGACGCGCGCCTTGAAGTGGTTCAGCACCGGCAGCGCGACGATGGCCGCCAGCTTGGTGAACACGTTGCGCTTGAATTCTTGCTTGATGAAGCTGGACAGCATCGACGCCAGGCCCTCAGCCGACTTCAGCATCACGTTGCCGACGAAGCCGTCGCACACCACGAGGTCGGTCGTGCCCTTGAAAATGTCGTTGCCCTCCACGTTGCCGTGGAAGTTGAGTTGCCCGCAGGCGGCAGCAGCACGCAGCAGAGTGGCCGCTTCGCGCACTGCTTCGCTTCCTTTGATCGCCTCTTCGCCGATGTTGAGCAAGCCGACGCTGGGGTTGTGCTTGCCTTCGACGGCCGAGACCAGCGCGCTGCCCATCACCGCGAACTGCAGCAGATGCTCGGCCGTGCAGTCGACGTTGGCACCCAGGTCCAGCTCGGTGGTGTAGCCATCGCGCTCGTTGGGCATCACCGAGGCGATGGCCGGGCGGTCGATGCCTTCGAGCGTTTTCAGCACGTAGCGCGACAAGGCCATCAACGCGCCGGTGTTGCCGGCTGAGACGCAGGCCTGGGCAACCGACACGCCGGTCGCGTCGGGCTTGACCAGGCTGATGGCGATGCGCATCGACGAGTCTTTCTTGCGCCGCAGCGACACCTCGAGCGGGTCGTGCATCTCGACCACTTCGTTGGCCTCGACGATGGTGCAGCGCGGCCACGCAGCGGCCGGGGCCAGGGCCTTGGCGCGGCCGACCAGCATCAGTTCGGCTTCGGGGTGCGCGGCCAGGAAGGCCTTGCAGGCGGGGAGCGTGACCGACGGGCCGTGGTCGCCTCCCATGCAGTCCACAGACAGCCGAACCACGCTGAGCGGGGCGGCCTGCGGCGCTTTGGATGACGCAGACGGTTCGGTCATGGCAGCCAATGGGTCATCTGCCGCAGGCGCGGCACGCGTCGCCGCGCAAAGGCGGAGACGGCGGTGACAGGCGGCGTGTGCTTACGCGTCGGCCTTCGTCTTCAGCACCTTGCGCCCGCGGTAGAAACCGTTCGGGCTGATGTGGTGGCGCAGATGCGCTTCGCCGGTGGTCGGCTCGATGGCGGTGCCCGGGGTGTTCAGGGCATTGTGAGCGCGGTGCATGCCGCGCTTGGAAGGGGACTTCTTGTTCTGTTGAACGGCCATGGTTATCTCCTGTTGCCCTGCGTCCTGACGCTCTGCGAAGAGCCAATGCTGCCAGCTTGCCCAAGGAGACGAGCACCTTGATTCCCACCTGGCGGAAAACCTGTGATTCTAGCATGTACGGCGAGATTGTCCCCATGGCCTCGCCCGCTGCTAGTTCAGGGGACCGCCTTGCTTGAGGGCCGCCAGCGCGGCGAACGGATGGACCGGATCGAGCTCCGGTTCTGCCGCCCCGCCGGGGGCCAGCAGCGGCGCCGGGCACACCGGGTGGCGCGGCACCAGCGGCAAGGCCAGCAACAACTCGTCTTCCACCAGTTCGCGCAGGTCGAGCGCACGCGTGAGAGCAAGCACGTCGTCCTCGCTGTCGGCGTCCAGCTGCGCGGCGGCGTCTTCGCCGGGCACGAAGTGGAACCAGCGGTCAAGCGCAATGTCGGTGGGCACCGGCTGCAAGCAGCGCTGGCACTCGAGCTTCAAATTGGCGCGGGCCTGCAGGTGTAGCCAGTTCTGTGCCGGCGCACCGCGCGCTGCGCGCTGTTCGCCGCGAGCGCTCCAGGAAATCACGTCGCTCTCGACTGGCGGGGCCTCGGTGTGCAGCATGTCGGCCAGGCGTTCGAACAGGCGCAGTGGCCAGTCGCCGCCCAGCTCGCCCGCGTCGCCAGCGAGCGCCTGCACGTCGAGTCGAAGGGGGTCTAAAACACGTGCTGACATGGGCGCAGTGTACGACGCACGATGTGACAATCCGGGCCATGACGAATGGTCCCGCACTGATCCTGGCCTCCACCTCGCGCTACCGCCAGGAGCTGTTGTCACGGCTGAGGCTGCCGTTCACGGTTCGCGCGCCAGAGGTCGACGAAACCCCGCGCGCGGCCGAGACGCCCGCGGCGCTCGCGCAACGCCTGGCGCTGGCCAAGGCACGAGCTGTGTCGGTGCTGAACCGTGCCGCCGTCGTGATCGGATCCGACCAGGTGGCCGACCTGGACGGCGCGCCCATCGGCAAACCCGGCAGCCACGCGCGCGCCGTCGAGCAGTTACGCGCCATGAGCGGGCGCAGCGTGGTGTTCCAGACTGCGGTGGCAGTCGTCTGCGAAAGCACGGGCTTCGTCGGCGCGGCGCTGGTGCCGGTTCGGGTGCGTTTTCGTGTGCTGGCCGACGCCGAAATAGAGCGCTACCTGCACGCCGAACAACCTTACGACTGCGCCGGCAGTGCGAAGTCGGAAACCCTGGGCATCGCGCTGCTCGACGCGATCGAGTCCGACGACCCGACAGCGCTCGTGGGCCTGCCGCTGATCAAGACCTGCGCACTGCTTCGCCAGGCCGGCATCGACCCGCTGGCCAACCCCGCTCTGTGAGCACAACGCCCGCCCAGCCCGCCGGGGCGCTGTACCTGGTGCCGAACACGCTCGACTTCGGGACCCAGGCCCCACTCCCGGACCTGCAGGAACTGCTGCCGCTGGGCGTCATCCGCACCGCCGCTCGGCTGAACCACTGGGTGGCCGAGAGCGCCAAGTCGACGCGCGCATTTCTGAAGCGGGTCGATGCGGTGGTTCCCTTGTCGACGCCGCTTCAGGCACTGTTAATCGTTGAATTGCCGCGCCCGCAAAAGGGCGGTTCGCATGGGGCGGGGCCGTTGCTGCAGCCCTTGCTCGCTCCGGCGTTGTTGGGCCATGACGTGGGATTGATTTCGGAAGCCGGTCTGCCTGCCGTGGCCGACCCGGGCGCCGCGCTCGTTCAGGCGGCGCATGGCCTGGGAATCCGCGTCGTCGCGCTGCCGGGCGCCAGTGCTTTATTGCTGGCCGTGGCCGCGAGCGGGTTGAACGGGCAGAGTTTTGCGTTCGTCGGCTACCTGCCGGTAGAGCCGGCCGAGCGGGCCGCGCGCATCAAACAACTCGAAGCCCTGTCTCGCCGCGAGCGCCAAACCCAACTGATGATTGAAACGCCCTACCGCAACGAAGCCTTGCTGGGCGCCTTGCTGGCGCACCTGCAGCCGGGCACACGGCTGTCTGTGAGTTGCGGGCTGACCCTGGCTGGCGGATTCACCCGCACAGACACGGTTGCGGCCTGGAAGGCCCGCCCTTCAGATCTGCCTGCAGACGTGCCCGCGGTCTTTGCCCTGCTGGGCAGCTGATCCGTCGGGCCGGGCTCCTATCAGGGCATCAGGGCGTCACTTCTTCCACCTTGCGCGCGCCGAACAGCGCCGCGACCTTCTTCTTGGATTTGATGTTGGGCGAGAAGCTGCGCGCCGTCGTGGTGGCCTTGCTCTCCCACGCCGGTTGCGCGGTTGCCGAGGCGGGCTCGTAAGGCTGATCGAAGAATGGGTCGCTGGACACGCGCGGAGCGGCCGGCGGCACACTGCGCACTGCCGATGGCGCACGCGCTGGGCGCTCGTCGTCAGCCTCAGGCCGCACACGCTCGTTGTAGGCGCGGCGCGGGCGTTCTTCTTCCAGCTCAAGCGGCTCGAGCTCGATCTTCTTGCGGATCAGCTTTTCGATGTCGCCGATCAGCCGCGCGTCGTCGCGCGAGACCAAGGTGACGGCCAGGCCCGACGCGCCGGCACGGCCGGTGCGGCCGATGCGGTGCACGTAGTCTTCGGCGTTGAACGGCACGTCGAAGTTGAAGACCGCCGGGAGGTCCACGATGTCGAGCCCGCGCGCCGCCACGTCGGTGGCGACCAGCACGTCGACCTCGCCGCGTTTGAACGCGTCGAGCGCTTTCAAACGCTCGTCCTGCGACTTGTCGCCATGCAGCGCGTTGGTGCGCAGTCCGTCGCGCTCGAACGATCGCGCCAGTCGCGCGCAGCCCAGCTTGGAGTTGACGAAGATGAGCGCCTGCGTGATGGCGCGGCCCTTCAGCAGCTTGAGTACGGCGCTGCGCTTGTCGTCGGTGGCGACGCTGAAGAAGCGCTGCTCCACGTTGGTGGCGGTCGCGTTCGGGCGCGCCACTTCGACCAGGATCGGGTCTTGCAAGTAACTCTCGGCCAGCCGCTTGATCTCGGGCGAGAAAGTGGCCGAGAACAGCAAGGTCTGGCGTGTCTTGGGCAGGTAGCTAAGGATGCGCTGCAGGTCGGGCAGGAAGCCGATGTCGAGCATGCGGTCGGCTTCGTCGAGCACCACGTACTCGACCTGGTTCAGCACGCAGTTCTTGGCCTCGATGTGGTCGAGCAACCGCCCCGGCGTGGCCACCAGGACTTCGACGCCGGCCTTCAGCTCGGCCGTCTGCGGCTTCATGTCGATGCCACCGTAGACCACCGCAGTACGCAGTTTCGAGTGCTGCGCGTAACCCTTGAGGTTGGTGGCCACCTGGTCGGCCAGTTCGCGCGTGGGCGCAATCACGAGCGCGCGCACCGGGTGGCGGGCGGGCGACATGCTGGCGTTCTCGTGGCGCAGCATCTTGTGCAGCAGCGGCAGCGAGAACGCGGCCGTCTTGCCGGTGCCGGTCTGGGCCGCGCCCATCACGTCGCGGCCGGCCAGCACGATCGGAATCGCCTTGGCCTGGATCGGCGTCATCGTGGTGTAGCCTTGGTCGGCCACCGCACGTTGCAGGCTTTCGGCCAGGCCGACGCTCGAAAACTCCAGCGAAACGGGAGCCGAAATGTGACCTTCGACGTCGTCTAGAGGGGTGGATTCGCCGCGGGTCTGTGGCTCGGTCACTGTCTCGGTCGTTGCTTCGGTCGGAGCTTCGGTCTGTGTTTCGGTCATCCACTGATTATCGCCGTTACGCGTCTGGCGGGGAATGCGTCGAATTCCGGCCACTAGAATCAGCGGGTTTTCCCAGGCCCGTCACGGGGCAAGACTTCATGATCCTCGTCACAGGTGGTGCCGGCTTCATCGGCGCAAATTTCGTTCTGGACTGGGTGGCCGGCACCGACGAGCCAGTGCTCAACCTCGACGCGCTCACCTACGCCGGCAACCTGGAAAGCCTGAGTTCGCTGGCCGGCAACCCGCGGCACGTGTTCGTGCATGGCGACATTGCCGACCGCCCGCTGCTGGACCGGCTGCTGGCCGAACACCGGCCGCGCGCCGTGCTGCACTTTGCCGCCGAAAGCCATGTGGACCGCAGCATTCACGGGCCGGGCGCATTCATCAAGACCAACGTCGAAGGCACGTTCAACCTGCTCGAAGCCACCCGCGCGCACTGGGCAGCGCTGCCTGCGGCCGACAAGGCGGCATTCCGCTTCCACCACGTTTCCACCGACGAGGTCTACGGCTCGCTCGGCGCAGGCGACCCGGCATTCACCGAAACCCACCCGTTCGAACCCAACAGCCCCTATTCAGCCAGCAAGGCCGCCAGCGACCACCTTGTGCGCGCCTGGCACCACACCTACGGGCTGCCGGTGGTGACCACCAACTGTTCGAACAATTACGGCCCATACCACTTCCCCGAAAAGCTGATCCCGCTGATGATCGTCAACGCCCTGGCTGGCAAGCCGCTGCCGGTCTACGGCGATGGCCAGCAGGTGCGCGACTGGCTGTACGTGAAAGACCACTGCAGCGCCATTCGCGAAGTGTTGGCACGCGGGCGGGTGGGCGAAACCTACAACGTGGGCGGCTGGAACGAAAAGCCCAACATCGAGATCGTCAAGACCGTCTGCGCACTGCTCGACGAAATGCGGCCGAGTGCCGCCGGCCCGCACGCCCGGCTGATCACCTATGTGACCGACCGCCCCGGCCACGACCGCCGCTACGCGATCGACGCCCGCAAGATCGAACGCGAACTGGGCTGGAAACCGGCCGAGACCTTCGAGACCGGCATACGCAAGACGGTGCGTTGGTACCTCGACAACGCCGACTGGGTGGCGCATGTGCAGTCGGGTGCCTACCGCGACTGGGTGGCCACGCAGTACAACGACCGGGCCACGGCCTGAACCCCGCATGAAGATCCTGCTGCTCGGAAAGAATGGCCAGGTGGGATGGGAGCTCCAGCGCGCGCTGGCCCCTCTGGGCGAGGTGGTGGCGCTGGACTTCGACAGCCCGGGGCCGCTGAGCGCCGACTTCTCCAAGCCTGAATCGCTGGCCGCAACCGTGCGCGCAGTGGCGCCGCAGATCATCGTCAATGCCGCCGCGCACACCGCTGTCGACAAGGCCGAGAGCGAACCCGCCCGGGCGCGCGCCATCAACGCCACGGCGCCGGGCGTGCTGGCCCGCGAGGCGGCCGCCAGCGGCGCCTGGCTGATGCACTACAGCACCGACTACGTGTTCGACGGCAGCGGCAACCTGCCGTGGGTAGAAGATTCGCCCACCGGCCCGCTGAGCGTGTACGGCCAGACCAAGCTCGAAGGTGAGCAGGCGATCCGCGCCAGCGGCTGCCGGCACCTGATCTTTCGCACCAGCTGGGTCTACGCCGCGCGCGGCGGCAACTTTGCCAAGACCATGCTCAAGCTAGCACGCGAACGCGATCGGCTGACGGTCATCGACGACCAGATCGGCGCGCCCACTGGCGCCGACCTGCTGGCCGACCTGACCGCGCACGCGCTGCGCACCGCCAGCGCCCAACCGCAGTTGAGTGGCACCTATCACGCCGTGGCCGGCGGCCAGACCAGCTGGCACGGCTACGCCAGCCACGTGATCGCGTACGCGCGGGCTGCTGGCCAGGCCATCAAGGTCGCGACAGAGGCCATCGTGCCGGTGCCGACCAGCGCCTTCCCCACGCCGGCGCGGCGCCCAGGCAACTCGCGCCTGGACACGCGCAAGCTGCGCGACACCTTCGGCTTGATGCTGCCACCCTGGCACAGCGGCGTCGACCGCATGCTGGCCGAAGTACTGACCTGACCCGAGCCGACGCCACCCCCATGAACGCGACAACCCGCAAAGGCATCATCCTCGCCGGAGGCTCCGGCACCCGGCTTCACCCCGCTACCTTGGCGATGAGCAAGCAGTTGCTGCCGGTCTACGACAAGCCGATGGTGTACTACCCGCTCAGCACCCTGATGCTTGCCGGCATTCGCGACATCCTGCTCATCAGCACCCCGCAAGACACGCCGCGCTTCGAGGCGCTGCTGGGCGACGGCGCCAAGTGGGGCGTGAACATCAGCTACTGCGTGCAGCCCAGCCCGGACGGGTTGGCGCAGGCCTTCATCCTGGGCAAACAATTTGTCGGCGGCCGGCCCAGCGCCCTGGTGCTGGGCGACAACATTTTCTACGGCCACGACCTGCAGGGCCTGCTCGGCGCCGCCGGGCACCGGAGCGCCGGTGCCTCGGTGTTTGCGTACCACGTTCACGACCCCGAGCGTTACGGCGTGGTCGCGTTCGACGCCCACAAGCGCGCCTTGAGCATCGAAGAAAAGCCCAAGGCACCGAAGAGCAACTACGCGGTGACGGGCCTCTACTTCTACGACGAACAGGTCTGCGACATCGCCGCCGGTATCAAGCCTTCGGCCCGCGGCGAGCTCGAGATCACCGACGTGAACGCGCGCTACCTGAGCCAGGGCCAGCTCAACGTCGAGATCATGGGCCGCGGATACGCCTGGCTGGACACCGGCACCCACGACAGCCTGCTCGAAGCCGGCCAGTTCATCGCCACGCTCGAAAAGCGCCAGGGCCTGAAAGTGGCCTGCCCCGAAGAAATTGCCTACCGCAGCGGCTGGATCACGGCCGAACAGCTGCAGGCGCTGGCGCAGCCGATGCTGAAGAACGGCTACGGGCAGTACCTGATGCAGGTGATCAAGGGGGGCGTGTACTGATGAAAGTCACCCCCACCGCAATCGCCGGCGTGCTGATCTTGGAGCCCAAGGTGTTCGGCGACGAGCGCGGCTTCTTCATGGAGAGCTTCAATCAGCGCGCGTTGAACGACGCCATCGGCCACGAGGTGACCTTTGTCCAGGACAACCACTCGCGCTCCCGCAATGGCGTGTTGCGCGGCCTGCACTACCAGGTGGCGCCGCATGCGCAGGGCAAGCTGGTGCGGGTGACGCAGGGCAGCGTGTTCGACGTGGCGGTGGACCTGCGGCGCGACAGCCCCACGTTCGGCCGCTGGGTTGGCGTGGAGTTGAGCGGCGAGAACCACCGCCAGCTGTGGTTGCCCGCGGGCATGGCGCATGGCTTCCTCGTCACGAGTGCCAGTGCCGACTTCATCTACAAGACGACCGACTATTACGCGCCGCAGGCCGAACGGTGCCTGCGCTGGGACGATCCGGAACTGGCGATCCAGTGGCCGCACGGCGACACGGCGCCAATCGTGTCGGCCAAGGATGCGCAGGGGTCCAGCTTCGACAGCATCCGCACCGCGGCCTGACGCTCGAATTGGCATTTCTTCACGCGTCGCGCCGGTGCGACCCGCCAAAACGGTCACGCCCGCCTGTGTAGAATCGCGCGTTCAACGATTGAACGCACAGTGAACCAGGCGCCCTCCTCACCCTCGGCAGACCATTCTGCGCACCTCGAACTGCTGCGGGTTCTGGAGCAGCACCCCGAGTACTCGCAGCGCCAACTGTCCCGGGCCATGGGCGTGAGTCTGGGAAAGACCCACTACCTTCTCAAGGCGCTGCTCGGCAAGGGCTGGGTCATCGCCAAGAACTTTCAGCGCAACGACAGCAAGCTGGGCTACCTCTATGTACTCACCCCCGCCGGCGTGACCCAGCGTTTTCGCCTGACCCAGGCGTTCCTGTCGCGCAAGGAGTCGGAATACAAGATGCTGCAGACCGAGATCGCCACCTTGCGCAGTGAGTTGGTGAACCGACCCGAGGCAGCGCCGTCCACCACGTCGGCCACCGAATTCAAACCGAGCCACCTCACATGAGCCAGAACAGAATAGCCCTCATCACCGGCGTGACCGGGCAAGACGGCGCCTACCTGTCCGAGCTGCTGCTGGCCAAAGGCTACGAGGTGCACGGCGTGAAGCGCCGCTCGAGCCTGTTCAACACCGACCGCATCGACCACCTGTACCAGGACCCGCACGTCGACCATCAGCGCTTCAAGCTGCACTACGGCGACCTGACAGACAGCACCAACCTGATCCGCATCATCCAGCAGGTGCAGCCCGACGAGATCTACAACCTGGCCGCGATGAGCCACGTGGCCGTGTCCTTCGAAACGCCCGAGTACACCGCCAACGCCGACGGCATCGGCACCTTGCGCATCCTAGAAGCGATCCGCATCCTCGGGCTGGAAAAGAAGACCCGCTTCTACCAGGCCAGCACCTCCGAGCTGTATGGCCTGGTGCAGGAAACCCCGCAGAAGGAAACCACCCCCTTCTACCCGCGCAGCCCGTACGCCGTGGCCAAGCTGTACGGCTACTGGATCACCGTGAATTACCGCGAGGCCTACGGCCTGTACGCCTGCAACGGCATCCTGTTCAACCACGAAAGCCCGCTGCGCGGCGAAACCTTCGTCACCCGGAAGATCACGCGCGCCATCGCGCGCATCGCGCTGGGCTTGCAGGACTGCCTGTACTTGGGCAACCTCGCTGCCCTGCGCGACTGGGGCCATGCACGCGACTACGTGCAGATGCAATGGCTGATGCTGCAGCAGGACCAGCCCGAAGACTTCGTCATCGCCACCGGCGTGCAATACAGCGTGCGCCAGTTCGTCGAGTTCGCGGCCGCCGAGCTGGGGATCACCCTGAAGTTCAGCGGGCAAGGCGACCAGGAGATCGCCACCGTCGCCAAGGTCGAAGGCAACAAGGCCAAGTGCAAGATCGGCGATGTGGTCGTCAAGGTCGACCCGCGCTACTTCCGGCCCACCGAAGTGGAGACTTTGCTGGGGGATCCGAGCAAAGCGAAGGCCAAGCTGGGTTGGGTGCCGACGACCACGTTCGCCGAACTGGTGAAAGAGATGGTGGAGGCCGACTACACTGCCGCGCGGCGCGACAGCCTGGTGAAGATGGCGGGGTTTCAGGCGTATGACTACAACGAGTAACAAGAACTCCAGCCCGCTGATCGATCACGCGAATAGTCCGATGGCCTCAAACACAGCTCCCATCGTCGCCGTCGTTGGCTTGGGTTATGTCGGCCTTCCCTTGGTCGTCGAGTTTGGCAAGCACACCCGTGCAATCGGATTCGACATCGTCGAAGACAAGGTCGCCAAGTGCCGCGCCGGTACGGACCCGTCGCGCGAGATCCCGGACGCCGACATGCGCCTGGCGCTCTTCGCCGAATACACCAGCGACCCCGCTGCCCTGCACGAAGCAGACTTCATCCTCATCGCCGTGCCCACCCCAGTGGACAGTGCGCACATTCCTGACTTCGGGCCGCTTGTCGGCGCCAGCAAGAGCGTGGGCCCACACCTCAAGGCAGGCGCAACGGTGATCTACGAATCCACGGTCTACCCGGGCGCCACGGAAGAGGTTTGCATCCCCGTGCTGGAGCGGACCTCGGGCCTCAAATGGAAGCGCGACTTTTTTGTAGGCTACAGCCCCGAGCGAATCAACCCCGGAGACCGCGAGCACATGCTGACCAACGTGGTCAAGGTCGTCTCGGGCGACACGCCGGAGACGCTCGAGAAGGTTGCCCGACTGTACGAACTCGTCGTCAAACCCGGCGTCCACCGATGCACCAGCATCAAGGCGGCCGAAGCCTGCAAGGTGATCGAAAACACGCAGCGCGACCTGAACATTGCGCTGATGAATGAGCTGGCGATCATTTTCGACAAGATCGGCATCGACACCTCCGAAGTGCTGGAGGCCGCTGGCACCAAGTGGAACTTCCTCAACTTCAAACCTGGCCTGGTCGGCGGTCACTGCATCGGCGTGGACCCGTACTACCTGACGCACAAAGCCGAGATGCTGGGTTACCACCCTCAGGTGATCCTGGCCGGGCGGCGCATCAATGACGGCATGGGCAAGTACATCGCCGAACAGACCGTCAAGCAGATGATCGCCAGCGGCAGCTACGTCAAGGGTGCCAAGGTCACCGTGCTGGGCCTGACCTTCAAGGAAAACTGTGCCGACCTGCGCAACAGCAAGGTCATTGACATCATCCATGAGTTGCAGAGCTTCGGCGCCGAAGTCTTTGTGCACGACCCCGATGCCGATCCGGCCGAGGCGCTGCACGAATACGGTGTGAAGCTGCTGGAATGGGGCGACTTGCCGCGTGCAGATGCAATCGTCGCCGCAGTGGCGCACCGCAAGTACAGGAAGCTCTCAATCGATGAGATCACCCGCAAGGTCGTCAAGGGGGGCTGTTTTGTCGACGTGAAGGCCGGCTTCGACGAAGTCATGCTGGCCGATGCAGGTATGCGCGTCTGGCGCTTGTAGCGGGCCTCTGCGCCCCATCCTCACTTCAAGCCAACCAAAAATTCATGCAAGTTCATCGAACTCCCATCACCGATCGCAAAGTCAGGTTCGCCGTCGTCGGCTGCGGTCGGATTGCGCAGAATCATTTTGAGGCGATCACCAAGCACTCGAGCCGCGCCGATCTTGTTGCTGTTTGCGACGCTGATCCGGCGGCGTTGGCCCGTGCCTCCGAGAAGACAGGTGCCCGTCCCTTCGCGACATTGACCGACCTGCTGGCCCGCTCCGAGGCCGATTGCGTGGTGCTCGCCACGCCCAGCGGCCTGCACCCCAGGCAGGCAGAGGAAACGGCGCGCGCCGGCCTGGATGTGATGACCGAGAAGCCCATGGCAACCCGTTGGCAAGACGGCCTGGCCATGGTTCGGGCCTGCGACGAAGCGGGCGTGCGGCTGTTCGTCGTCAAACAGAATCGCCGCAACCCGACGCTTCAATTGCTCAAGCGAGCCGTCGAGCAGGGGCGCTTCGGCCGCATCTACATGGTCAGTGTCAATGTGTTCTGGACCCGACCCCAGCAGTACTATGACAGTGCTGCATGGCGCGGTACCTGGGAGTTCGACGGCGGCGCGTTCATGAACCAGGCCAGCCACTACGTGGACTTGCTGGACTGGATCGTCGGCCCGGTTGAAAGCGTGATGGCCTACACCGGGACCCTGGCGCGCAACATCGAGGTCGAAGACACGGGCGTGGCCGCACTCAAGTGGCGCAACGGCGCGATGGGATCTGTCAATGTCACCATGCTGACCTACCCGAAGAACCTTGAGGGTTCTATCACCATCCTTGGCGAAAAGGGGACAGCCTGCATCGGCGGCGTAGCAGTCAACGAAATCAAGCAGTGGCAGTTCGATGCCCGCGACCCGATGGATGACCAGATCGAATCGGCCAGTTACCAGACGACCTCGGTCTACGGGCACGGCCACCCGATGTTCTACGACAACGTGATCGCCACGCTGCGTGGCGAGGCAGAGCCGGAAACTGACGGTCGCGAGGGCCTGAAGTCACTCGAACTACTGATTGCGATGTACATGTCGTCTCGAGACGGCAAGCGCATCAATCTTCCACTCGCGTACTGAACTGCACGATCCGTGGCGAGCAGCATCCATCCGTCAGCCTTTGTCGATACCGGCGCCGTTCTGGGTGCCGACTGCCGCGTATGGCACTTCGTGCACATCAGCGCCGGTGCGCGCATCGGTGCGCGTTGCTCGTTCGGCCAGAACGTCTACGTGGGCAACGACGTGCTCATCGGCGACAACGTGAAGATCCAGAACAACGTGTCGGTGTATGACGCGGTAACGCTTGAGGACGACGTGTTCTGCGGACCGAGCATGGTGTTCACCAATGTCTATAACCCGCGCTCCGCGGTGACCCGCAAGACCGAGTATCGGCGCACGCTCGTGCGTCGCGGAGCAACGCTGGGCGCCAACTGCACCATCGTCTGCGGCACGACCATTGGAATCCATGCCTTTGTCGGCGCGGGTGCCGTGGTCAACCGCGACGTCCCGGACTTTGCCTTGGTGTTGGGTGTGCCCGCGCGCCATGCGGGATGGATGAGTCGCCACGGCGAACGACTTGGCCTCCCGTTGACCGGCACGGGCCTGGCCCGGTGCCCCAGCACCGCGGACCGCTATGTCCTTCGCGACGGTACCGTGTCACTGGTCGATGCATGAGCCTCGCCCGTCCTTTGCAGGAGTCTTGCCCGTGAACGCCCCCGAAACCCTCAAGCCCCTCGACTTCATCGACCTCAAGTCGCAGTACGTCGCGCTCAAGGCATCCATCGACGCCCGCATTCAGCGGGTTCTGGATCACGGCCAGTACATCATGGGCCCTGAGGTGAGAGAGCTCGAAGAAAAGCTCGCTGCTTTCACCGGCGCAAAACACTGCATCACGGTCGCAAGCGGCACCGAAGCGCTGTTGATCTCATTGATGGCACTCGGGCTGAAGCCGGGAGACGAGGTTGTCACCACGCCGTTCACCTTCGCCGCCACGGCAGAGATGATCGTGCTGGCCGGCGGCACACCGGTGTTCGTGGACATCGAACCCGACACCTGCAACATCGACGCCGCTGAGCTCGAAGCAGCCATCACGCCCCGCACCCGAGCCATCATGCCCGTGAGCCTGTATGGCCAGGTGGCCGACTTGGACGAGATCAACGCCATCGCCGCCCGTTGCGGCGGCATCCCGGTGATCGAGGACGCCGCCCAGAGTTTCGGCGCCACCTACAAGGGGCGAAAGAGCTGCAACCTCAGTACCTTCGGCTGCACCAGCTTCTTCCCGAGCAAGCCGCTGGGCTGCTATGGCGACGGCGGCGCGATCTTCACGAGCGACGACGTGCTTGCCCAGGCCTGCCGCGAGATTCGCGTCCATGGCCAGAGCAGCCGCTACCACCACACGCGCGTGGGCGTCGGAGGCCGTATGGACACGATGCAGTGCGCGATCGTCCTGGGAAAGCTCGAACGCTTCGATTGGGAACTGCGCCAGAGGCATTCGCTGGGCGCGCGCTACGCCGCCGCCCTGTCAAATGTCGCCGGGGTGCGCCTGCTCGCAGTTCGGCCGGACCGGGATTGTGTTTGGGCGCAGTACACCGTCTTCGTCGAGAACCGTGCCGAGGTCCAGCGTTTGCTCTCCGCGTCGGGGATCCCGACCGCAGTTCACTACCCGAAGCCGCTGAACCTGCAGCCCGCGTACGCCCACCATGGCCGGCCGGATGGCTGCCCGAAAAGCGTTCGCGCCGGCGAGCAGGTGCTCAGCCTGCCCATGAGCGCAGACCTCGGCGAGTCGAATGTGGATCTTGTCGTCGCGGCATTCGAGGCGGCGCTGAAAGTCTCGACGGCCCCCATCGCCCTGCCCGCCGCGCGCCGCGCGGCATGATTGTGTTGACCCCCACCACACCATGAAACTCAAGGGAAAACGCGTTCTGGTAACCGGCGCAGACGGTTTCATCGGATCTCATCTCACCGAGCACTTGGTTGAACTGGGTGCTGCAGTGCGTGCTTTCGTCTGCTACAACAGCTTCAATTCGTGGGGCTGGCTGGACGAGACCGACGAACGCATCAAACAGTCGATCGAGGTGTTCTCCGGCGACATTCGCGACCCGAACGGCGTGCGCACTGCCATGAAGGACTGCGACGTGGTCTTGCACCTGGCGGCATTGATCGCGATTCCATACTCCTATCACTCGCCCGACACCTACATTGACACCAATATCAAGGGCACGCTCAACGTGGTGCAGGCCGCACGCGATCTGGGCGTGCAGCGTGTTGTCCACACTTCCACCAGCGAGGTTTACGGCACGGCGCGCTTCGTACCGATCACCGAAGAGCACCCGCTTCAGGGCCAGTCTCCGTATTCGGCCAGCAAGATCGGCGCCGACCAGATCGCCACCAGCTTCTTCCTGTCATTCGAAACGCCGGTTTCGGTGATTCGCCCGTTCAACACCTACGGGCCGCGCCAGTCGGCACGAGCGGTCATTCCCACCATCATCACGCAGATCGCCTCGGGCGCCCGCAAGATCAAGCTGGGCGCAGTGCACCCGACACGCGACTTCAACTATGTTCAGGACACCGTGCGAGGGTTCGTCGCCATTGCCGAATGCGATGCGGCGGTAGGCCAAGTGGTCAACGTCGGCAGCAACTTCGAGATCTCGATCGGGGACACGGCGAAGATGATTGCCGAACTGATGGCGCGCGACGTCGAGTTCACCAGCGACCCGCAACGCATGCGCCCGACCGGCAGCGAAGTCGAACGCTTGTGGGCCGACAACACACGCGCGCGCGAGCTTGCCGGTTGGCGCCCCGAATACGGCGGCAGCGACGGACTCCGGCGCGGCCTGGCCCAAACCATCGAGTGGTTCGCCGACCCGCGCAACCTGAGTCGCTACAAGGCCGGCCTGTACAACCTCTGAGCCGAGTCCGTCAATGTCCCCTTCCCCCTTGATGCATGACACGCCGCTGGCGACCGATGTCGTGGCCGCTGTGCGCAGCGTGCTCGGCGACGCCGCGCAGACCATCGCACTGCATGAGCCCGAGTTCGCTGGTCGCGAGTGGGACTATGTCAAGGAATGCCTGGACACGGGCTGGGTATCGTCGGTGGGCTCATTCGTCGATCGATTCGAGCGCGACCTGGCGGCCTGCACCGGCGCGGCCCACGCCATCGCCACGTCGAACGGCACGTCGGCCCTTCACATCTGCCTGCTGCTCGCGGGCGTGAAGGCAGGCGATGAGGTGCTGATGCCGGCCCTGACCTTCATTGCCACAGCCAACGCGGTGTCGTACATCGCGGCGGTTCCGCACTTTGTGGAGTCCGAGACGGTATCGCTCGGCGTCGATGCGGCGAAGCTGGACGCCTACCTGGCGCAGACCGCCCGCCTTGTCGACGGCGTCTGCACGAACCGACGCACCGGTGCTCCCATCCGGGCACTGGTCGTCATGCATGTGTTCGGCCACCCCTCCGACCTCGACGCGCTGGCCGACGTGGCGCGGCGCTGGCGTGTGGTGCTGATCGAAGACGCCGCCGAATCGCTGGGCTCCACCCACCGCGGCAAGCACACCGGCAACGTCGGGGCCGTCTCGGCCCTGAGCTTCAACGGCAACAAGGTGGTGACCACGGGCGGCGGCGGGGCTATCCTGACCAACGATGCGCTGCTTGCCCGTCGCGCCAAGCACCTGACCACCACCGCCCGGACGCCGCACCGCTGGAACTTCCTGCACGACGAGGTGGGTTACAACTATCGGCTGCCGAATCTGAATGCCGCACTGGGCTGCGCACAGCTGGAGCGCCTGCCGTCGCTGATCGAACGGAAACGCAGGCTTGCCACGCGCTACCAGCAAGCCTTCGCCGACGTCGAAGGTGTCCGGTTCCTGCGCGAGCCGCCCGAGACCCACAGCAACTACTGGCTCAACGCCATCGTGCTCGACTCGCGCCACGCCGCGCGGCGAGATGAGGTTCTGGCGTTCCTCAACGATGCAGGCTACATGTCGCGCCCGGTCTGGACGTTGATGCATCGCCTGCCGATGTACGCCGCTTGCCCCCGCATGGACCTGCCCGTGGCCGAGGAGCTGGAGGCGTGCGTGATCAACCTCCCCAGCAGCGCGAAGCTCGGAGCCTGACACGATGGCCCAGCGCATCTGCGTCGTCACCGGCAGCCGAGCCGAGTATGGTTTGCTGTACTGGGTGCTGCACGACCTGCGTGCAAGCGCTGGCGTGGAGTTGCAGTTGGTCGTCACCGGCATGCACCTGGCGCGCGAATTCGGCCACACCGTCGACCAGATCGAACGGGACGGATTTGACATATCCCGCCGGGTGGACATGCTGCTGGCCAGCGACACGAAGAGCGGCATTGCCAAATCGATCGGGCTGGGCGTGATCGGCCTGTCCGATGCGTTCGAGCAGTTGCAGCCCGACTTGGTCGTGCTGCTCGGCGACCGCTTCGAGATCCTCGCGGCGGCGCAGGCGTGTCTGGTACACAACATTCCCGTCGCCCACATTGCCGGCGGCGACACCACCGAAGGTGCGTTCGACGAATCGATCCGCCACGCGATCACGAAGATGGCGCATCTGCACCTGGTCACCAACGAACTGTCGGCCCGGCGCGTGCGGCAGCTCGGTGAAGACCCCCACCGCGTCCACGTGGTCGGCAGCCCGGGCCTCGACCACCTGAAACGTGCTTCGCTGCTGGATCGGCCGGCGCTCGAGGACGCAATGGGTGCCGAACTCGGCGCGCGGAATCTGCTCGTTACCTTCCATCCTGTGACGTTGGCCAGCGGCGGGGGCGCCGAACAATTCGCCGAACTGTTGGCTGCGCTGGCATCGCTGGATACCGGGACGACCTTGTGGTTCACCCGTCCGAACGCCGACACCGGCGGCCGCGCCATGGCTTCGGCGCTGGACGCCTGGGCTGGACAACGGCCCGGGCGGGTGCATGTGTACCCGTCACTCGGGCAGTTGCGTTACCTCAGCCTGATGGCCCAGGTCGACGCCGTGGTCGGCAACTCGTCGAGCGGACTCTACGAAGCCCCGTCGTTCGGCGTCGCCACGGTCGACATCGGCGAGCGCCAGCGCGGGCGCCTTGCCGCCGCTTCGGTGCTGCACTGCGCGCCCGAACGCGATGCCATCGCCGAAGCGATCGTCCGAGCCATGGCGCTCGATTGCAGCGGCGTTGTCAACCCGTACGGCGACGGCTGCAGCGCCAAACGCATCGTCGACCTGCTGTGCTCAATGCCACCCGCACCTGAACTGCTGAACAAACCGTTCCATCTGCTCGAGGCCGCCCATGTCTGAGCGAACCATGATCATTGCCGAGGCGGGCGTCAACCACAACGGCTCGCTCGAACTGGCGCTGCAACTCGTCGATGTCGCCGCCGACGCGGGCGCCGACGTGGTGAAGTTCCAGACCTTCAAGGCCGAGCAACTTGCCACCGCGAAAGCGGCCAAGGCCGAATACCAGGTCGCCAACACCCAGGAAGCCGGATCGCAATTGGCCATGCTGCGCCGGCTCGAACTGTCGGAGTCCGATCACCACGCCTTGCTGGAGCGTTGTCGGGCGCGTGGCATCCGCTTCATGTCCACGGCGTTCGATGCGGCGAGCCTGTCCTTTCTGGCGACACTCGACATGCCGGCCATCAAGATGCCTTCAGGGGACATCAACTGCGGCCCGCTGCTGCTGCAGGCGGCGCGCCTGCGCCGGCCGCTGATCGTTTCCACCGGCATGAGCACCCTGGCCGACATCGAACAAGCGCTGGGTGTCATCGCCTTCGGCTTGACCAGCGAGCGCGAGCCCAACGGGCGTGCAGATTTCGACACTGCCTACTGCAGCCCCGAAGGCCGGCGGGCGCTGCGCGAACACGTGACGCTGCTGCACTGCGTGACCCAATACCCGGCCCCTCCCGAGGCCGTTAACCTGCGCGCGATGGACACCATGGCCGGCGCTTTCGGTTTGCCGGTGGGCTACTCCGATCACACCGCCGGCATCGAGGTCTCGATCGCCGCAGTCGCGCGTGGGGCCAGCGTCATCGAAAAGCATTTCACACTTGACCGCGGCCTGCCCGGCCCCGACCACGCGGCATCGCTGGAACCTGACGAACTGCGCCTGATGGTGAGCGCGATCCGCAGCGTTGAACGTGCGCTCGGCTCGCCCATCAAGGCGCCCGCGCCGCAAGAGGTGGGCAACCGCCCGGTCGCGCGGCGCAGCATCGTGGCAGCGCGGGCGATCCGAAAGGGCGAGCCGTTCGTCACCACGATGCTCGCCCACAAGCGGCCTGGCCACGGCATCTCGCCAATGGAACACTGGGATCTGCTCGGTCGCCTGGCCAGCCGGGATTTTGACGCCGACGAACCGCTCGAACCATGAAGCTTCCCATCATCATCATCGGTGCGGGTGGGCACGCAGGCGTGGTGGCCGATGCGTTGCTGGCAGCCGGCGAACAGGTGCTCGGCTTCACCGACGCCGATGCTTCCCTCCACGGTCGCATGCTGTGTGGTCTGACGGTGCTGGGCGATGACCGCGCACTCGATGCCCACACCCCCAAAACGCTCGCGCTGGCCAACGGCATCGGTGGCGTCGGCGAGCGCCGCGCCGGGTCGATGCGCCGCGACCTTCAGCTGCGACTGAGCGCAAGCGGCTGGCAGTTCGTCGGAGTACGGCACCCGAGCGCGATCGTCTCGCCGTTTGCGCGCATCGGCCCTGGCGCGCAGCTGCTGGCCGCCTGCGTGGTGCAGGCCGGGGCCGACATCGGGCCGGGCTGCATCGTGAACACCGCTGCCGTGGTGGAGCACGACGTGAGCCTGGGCGCCTGGGTGCATGTGGCACCCCGGGCGCTGGTGTGCGGCGACGCGACGATCGGTTCATGCAGCCACGTCGGCGCGGGTGCTGTGGTGCGGCAAGGGCTGCGGCTCGGTGAAGGCACTTTGGTCGGCGCCGGCGCCGTGGTGGTGAAGAACTTTGCCGATGGCTGTGTGCTCGCAGGCGTGCCAGCCCGAGCGATGGAACGCAAGCCGTGAAAGGCTGGGAACAAACCCTGGTCAGCGCAGAGACCAGCCTGCGCGAGGCGCTGGAGACCATCGACCGGGGCGGGTGCCAGATCGCGCTGGTGGTCGATGGAGAGCGCCGCCTGCTCGGCACCTTGAGTGACGGTGATGCGCGCCGCGGCCTCTTGCGCGGCCTGGCCCTGGCCGACAAGGTGACGGCTGCCATGCACAAGGCGCCGACATGCGCGTCCCTCGGCGAAAACCGCCACGCCATTCTGGCGACTATGAGGCGGCTCGGCCTGCACCAGATTCCCGTGCTGGACCACGAAGGCAAGGTGGTCGGCCTTGAAACGGTGGACGACTACTTCGCCACGCCGGCGCGCGAGAATCGAGTCATCATCATGGCCGGCGGGCTGGGCACCCGCCTCGAGGAACTGACGCGCGACACACCCAAGCCGATGCTCAAGATCGGCTCGCGGCCGCTGCTTGAAACCATGGTGCGCAGCTACGCGGAGCAGGGGTTCCGACACTTCTACCTTGCCGTCAACTACAAGGCGGAGCAGATCGAGGATCACTTTGGCGACGGCGCGTCTCTGGGGGTCGAGATTCGTTACCTGCGCGAACGCGAGCGACTGGGCACCGCGGGCGCCCTGAGCTTGCTTCCCGAGATTCCCGCGCAGCCGATGATCGTCACGAACGCTGACCTGCTCACCAAGGAAGACTACGGTCGCATGGTCGACCGCCATGTCGAGTCGGGCGCCGACGCGACCATGGCAGTTCGCGACTACGAGATGCAGGTTCCGTTCGGGGTGGTACGCGAACGCGACGGCCAGATCGAATCGATCGAAGAGAAGCCGGTGCAGCGCTTCGTTGTCAGCGCCGGCATGTACGTGCTGTCTCCCCAGGTGCTTCGACTGGTGCCTGCGGTCCAGTTCCTGGACATGCCAACGCTCTTCGATGCGATGGTCAAGCACCGGCTTCGAACCCGTTGCCATCCGATCGACGGCTATTGGCTCGACATCGGCCGCCTGCCCGACTTCGAGCGCGCGAACGTCGATTTCGCCAAGGTGTTCCGTTGATCGGCGCCCGCACGGTCCTGGCGCTGATACCGGCGCGCGGCGGCTCCAAGGGCCTGCCGGGAAAGAACATCCTGCCGGTACAGGGACGGCCGTTGCTGGCGTGGACCGTCGATGCGGCACGCGGCGCCCGTTGCATCGATCGCGTCGTGCTGTCGTCGGACGACGACGCCATCATTACCGCCGCTCTTGCGCTCGGCTGCGAAGTTCCGTTTCGCCGTCCGGCGCCGCTGGCCTCCGACACGGCGAGCAGCATCGACGTGGTGCTGCATGCGTTGGACATGCTGCCGGGTCACGACGTGGTCGTACTGCTTCAACCGACGTCCCCGCTACGCACATCGACGGACATCGAGTCGGCATGCGAGCGCTTCGCCGCCAGCGGCGCCCCTGCCTGCGTTTCGGTTTCGATCTCCGCGCAAAGCCCCTACTGGATGTTCCGGCTCGGCGACAATCAAACCCTGGTACCGCTCATCGAATCACCGCCCGGCGCAACAAGGCGACAGGACCTGCCGCCGGTGTACGCGCTCAACGGCGCCATCTACGTCGCCGACGCGGTCTGGCTGCGGCAATCGCGGAGCTTCCTGTCAAGCGACACCGTGGCCTGCGTGATGCCCGCCGAGCGCTCGATCGACATCGACACCGCAGCCGACTTCGAACTGTTCAAGAATGCCATTGCCGAGGATGCCCATGCCTAAGTACCCGCGCCATCGCGATATCGACCTTGCTCCGTTTCGCACGGACACACCTGACACCTCGCGCTACGGCCTGCCCATGAACGTGGGCTTCTGCCGGCGTTGCGTGATCTCTAACCAGCGACCGAACTCAGCCGTCGAGTATGCGCACACCAAGGACAGCAAGAAGAAGACGATCAACTTCGATGCCGAAGGCGTGTGCGACGCGTGCCGGCTGGCCGATCAGAAGCACGGCAGCATTGACTGGAACGAGCGCGAACTGCGCCTGCGCGAACTCTGCGACCGCCACCGCAGAACAGACGGCACCTACGATTGTGTGGTCCCCGGCTCGGGCGGCAAGGACAGCTTTTACGCCGCCCACGTGCTCAAGTACAAGTACGGCATGCACCCGCTGACGGTGACGTGGGCGCCGCACGTCTACACCGATTGGGGGTGGCGCAATTTCGAGGCGTGGCTGCACGCGGGTTTCGACAACTTTCTGTGCACGCCCAACGGCCGAGTGCACCGCCTGGTTACACGTCTGGCCGTGGAGAACCTCTTTCATCCGTTCCAGCCGTTCATCTTCGGGCAAAAGGCCCTCGCGCCGAAGATGGCGCTTCTGCACAAGATCCCGCTGGTGTTCTACGGCGAGAACGAAGCCGAGTACGGTAACCCGATCGCCGACACCGAATCTGCCAAACGCGACTGGTCGTACTTCACCGCGGACGACAAGTCGAAGATCTACCTCGGCGGCACCTCTGTGGCTGACCTGCAGGGAGACTTCGGGATCGACGCGCACGAACTGCAACCCTACCTGCCCGCCAACCCGGAAGAGATCGAGCGCCAGAAGATCGAAGTGCACTATCTCGGCTACTACTTGAAGTGGCATCCGCAAAGCTGCTATTACTACTCGGTCGAGCATGGCGGGTTCCAAGCTTCCCCCGAGCGAACGCCCGGCACCTACAGCAAGTACAACAGCATCGACGACCGCATCGACGACTTTCACTACTACACCACGTTCATCAAGTTCGGCATTGGCCGGGCGACCTACGACGCAGCGCAGGAGATCCGCTCGCGCGACATCACCCGTGAAGAAGGCGTGGCTCTGGCGAGGCGCTTCGACGGGGAGTTTCCCGAGCGCTTTGCCGAAGAGATCTTCCGCTACCTCAGCATCCCGGCCAAGGAGTTCCCGCAGGCTTCCAGGATGTTCGAGCAACCCTTGATGGATCGTGCGTACTTCGACAACCTGGCAGACTCCTTTCGCTCGCCGCACCTTTGGAAGTACGAGCATGGCGAATGGAAGCTGCGCCATGCGGTATGGCAGGGCGAGTAGGCAATGGCAAACGTCCGCCTGATCGCCCGTCTGGACATCAAGGGGCCCAACCTTATCAAGGGTGTTCAACTTGAGGGTCTGCGCGTGGTTGGCGATCCGCAGGAGTACGCGCGCCGCTACTACGACCAGGGCGCCGACGAACTGATCTACATCGACATCGTGGCGAGCCTCTATGGTCGCAGCAAGCTGACCGAAATCGTGCGTCACACCGCCCACGATGTTTTTGTGCCCTTGACTGTGGGTGGCGGTGTTCGCAGCACCGACGACGTGCGCGACCTGCTGCGCGCCGGGGCCGACAAGGTGGCCATCAACACGGCGGCGGTGCGGCGGCCCGAGTTGATCACCGAAGTGGCGCGCCGCTTCGGCTCGCAATGCATGGTGCTGTCGATCGAGGCCAAACAGCAGGCGCCAGGACGCTGGGAGGTCTTCACCGACTGCGGCCGCGAACGTTCCGGGGTCGACGCCGTGGAATGGGCCAAACGCGGTGTACAGCTCGGGGCAGGCGAGATTCTGCTGACCTCGATCGACCGCGAGGGCACCCGAAAAGGCTTCGACGTCGAACTGACGAAGGCTGTCTCGGGTACTGTCACGGTTCCCGTGATCGCCAGCGGCGGCTATGGCGAAGCACAGCATCTCCATGATGTGGTGCAGCGGGGCATGGCCGATGCCGTTGCCCTGGCAGACGCCCTGCACTACGACCGCACGACCCTGCCGGAGGTTCGCCGATCGGCCCGGGAGGCCGGCATCTCGATGAGGCAGCCGTGAATCGCACTCCGGTCACCGTCGTCGACTACGGCATTGGAAACATCTACAGCGTCAGCCGCGCGCTTGAGCGCTGCAACGCAGAGGTCACGCTGAGCGCCGACCCGGCGCACATCGAAGCCGCACCACGGCTGGTCTTGCCGGGCGTTGGCGCCTTCTCAGATGGGATGCGGGGATTGCGTGAACGCGGCCTGATCGAACCGATCCGGCGCTACGCCCGCACGGGCAAGCCCCTGCTGGGGATCTGCCTCGGCATGCAGATGCTGGCCAGCGGAAGTTTGGAATTCGGCGACCATGAGGGCCTTGGCCTCATCCCCGGACGCGTGCTGCCTGTGCCCGACACGAGCACGAGCGGACAACCGCAGAAGATTCCCCACATCGGCTGGAATGGCCTGCTCGCACCCCCAGGCGTCGACTGGGGTGCCAGCGTGCTGGACGGCACGCCGGAAGATACCGCCGTCTACTTGGTTCACTCCTTCGCGGTGCTGCCAGACGATCCGGCGCACCGACTGGCTGATTGCCTGTACGGTGGGCATCGGATCGCGGCGGCCATCCGCAGCGGGCACATCGTCGGGTGCCAGTTCCACCCCGAGAAAAGCGGCGAGGCGGGGCTCGCGATCCTGGCACGCTTTCTGGTCGACTGACCCGCCGACGGTGACGCGACATTCGCTTCGTGATGACCTCCGGCCTGTTGCGCGCCAGCGCCGTCTACGGCTTGGCCAACGCCTTGTCGGCGGGCGTGCCGTTCCTGCTTCTGCCTATCCTGACGCGCGCCCTGACGCCTGGAGAGTACGGCGTCGTGGTCACCTTCTTCCTGGTGGTGTCGCTGAGCACGTCGCTCGCGGGCCTGAACGTGCACAGTGCGGTCTCGGTGAAATGGCTGGACCGCGCCGGCCTGAACTTTCCGCGCTATGTCGGTTCGGCCCTTGTGCTGGCACTGCTGAGCACCGCCCTGTGCGCCTTGCTCTTGACCGGCGCAGGGATGTTGTGGCACGAGCGGGTCGGGCTGGGTATCTGGCTGTGGCCGCTGGCAGCGCTGATGTGCGGTTGCACGGTCCTGAGCGGGATCCGCACGACCTTGTGGCAAAGCCAGCGCAAGGCCCTGCCCTCGGCGCTGCTGCAGGTCGGGACGGCGGTCTTGAACATGTCGCTGTCCCTGCTGGCGGTGCTCACGCTTTCGATGGGCGCCGATGGTCGCATCGGCGCGGCGCTGTGCACTGGCCTGCTGGCTGCCGGCCTGGGAGTGTGGCTGCTGATGGCCACGGGCGATGCCGCTTGGTCGCTCTCCATCGCGGACCTGCGCAAGCTGATGCGATTCGGCTTCCCGCTCATCCCGCACGCCCTGGCTGGCGCGGTGCTGGCTTCGGCCGACCGCTTTGCCGTGTCCACCCAATGGGGTACGGATGCATTGGGCGTGTACGGCGCCGCAGCACAGATCGGAATGACGATGAACGTGCTGAGTGACGCCCTGGTGAAGGCCTTTTCGCCGTGGATGTACGCGCAGATGTTCGCGCGTTCCAGCGCTGGCCGGCTGAGAGTCGTCGCGGCGACCTACCTGCTCATCCCGGTATGGCTGATTCTGGCGCTAACGCTGTGGCTGCTCTTCATCGGGATCGGGCCGCTGATTCTCGGGCCAAGCTACCAAGACGCCATCGGCCTGTCCATCTGGTTCTTGCTCGGCGGCGCCATGTCGGCGATATATCTGAACATTGCCGGGCTGTTCTTCTTCACGTCACGCAACGAGTGGCTCAGCCTAGCCAGCGTGGCAACCGCCATCGTCGCCGTCGGGCTGGCTCCGATGCTCGCATCGCGCTTCGGCCTGGTCGGCGCGGCTGTTGCCTACCTGTGCTCGCAGAGCCTCTTGCTGGCGTTGGCTTGGCTACTCTCGACTCGCGTCCAGCCGATGCCCTGGCACCGGCCGCTGTTGGCATGGCGTGTGCTGCGCCGCACCGGGGGAGCGCGATGAGTTGGTTCTGGCGCCTCGCCGCCGGATGTGTCTTGCGGGCGCACGGCGCGGGTTGGCGCATCGTCTACCGCAACTACGCCAGCCAGTATCGGATCAGCCCGAGCTTTCGATTCAATGGCAACGGCATCCAGCTATACGGCGCGGGCTCGATCGAGCTGGGCGACGAGAGTTACGTCGGCGAACTGTCCACGCTGCAGGCCGCCAGTGGGTGCCGCGTGCGGATCGGGCGCAGGTGCCGGATATCCCACAACGTGCGGATCTATACCGAAACGTCGGTCGCCGACTCCGACTTCCGCATCGGTGACGGTACGGCAGTTCGCGCCGATGTGCTGATCGGCGACGGGGTGTGGATCGGCGCCAATTCCTTCATCGGTCCAGGCGTCGAGATCGGCAACAATGCTGTCATCGGGGCCAATTCGGTCGTGACGCGGAACGTGCCCGATGATGAAATCTGGGGCGGCGTTCCAGTTCGCTTGATTCGGCGCAAGAACTTTGTCGCAGCATGAGCATCGGTCTGCAGCCCCTAGAGCCGCCGCTCCGGCTCAACCCCCCCGCGCATCAGCCGAAGTCGTCTGATCTGATGGGTGTTCTCGCAGAATTGGAAGGTCGCTTCCCCGTCGGGGAGTGGCAGGTCGGTGGCCTTCACATCTGGCCGCTGCTGCGGCAACGCTGGTACTTCCGCGAATGGGCCGCGCACTACGTGCAGCCCGGCGCGCCGGCGGTTTCCGCATCCCGTGGCTACCTGGCACAGGCCGCTGCCGGTGCGCTTGCCGCCGTGCAGGCGAACCGGCGAGATTCGGCCGGAAGAGACCGGGCCGATGGTAGGCGCGACTTGGTGTTCCTGTCCGACGGGGTCTCGTTCGCACGACTCGGTGGGCAGTGGGTCGAACGCTTTTGCGATCCCTTGATTGCGCTGGCAGGCCGCCGAGGCCTCACGAGTGCACTCTGGACGCCGCTACACAGATACCACCAGCCGCGCTTCACGCCGTCTCGATTCGTGCAATCCAGGGTGGACGGCGCCAACCTGTGGGGAGCGCTGCGGGGCCGCATCTGGGCACCGGATGCAGTGCTGCCAGGGTGCGTTGCGATGGCCAAATGGCTTTCGGGCCAGGGCTTCGGGTCGGGTGCGCTGGCGCCTGCCAAGGCGGTCTCCGATGCCTGCCGCGTGCGAGCCGTGGCAGACCGATTCAAGCAGATGCTCCAGCGCGCGCGTCCGCGACTCGCGTTCCTGGTCAGCTTTTACGGCGTCGAGGGCATGTCTTTTGTGCTGGCCTGCCGGGAATGCGGAGTTCCCGTGGTCGACATTCAGCACGGGGTGCAGGGAGAACTGCACCCCGCGTATGCCGCCTGGAAAATGCCCCCAGATCGCGACCGGCACGCGTTGCTGCCAGATCGGTTCTGGGTCTGGTCCGCCTGGGAACGCAGTGTCATCGAACGCTGGAGCGTAGGCACCGGCCACGCCGCGGTGATCGGTGGCAACCCCTGGATGGACTTGTGGCGCAAGGGCTCTGCGTGGGCAGGCGTCGGCGAGGCACTTGCCCAAGCGCGAGACCTTCGCGACCGCGCGCGAGGGCGTCCCGTCGTGCTCGTCACCCTGCAGTTCGGCTTGAGTCCAGTCGAACAACTTGAGCCGCTGGCGAACCTTCTGCAAGCGGCTGGAAGCCGGCTCTGCTTCTGGGTCCGGCTGCACCCCGCCATGCTCGAGCGGCGCAACGAAATCCGCGCGCGCCTGTGCAGCGGCTCAACGGTCGAGATCGATGAATGCAGCGACCTGCCGCTGCAGGCGCTGCTGCCGTACTGCGATCTGCACCTGACGCACAGCTCCAGCACCGTGATCGAGGCGGCTCAGTTCGGTGTGCCATCGGTGCTGACGACCGCATACGGAGGAGAGCTGTTTGCCCCGCTGGTGGCGGCCGGGCACGCGCGGGTGCTTGCCGGCGACGCCGCCCAGCTGGCTCGCGCACTGGTCGAATCCGCGGCCGTCGGCGACCGACAATCCGCCCCTGCACCACCCGCCGATGCGGCACTGGAGCAGCTGCTGGCTGCCTCGCCGGCGTCGACAACTTGGAAATTCGCATGATCACGATCGTCGACTACGGCATGGGCAACCTCGGTTCGATCCGCAACATGCTCAAGAAGATCGGAGTCGACTCCCAGGTCACTGCCGACGCGCGCTTGATCGCAGCTGCCTCCAAGCTGATCCTCCCCGGCGTCGGCGCGTTCGATGCGGGCATGGACAACCTGGAGCGCAGCGGTCTGATCCCGGCACTGAATGAACGCGTTCTGCAGGCGCGCGTGCCCACGCTGGGCATCTGCCTGGGCATGCAACTGATGACGCGCAGCAGCGACGAAGGGCACCGCGACGGCCTCGGATGGGTCGACGCAGAGTCGCTGCGCTTCTGCCCTGCCGACACCTCGCTGAAGGTACCTCACATGGGCTGGAACCGCGTCTTGCCGGCGCGCAGCTCCCCGCTCACCGACGGCTTGCCCGAGGAGCCGCGCTTCTACTTCGTTCACTCGTTCTACGTACGCTGCCGTAACGAAAGCGAAGTGTTGCTCACCACGGCGTATGGCGACGCGTTTCATTCCGCGTTCCAGAGCGGGAACGTGGCCGGCGTCCAGTTTCATCCCGAGAAGAGTCACAAGTTCGGCATGTGCCTGTTGCGCAACTTTGCGGAGCGCTTCTGAGAATGTTGAAGACCCGCGTCATCCCTTGCCTGCTGCTGCGCGGCCAGGGGCTCGTCAAGACCACAAGGTTCAAGGAGCCCAAGTACGTCGGCGACCCGATCAATGCGATCAAGATCTTCAACGACAAGGAAGTCGATGAACTTGTGCTGCTCGACATCAGCGCGTCGAAGGAGGGCCGAGGTCCGGCCTTCACCGTGATCGAAGAAGTGGCGAGCGAATGCTTCATGCCGCTGGCCTACGGCGGCGGCATCCGCAGTGTCGAAGAAGCGCGACGCATCCTCAAGCTCGGCGTCGAGAAGGTCGTGTTTAACAGCACCGCATGGCGACAGCCCGACGTACTGCGGGATGCGGCACGTGAATTCGGCGCGCAGGCGGTGGTCGTCTCCATCGACGTGCGGCGCAGGCTGTTCGGCCGTTACGAGGTGTGCGTCGACAACGGTACCAAGCCGATCAGCATGGATGCCGTGCAGTATGCGCGGCGCATGGAGGACCTGGGCGTCGGCGAGATTCTGCTGACCGCCATCGAGCGCGACGGGATGATGCAGGGCTACGACCTTGACCTGATCGCCAAGGTCAGCAGTGCAGTGGGCATCCCGGTCATCGCCTCGGGAGGCGCTGGTTCGCTGGCGCACTTGAAGGACGCTGTTGAGAAGGCAGGTGCCAACGCCGTCGCGGCAGGAGCCTTGTTCGTGTTCCACGGGCCGCACCGGGCGGTGCTTATCACCTACCCGAAACGCGAGGAACTTGAGCGGGTGCTGCGGTGATGCGCCATCGCTCCCGCAACGGGCTGACGGCCGCGCTGTTCGCGTTGGTGACGCTGGCAGGCGCCATATTCCTGTTCGCTGTCGGAATCGATGCCCTGGAAGGGCGCAGCGAGTTCCAGTTCTACGCCGACTCGGGCACCTACCATGAGGCCGCCCGCGGTGACCTGATCGGCCTGGACAGCGCTGCCGACGTGGTCGGCATCGCCGGCAACTTCCTCGGGCCGCTGCTGGTGCTGCGCCTGACCGGCGAAAACTACTATCTCGTGCTGCTTGCCAACGCCGTCCTGATGTTTCTGTCGATCGCCAGCATCTCGCGCACTCTCAAGTTGGACTCGCTGCGCTTGGCCGCGTTGCTGCTGCTGAACCCACTCACGATCTCCAGCCTGCTGGCGGTCAACAAGGAGATCCTCTCGCTGGTGTTCGTGGCGGTCCTGCTGCGTGGGTTCGCCACGCGATCGTGGCTGCTACTGGGTGCGGCAGGGGCTCTGTCGCTGCTGGTCAGATGGCAGTTGACGCTAGTCCTGCTACTGCTGGTCGTGCTAGTCATGCCCGCGGGGGCATGGCGGGGGCGTCGGCGCCTTGCGCTGCTGGGGCTGCTGGCAGCCTTGTCGGCGCTCTACGTCATGCTGCTGCCGGTGTTCGAACCGATACGCGCAACGTTCGATCTGTCAGTTTCGGAGTATGAAGGGTCCGGGTTCTACGAATGGCTGGTCGGTTGGCAGGACGTTGGTGCCTATTGGGCGGTGTTCCCGGTAAAGGCGGCGCACCTCCTTTTCGGCCTGGGACTGCGCGTCGATCGGCTGCTGGCGCCGGCCAATCTGTACAACGACGTTTGGCAGTTGCTGCACTCCAGCGCAACGCTGATGATGTTTGTCTCGCTGTGGCGCGCCGGGCGCCTGCGCCTGGACAATGACCTCGTGTTCATTTCAGCCATCTACATCGCAGTGTTCGCCCTGTCGCCGATCTACTCCCCGCGTTACTTCTACCCGGTCTATGTGTTCTGGGCGATCGCCCTGGCCGCCGCGCGCCCCGCACTTGAGCTTCGATCGCTGCAACGGCGACGCCCGCGCCGCCCTCCCGAAGCCTCGCCCTCTGGCCCCCTGGCCCCAACAAACCAGCCGATCGGCCGCCTATGAACCAGCAGTTGATCTGTGTCCATTGCATCATGGATCGCAGCGATCCCGACATCAGCTTCGACGCGGGTGGCCGCTGCAACCACTGCGCTCGTTATGGGCAGCAGGCGGCCAAACGGCTGATCGCCCCCGCCGAGCGCCCCGCCCGCCTGGCGGAGATCGTCGAGACCATCAAGCGCGACGGTGCCGGCAAGGCCTACGACTGCGTGATCGGCGTCTCCGGCGGCGTCGACAGCACCTATGTCGCCTACCTGTCGCACGAACTCGGGCTGCGCCCCCTCGCCGTGCACTTCGACAATGGCTGGAACTCCGAACTGGCCGTGGCGAACATCGAAAAGACGCTCAACACACTGCGCATCGACCTGTTCACCGAGGTGGTCGACTGGTCGGAGTTCCGTGATCTCCAGTTGTCGTTCCTGCACGCTTCGACACCCGATGGCGAAGTCCCTACCGACCATGCGATCGTCGCGCTTCTCTATCGCATGGCGGCCAAGTACGGGCTCAAGCACATCCTGCTGGGGATCAACGTGGCTTCCGAGGCCATCATGCCGCTGAAGTGGGGCTACGGGTACTCCGACTACCGCTACATCCGGGCCGTTCATGCCCGATTCGGCAGCGTGCCGCTGAAGACGTTTCCGCACTACACGCTGACAAAATTGTTCGGCTACATGGCCTTGCGGAGAATTCGCCTCGTGCCGATCCTGGACTACATCGACTACCGCAAGGAAGAGGCGATGACACGCATCCAGACCAAGCTCGGCTGGATCTACTATGGCGGCAAGCACTACGAGTCGATCTTCACACGCTTCTACCAGTCCTACGTGCTGCCGCGAAAATTCAACATAGACAAGCGGCGTGCGCACTACTCGAACCTGGTGCTCTCCGGACAGATGACGCGCGACAAGGCGCTGGAGCTGATGAACGAACCGGTCTACCCCGAAAAGGGACTCGCCGACGACCGCGAGTACGTCATCAAGAAGCTTGGGCTTTCCGAGTCCGAATTCGAAGCCATCATGGGCGCCCCGACGAAGACCTTCATGGACTACCCTAACAGCTACGACCGGATCGAGCGGGCCAAGGCCGTTCTGGCGAGGTTTCGCCGCTGAATGGCGCGAATTCGCAGGTGCATTCCGTGAATCCCTTGCGCGTCCTCTACCTTCATCCGTTCGCCGCGTTCGGAGGTGCAACCAAGAGCCTGGCAGAGATGTTCGCAGCGCTGCCGGCCTCCAGTGTGCGCGGCACGGTGATCTGTCCCCCGGGCGTGGCGGCCGATTCGTTGCGGACGGCGGGGCTCGACGTGATTCCTGCGCGCGGGGTGGCGCAATGGGACGACACGCGCTTCGGCCACTACCGGGGCGCTCGCTGGCTGATCCTCGTGCGCGAACTGGCGCTGTGGCCGGCGACCTTTCTGGCACTGCGCAAGGCTGCCCGCGCGGGTGTCTACGACCTGGTTCACTCCAACGAGATCACCGCGCTCCTGCCCGGCCTGCTGGCACGCCGCATGCTAAGTGCACCTCTGCTGGTGCATGTCCGCTCGCTGCAGCGCGGCGGCAAGGGCGGCCGCATCAGCGCCTGGCTGCAGCGGCTGTTGCGCACGCGCGCCGACGCCGTGGTGGCCATCGACGATGCGGTGCGCCGCACCCTGCCGGCGAGCCTGGCGGTCCACGTGATCCACAACGGCATGAAGGTGCCGGCGGCATTGCCGTCGCGCGAGTCGGTGGGGGGCCTCTGTGTCGGAATCGTCGGTGTGCTGCACCGTTCCAAGGGTGTCTACGAGTTGCTTGAAGCCACTCGCCTTCTGCGTGACAGGGGGGTCGAGGTGAAGGTGCTCGTCGTGGGTGAAAACGTGCACCGGTTGGTCGGGGTGCGCGGCTGGCTGCTGCGCAAGCTCGATTTTGCGCGCGACGTGCGCGGCGATCTCGAAGCGTATGTGGCGCTGCACGGCTTGAACGAGACGGTCGAGTTCACCGGCTTCGTACCCGACATCCGGCCGATCTACGGCCGTGTCGATGTCGTGTGCTTCCCTTCGCTGCTCGACGCGCCCGGCCGGCCGGTGTTCGAAGCCGCGTTGTTCGGCCTGCCGACCATCGTGGCCATGCGGGACCCGACCCGCGATGTGATCGTTCACGGCGAGACCGGCCTGTGCATCGATCGCCCCACGCCGGTTGCGATTGCCGACGCCATTCAAGCGCTCGCGCAGGACCGGGCTCTGGCGCGTCGCATGGGCGAGCAGGCACGCCGCATGGCGCTGGAGCGCTTCGAGAGCAGGGTGTGTGCGGCCAAGATGCTCGCGTTGTACCGTGAAACCTGCGCGGCAAAGGGTGCTGCACAGCCCATTTCGCGCGCTTCCACCGGTACCAATGCGGCTGTACCGCCGACCCCGCCATGAAGGTGCTCATCCTGAGTCAGTACTTCTGGCCCGAATCGTTTCGCATCTCGGAGGTTGCGCAATCGCTGCACGCAGAGGGTTGTGAGGTCAGCGTGCTGACCGGCCAGCCCAACTACCCGGAAGGCAAGGTGTTCGCGGGCTACCGGGCATGGTCCTTCGGACAGGAGGACTTTGGCCACTGCACGGTCCAGCGCGTCCCACTGATCCCGCGTGGGCGGGGCAGTGCGCTGCGAATGGTGGCCAACTACCTGTCGTTCGTGGTCAGCGCGTCAACCTTCGGACCTTGGTTGTTGCGCGGCCAGCGCTTCGATGTGATCTTCGTCTATGGCATTTCGCCGATCCTGCAGGTGCTGCCGGGAATCGTGTTGCGGCGCACCACCGGCGCTGCGCTCGTTCCCTGGGTCCAGGACCTTTGGCCCCAAAGCCTCGAGGTGACAGGCTTTCTGCACAACCCCCGTCTGCTCGGCCTGGTTGCGCGTCTGGTCCGCTGGATCTATCGGCGCAGCGACCTGCTGCTGGTGCAGTCGCCCGGCTTCGTGAGCCTGGTGGAATCGATGGCCGGCGGCACGCCGGTCGAGTACCACCCCAATCCCGGCGAACGGGCGTTTCAACACCGAGCCGAGAAGCCGCCCGCGTTGACCCTGGGCCCCGGCTTCAACGTTGTGTTTGCGGGCAACCTGGGCACGGTACAGGCACTCGACACGGTGCTCGCCGCGGCACAACGCCTGAGCGACCTGCCGTCGGTGACCATCGTTCTGGTGGGTAGCGGCAGCCGCAGCGCCTGGGTGCAACAACAGGTGCAGCAACTGGGCCTGAAGAACGTGCAGATGCCGGGCCGCTTCGCGCCCGAAGACATGCCCGGCATCCTGGCGCAGGCTTCTGCATTGTTGGTGAGCCTGGCGCGCAGCCCGATCATGAGCCAGACCGTACCCAGCAAGTTGCAAGCCTATCTGGCGGCCGGCAAGCCGATCATTGCGTCGCTCGACGGCGAAGGTGCCCGGGTGGTGCGTGAGGCAGGCGCCGGTGTCGATTGCGCCGCTGAAGATGCAGCAGCCTTGGCCGACGCGGTGCGCGCGCTGCACGGCATGCCACCGGATCGACTGCAGCGCATGGGTGAGGCGGGCCGCGCCTACTATGAACAGCACTTCGAACCGGATGCGCTCGCGCGGCGCCTGAAGCAGCGATTCGAGCAGTTGGTGGCAGGGCGTGGTCTGGCAGACAAAACCACCGACGCAAAGAACATGGAATCACGTCATGGATGAACCCAGGGTCAGGGTCTTGGTACTTGGCGCCTCCGGAATGCTGGGTCACGCGGTACTGCGCTTCTTTGCCGACAGCCCGGCCCACGAGGTCGTCGGCTCGGCGCGCTCGACCAGCGTGCTGCGCCTGCTGCCGGCCTCTCTGCGCGACTCGGTCATCTGCGGCATCGACGTCGACAACCCCGATGGACTGTCGCGGCTGTTCGCCCAGGCGAGACCCGACGTCGTGATCAACTGCATCGGCCTGGTCAAGCAACTGGCAGAGGCCGACGACCCCTTGTCCGCCATCCCGGTCAACGCACTGCTTCCGCACCGCATTGCGCGCCTCTGCCGCGTGGCGGGTGCGCGCTTCGTGCACATCAGCACCGATTGCGTCTTTGCCGGTCTACGGGGCATGTACCGCGAGCAGGACCCGGCGGATGCACAGGATCTGTACGGTCGCAGCAAGCTGCTCGGCGAGGTGGACGAGCCGCACGCGATCACGCTTCGCACGTCGATCATTGGCCACGAACTGGCAGGCGCTCACGGCCTGATCGGCTGGTTTCTCGCACAGCATGAAGGAGTGCGTGGTTTCACGCGCGCGGTGTTTTCGGGCCTTCCCACCGTGGAACTTGCGCGCGTGGTTCGTGACCACGTGCTGCCGCGACCGGAGATGCATGGCCTGTACCATGTTTCGGTCGAACCGATTTCAAAGTACGAGCTGCTGCGACTGGTGGCACATGCCTACGGCAAGACCACCGCCATTGCCGCCGACGACCGGCTGGTGATCGACCGGTCGCTTGATTCGACACGGTTTCGGGCCGCGGCCGGTTATGCCCCGCCCGACTGGCCTGCGCTGGTGCGCGCGATGCGCGAGTTCGGCTGAGGCGGCATCCATTCACCGGAAATCGAGAATCCCAAAATGTTCAAAGACAAGGTCCTGCTCATCACCGGCGGCACCGGCTCGTTCGGCAACGCCGTGCTCGACTACTTTCTTCATTCCGACTTCGCCGAGATTCGTGTCTTCAGTCGCGACGAGAAGAAGCAAGAGGACATGCGCATCGCGTTCAAGAGCGACAAGCTGAAGTTCTACATCGGCGACGTGCGCGAGTACGACAGCGTGCTCGACGCGCTGCGGGGCGTCGACTACGTGTTCCACGCGGCCGCGCTGAAGCAGGTACCGTCGTGCGAGTTCTATCCGATGGAAGCGGTACGAACCAACGTGATCGGCGCCGAGAACGTGATGCGCGCTGCCATCGCCAATGGCGTGCGGCGCTGCGTGGTGTTGAGCACCGACAAGGCCGTCTACCCGATCAACGCAATGGGCATGTCCAAGGCGATGATGGAAAAGGTGATGGTCGCCAAGGCTCGCCTGTGCGATGCCGACACGACGGTCTTGTGCGCCACCCGCTATGGCAATGTGATGGCTTCGCGCGGCTCGGTGATTCCGCTCTTCCTGGCGCAGCTGCAGGCCGGATTGCCGCTGACGATCACCGATCCGTCGATGACACGATTCCTGATGTCGCTCGAGGAGTCGGTGGCGCTGGTGCTCTATGCTTTCGAGCATGCCAGGCCCGGCGACATCTTCGTGCAAAAGGCCCCCGCGTCAACGGTCGGCGACCTGGCACAGGCACTGCGTGAACTGCTCAAGCGGGACAACCCGATCAAGGTGATCGGAACGCGTCACGGCGAGAAGCTCTACGAGTCACTGGTTTCGCGCGAGGAAATGGCTCGTGCCGATGATCTGGGTGGCTACTACCGAATCCCCGCCGATTCGCGCGACCTGAACTACGACAAGTACTTCGTGGAAGGCGAGACGCAGATCTCGACCATCGACGACTACACCTCGCACAACACGCGCCGGCTGAACGTCGAACAGGTCAAGCAGGTTCTCATGCAGCTCGCCATCGTTCGGGAGGCCGTGCATGCTTAGGGTGATGACGATCGTCGGCACACGGCCAGAGATCATCCGCCTTTCACGTGTGGTCGACAAACTCGACAGGCACTGCAGCCACGTGCTGGTGCACACTGGCCAGAACTACGACTACGAACTGAACGAGGTGTTCTTCGACGAGCTCGGCATACGCCGTCCCGACCACTTTCTGGAGGCGGCCGGCGAGAGCCCTGCCGAAACCATTGGCAAGGTCATCATCGCTGCCGACAAGGTGATCGAGCAGCACCAGCCCGAAGCGCTGCTGTTGCTGGGCGACACCAACAGTGCGCTGGCCGCGATTGCGGCCAAGCGCCGCAAGGTGCCGATCTTCCACATGGAGGCGGGCAATCGTTGCTTCGACTTCCGCGTCCCGGAAGAGATCAACCGGCGCATCGTGGACCATATCGCCGACATCAACCTGACCTACAGCCAGATCGCGCGCGAGTACCTGCTGCGCGAAGGCTTGCCGCCTGACCAGGTGATCTGCACCGGCAGCCCGATGCGCGAGGTGCTGGAGCACTACCGTGCCGGCATCGAGGCTTCGGACGTGTTGAAGCGCCTGGGCCTGACGGAACAGCGCTACTTTGTCGTCAGTGCGCACCGCGAAGAGAACGTCGATTCGCCAGCCAACCTGCAGCGTCTGTTCGACATCCTCGACATGCTGGCCCAGCGCCACGGCGACCCGGTGATCGTGTCGACCCACCCGCGCACGCGCAAGCGCATGGAAGCGCTGGGCCTGCAGGCCGATGCGCGCGTGCAGTTCTGCAAGCCGTTCGGCTTTCTGGACTACGTGCAGTTGCAGCGCTGTGCCCGGGCGGTGCTGTCCGACAGCGGCACGATCACTGAAGAGTCATCGATCCTCAACTTCCCGGCGCTCAACCTGCGCGAGGTGCATGAGCGGCCTGAAGGTTTCGAAGAGGCGGCGGTCATGATGGTGGGATTGGATCGCGAGCGTATCGAGCAAGCGCTGAAGGTGCTGCAGGACCAACCACGCGGGGAATCGCGCCGCCTCCGGATGGTGGACGACTATCGAGCCGACAACGTATCGGACAAGGTACTGCGCATCATCCTTAGCTACGCCGACTTCGTGCAACGGCGCGTGTGGCACAAGGCGTGAAGGCGTCACCCCTCAGGGGAAGTACTGCCACACCGTGGTGCCCGCATCGCCGGCTGGCGGCCCGCCAAGGATCACCAGCGACCCGTTGAAGTAGGTCAGCGCGCTCGCGTGACGGGGTTGCAGCGGTGGCGTGTCGGGCACCGGCGTGAAGTGCACGCAGTCGGCCGCGTGGAACAGGTCGTTCGATACCGCTGCCTGTGTTCCTACGGAGCCATCGGAGACAAAACAGCCCTTCGGTGTGGCGGCCAGGGAGAAATGGGTGCGCGGCGTGAAGCCCAGCGAGTCGGCTTCGAGCCGCCAATCGATACCATCCTCCGAGGACCAGATGTCGCTGAACTCCTGCGTGGTTTCCGGGGATGACTGGCCAGGCGGAACCGACTTGACACCTCCACCGACGAGATAGACGCGTCCGTCGTGAACGGCGCCGCCGTGGACCAGGCCGCGGCCGGCCCAGGGTGCACGGCCGTGCAACAAACTCCAGGCGACACCGTCGGCGCTCTCCCAAACCTGGTTCACACCTTCGGTGCCGCCCTGTCCGCCGTACAGGATGATCCTGCCGCCGACCGACACCGCGTTCGGCGTGTACAGGGTGCCGAACGGCGCCGTGGCACTGTGTTGCACCCAGTCGATCCCGTTGGCGGACGACCAAGTGTCGCGCATCCAGTCACCGCCGACCACGTACAGACGCTCGTTGTGCACCACCCATCCCGCCCCGTGTCGGGCTGGCCACGGCGCGTCACCCAGGTACTCCCAGTGCACGAGGTCGCGAGTCTTCCAGACTTCGCTGCTCGTGGGCCCCCATAACCAGCCGCCGAGCAGATAGAGCTCGCCGTTCAAGAGCAGCAGCCCGGGGCCGTCGCGATGTTGCCAGCTGTCGGTGTTGTCGATCCTTCGCCACTGACCCGCTCGGTACAGACCGACGCGGCGTATGCCGAGAGACGGGACCGTGATGTTGTCGAGTTCGTCGCCTTCCAGCATGTCGAGCTGGACCAGGGCACCTGCATCTCCAGGGTTGCCGCCTGTCAGTCCCAGACTGAATACACGCCGCGGGCCGCTTGTCGCGCAACTGCGATCGGTAACGACATAGAGCACATGGCCGCTGTCGTGCACCGCCACGCGATCACAGTCGGCCATGTTGGCCACCAGCTGCAACTCTCCCAGCGTCGGTACCGGATCGGCGATTGTCGCTGCGACCTCTTGAGTCTCGGCCACAGGGAGATCACTTCCGCCGCTACACGCCCCGAGTACAACGGCCGGCAGAACAGCATGAGGCAGACGACGCATGGGCGCAGCGGCGACACGGCCGCAAAGTGCAGATGAGGCCCGATGGTGAAAGCAGCGGCAGGGCCGCAAGCGCGGAGAAGCAGCCCAAAGGCAGCGCAATTCCCAGCACAAGTGGCCACAGGGTCCTACCCTAGAATCGGCGCCCCATGCGCACTCTTGTCACCGGTCCCACCGGCTTCGTCGGCACCGGTTTGATCCGGCACCTGACGGCCGATCCTGCGCACCATGTGGTGGCGGCAGGCAGGGGCAAGACCATCCGACCGCATGAACGTGTGCAGGCCATTCACGTCGGCGATCTGGGCGCCGAGACCGAGTGGCGCGCGGCCCTGGCCGGTGTCGGCACGGTGATTCATCTCGCCGCGCGGGCGCATGTGATGCGGGACACGGCGGACGATCCGCTGGCGGCGTTTCGGCAGGCCAATTTCGAAGGCAGCGTGCGGCTCGGTACCCAGGCCGCAGAAGCAGGCGTACGGCGCTTCGTCTATGTCAGCTCGATCAAGGTAAACGGCGAAGCCAGCATCGTCGGTTTGCCATTTCGGCCCGAAGACGCACCGCAGCCGCAGGACCCGTACGGCATCAGCAAGCTCGAAGCCGAAATCGCCCTGCGGCGGATTGCCGCAGCCACCGGAATGGAACTGGTGGTGGTGCGCCCACCCCTGGTCTACGGCCCTGGCGTGCGCGCCAATTTCCGCAGCATGATGGGCTGGCTCAGGCGCGGCATCCCGTTGCCGTTTGGCGCCATCGACAATCGCCGCAGCCTGGTGGCGCTGGACAACCTGTGCGACCTGCTCGTCACCTGCACCCACCACCCAGGCGCTGCCGGCCAGACGTTTCTGGCCAGCGATGGGGAGGATGTGTCGACGACCCAATTGCTTCGCCGGCTGGGTACCGCGCTCGGGCATCCTTCACGGCTGGTGCCGCTGCCGCCGGCGGCATTGCGCGCTGTGTTCGGTGCGCTCGGCAAGGCCGATATCGCCCAGCGCCTGCTCAGTTCTCTGCAGGTCGATATAAGCGCCGCCCGCACTCGTCTGGGCTGGCAGCCCCCGATCAGCCTGGACGAAGGCCTGCGCAGGGCCGCCGCGGCATTCCTGGCCGAAACCGCGCGTTGACCCGGTGATATCCGGATCTTTCGAGCCCATGTCCCTCGCCTTGCAAAGCCCGCTCTTGCTCGCCGCGGCACTCGTGCCAGTGGGTCTGCTGGCCAGTTGGTGGCTGACCGGGCGCGTGCGGCGCTATGCCTTGGCCGCCCAACTGCTCGATCACCCGAACGAACGCAGTTCGCACACCGAACCGACTCCGCGCGGAGGCGGGATTGCCATCGTCATCTCGTTCTCTGGGCTGATGGTGGTCCTCGGCGTGGCCGGCGCCCTGCCGGCGCATTGGCTTGCAGGCGTGCTCAGCAGCGGCCTTCTGGTCGCAGGCGTTGGCTTCCTCGATGACCGTGCTGCGCTGCCGGCGCGCTGGCGTTTCCTCGCTCACGGTCTTGCATCCGTCTGGGCCCTTTGGCTGATGGGGGGCATTCCGCCGGTGCCCGTGTTCGGCATCGATGTCGACCTCGGTTGGTTCGGCCTGGCGCTGGCCGCGGTCTACCTGATATGGATGGTGAACCTCTACAACTTCATGGACGGTATCGATGCCATTGCAGGCATCGAGGCCATCAGCGTGTCGCTGGGCGGCGCCTTGTGCTGGTGGCTGGCCAGCGCCACGCCGCATTGGCCAGTGACGGTTGCCTTCGCGGCCTGCGTGGCGGGCTTTCTTGCCTGGAACTACCCACCGGCGCGGATTTTTCTGGGTGATGCGGGCAGTGGTTTCATCGGCATGGTGCTGGGCATCTTCTCGCTGTGGACGGCGCAGCAGGCCACGCAGGTGTTCTGGTGCTGGTTCATCCTGCTGGGCTGCTTCATGGTCGACGCCACCACGACCTTGGTGCGTCGGGTCCGCCGTGGCGACAGCTTTCACGTGGCCCACCGCAGCCATGCTTACCAATATGCGGCGCGCCGTTTCGGCTCTCACGTGCGTGTGTCGCTGGCGATCGGTTTGATCAACCTGGGGTGGCTGCTGCCGATCGCCGTGGCCGTCGCCCTCGGTCACCTGGACGGTGTCATCGGCGTGGTGGTGGCCTATGTGCCGCTGGTCTGGCTCGCATTCCGGTTCAAGGCCGGCGATCGGGCTTCTCAATGAGGAAAGACGCCAGCCGGAAATAGTTGGCACGAAATGCAGGCCGGCTGCCAGCGCAGAGCGGGCACCAGAGCGGCACCGTGAAATTCGTCTCTATGATTCGACCTTCCGGATTTCGAGACAATCCGGCGCCGGCACGAGAAGGACAAGAACAATGACACCCATCTACATCGGCCAACGCCTGTCCGCCCTCTCCCCGCGCACCAAGCTGGCGGTGATGATCGGCGCGGACGCTCTTTTCCTGCCACTGTTTCTGTTCGCCGCGATCGTGATGCGCCTCGGTTCCTTCGAGGCCGCCGCCCACACCGCGCCGCTGATCCTGCTCGCCATCGGGTGGCTGACGCTGCCTGTACTGGGCATGGCTGGGCTGTACCGCACTGTAGTGCGCTACATCGACCTGCGCGTCATCGCGGCGTCGGGCATCGCGCTGGCCGTGGTGGTGCTGGCCGCCTTCGGGCTCGCGTTGGCATTCGATGTGCACGTGATCCCACGCTCGGCTCTGTTGATCTACTGGTTCGTGGCTGTCACCTACGTCATCACCTCGCGCTTCATCGCCCGGGTCCTGCTGCGCCGCGGCATCGGCCGGGCCGGCCGCACGCGCACCCGTACCGCCATCTATGGTGCCGGCGATGCCGGCGCGCAGCTGGCGCAGACCATGCAACTCAGCCCGGACTATCGCGCTGTGTGCTTCCTGGACGACCGCTCGACCCTGCACGGCAAGACAGTTGCCGGCTTGAAGGTCTACCCGCCCGCAGCGCTGCAGGAGGCCATCTTTCGCCATGATGTTGCGCAGATCGTGCTGGCCATTCCCTCCGCCAAGACGGCGCAGCGGCGCGAGCTGATCTCAAAGGTCGAGCATGCCGGCCTTCCGGTCAAAATCCTGCCCGGCCTGACCGAGATGGTGAACGACCACGCCAGTGTGGCCGACCTGCGCGAAGTCGACGTCGCCGACCTGCTCGGCCGCGACCCGGTGCCGCCGCAGCCGGGCCTGTTCTCACGCAACATCGCTGGCAAGGTGGTGATGGTGACCGGTGCGGGCGGGTCGATCGGCGGCGAGCTGTGCCGCCAGATCATTACGCAAAAGCCCAAGCGCCTGGTGCTGCTGGACCACTCGGAGTTCGGCCTGTACACCATCGACCACGAACTTCACGAAGTTGACCGCGGCATCGACGTGGTGGCGTGCCTGGGCTCGGTGCTCGAGGAATCGCTGGTCGAGGATGCCATGCGCGAACACGGCGTACAGACCGTCTACCACGCGGCCGCCTACAAACACGTGCCGCTGGTCGAGAGCAACATGCAGCAGGGGCTGCGAAACAACGTGTTCGGCTCGCTCGCGGTGTCGCGCGCGGCGCTGCGCTGCGGGGTCGAGACCTGCGTGCTGGTGTCCACCGACAAGGCCGTGCGGCCGACCAACGTGATGGGCGCGTCCAAGCGCGCCGCCGAGCTGATCTTCCAGTCGGGCGCCCTTCGAGGCGGGGGCAACGCCGACGGCAAGACGGTGTTCTCGATGGTCCGCTTCGGCAACGTGCTCGGCTCGTCGGGCTCGGTGGTGCCGCTGTTCAAGAAGCAGATCCAGTCCGGCGGCCCGGTCACGATCACGCACCCGGACATCATTCGCTACTTCATGCTGATCCCGGAAGCGGCGCAACTCGTCATCCAGGCCGGCGCGATGGCCCAGGGCGGCGAGGTGTTCGTGCTCGACATGGGCGAGCCGGTGCGCATTGCCGACCTGGCGCGCTCGATCATCCACCTGTCCGGCGTGACGGAGAAGACCGACGACAACCCGGAGGGTGACATCGAGATCAAGTACGTCGGCCTGCGCCCGGGCGAAAAACTGTTCGAGGAACTGCTGATCGGCGACGACGTGGTGCCCAGCGGCCACCCGCGCATTCTGTGCGCGCGCGAGCGCCACATCGAGCCCGTGCTGCTGGACAAGATGATCGAGTCGCTGCGCAGCGCCTGCGACGCGAACCAGCCCGAGGCGATGCTGCGCCAGATCCGTAACTTGGTGCCTGAGTTCAGGCCGGCGGATGAGGTGAACCGCGAAGTGGCGGCGTCGCTGCAGGTGCGCTGAGGCTCAGTCCAGCGCTTTGGTTAGGCGGCCCACTTAAAGCCCGATCGCCCGCCAGCTGATCACTTCGTAGTCAGCGCCGCGGTGGCCGTCGTCACCTCCGTACACGAGCAGCGGGTCTGCGGCGGCATCACCCACCAGGGCACGCCAGCGGCGCGCCGGCTCCAGCCAGCTCGGGCTGTAGGTCGTGCCCGACTTGCACTCGACGGCATGCAAGCGCGAGTGGTGCTCAAAGACGAGGTCGATCTCCAGCCCGTGGTTGTCACGCCAGAAGTACAGATCGGGCGGCAAGCCCAGGTTGTGCCGGTGTTTCAGCGTTTCGGCAACGACCCACGACTCGAAGATGGCACCGCGCATCGCGTGCGCGAACAGGTCGTCGGGGCTGGCGATGCGCAGCAAGTAGCACAACAAGCCGCTGTCCAGCACGTACAGTTTGGGCGTCTTCACCAGGCGCTTGCCGAAGTTGCGATAGTGCGGCGCCAGCAACGTGACCAGGTGGCTGGCCTGAAGAACGGTGAGCCACTGGCGCGCGGTGGGCTGGCTGATGCCGCAGTCACCCGCCAGGCTCTGAAGGTTGAGCAGTTGGCCGCTGCGCGCGGCGCACATCGACACAAAGCGCTGGAAGGTCAGCAGGTTGCTCACGTTCAGCACCTGCCGCACATCGCGCTCGATGTAGGTGGCCACGTAAGCCGCGAACCATTGCGTTGGCTGCGTTTGCCGGTGTTCCGCGTACAGCGCGGGGAAGCTGCCGCGCCACAGCCGCTGCTCGAGGCTTTCGCGCTGCGCGCCGGGCGGGCGGCCTGCTTGCGCGAGTTCGGCGTTGGCAAGGGGCAGCAAAGTGAGCATGCCCACCCGGCCTGCGAGCGACTGGGTGATGCCGTCCATCAGGCCGAACTGCTGCGACCCCGTCAACACGAATCGTCCCATCCGGGGGCTGGCATCGGCCACGCCCAACAGGTAAGACATCAGCGCCGGCGCGCGCTGCACCTCGTCGAAGATCGCACCATCGGCATAGCGCGCCAAGAAGCGCCGTGGATCGGCAAGGGCCAGCCCACGGGTGTCCGGGTCTTCGAGGTTGACGTAGGGCAGCGCCGCGAACGCCTGCCGCGCAAGGGTGGTCTTGCCGGACTGGCGCGGGCCGGTGATGGCCACGATGGGGAAGCCTCGGGCCAGTTGCTGCAGGGTGACCAGGGCTCGACGAGGAAGCATGGTTGTACAATTTCAAATATCAATCTTGATATTGTACAAGTACACCAGAGGGCTGACCCAGTTTCACACCGCCCCCTGCGCCCCCGGCTCGCCGCCGCCTTCTCCCTCGCCCTCCGCCTGCAGCTCATCCTGGCTCGGCACCGTCAGCACCCGCAGCCCCACCGCCCTGGCCATCGCAATCGTCTGCGCGCGCTGTTCGGGTGACGCACCTGGCATCGCCACGATCACGTGCGTCGCCTCGGCATGCACGTGCGGCAGCGCCAGGTCGGCCAGCGGGCCCAGCACCGGCAGGCCGCCGACGCGGGTGCCGCGCTTGGCGGGGTCGTCGTCGAGCAGCGCCAGCACGGTCCAGCCGTCGCGCAGGTGAATGCCAGCGATCAGGCGGCGCGCCGCCTCGCCAGCGCCCAGCACGATGGCGCGGCGCGGCTCGCCCTGTTGGCCGTTCACGCGCAGGCGCGCTTGCTCCCAGACCATGCGGTAGACCATGCGCACGATGCTCAGGCCACCGATGCAGAACAGCGGGTGCAGCAGCAGCACGGCGCGCGCCACGGCGCTGAGCTGCGCCATCAGCACCGCCGCGGCGCTGATGAGCCCGGCCATCAGGCAGGCCACGGTGATGCGCTTCAGGTCGTCGAACCCGAAGTAGCGCCACACGCTGCGCCCCGTGCCGGCCAGCGCCAGGCACACGATGTAGACCGCGACGACGCCGAACGACACATAGTCGTCATACCAGGGCCGCCCCGGCTGGTAGCGCTCGAAGCCCAGGCGGAACAGGTAGGTGATGTGCCAGCACACCAGCACGGTGGCCGCATCGGTGAGCATGGCAACGAGGTTGCGCTGCGGGTGCAGCGACGACATGGCGCGGTCGAGCCGGCCCCACAGCTTGCTGTCGTTCATGGCGAGCCATCTCCTTGAAGTGGGGAACGTCGGCACGAACACGGTGCGCAGGGTCAGCCCCAGCACACGCAGGTCGTAGTCCACGCTCACGTTGTCGACATAGTGCATTGCATAGCGCAGCTTGGACGGCAGGATCACGTCCAGGTATTCGCGCTCCGGGTCGGCCGCGCGCGCCAGCAACTCGCCTTCGTTGCGGTAGTGCACCGAAGCGAAATCGGTGATGCCCGGGCGCACGCTCAGCACCCGCTCGCGGAACGCCGCCGGGTAGTGCGCCACGTAGCGCGGCACCTCGGGGCGCGGGCCCACCAGGCTCATCGTGCCGCGCAGCACGTCGATCAGCTGCGGCAGTTCGTCGAGCTTGCTTCGGCGCAGCCAGCGGCCGGCGCGGGTGATGCGCTGGTCGGCGCCGACCGTGAGCTGCGCTGCGCCGGCGGCCTGCTGCTGCGTCATCGTGCGGAACTTGAAGATGCGGAACGGCTGCCCGTGGCGCCCTACGCGCACCTGGCGGAAGAACACCGGGCCGGGCGAGTCGAGTTTGATTGCCACGGCAATCGCGGCCATCAGCGGCGCCAGCAGCACCAGCCCGGCGGCCGAGGCGACGATGTCGAGAGTTCGCTTCAGCACGGGACGCAGGTGGGCTGGCGGGTTTCAGCCCAGCGCGTCGCGCAGCGCCCCGCACACCCGCGCCACGTCGGCATCGCTCATGCGCGGGTAGATCGGCAGGCTCACCAGCCCTTCATACGCCCGCTGGCTCTGCGGGAACTGCGCGGCACTCAGGCCATAACGGTCGCGCCAATACGGCTGCAGGTGCAGCGGGATGTAGTGAACGCTGCAGCCGATGCGCTCGGCGAACAGGCGCTCGATCAGCGCGTCGCGGCCCATCGGGGCGTGTGGCGTGAGGCGGATCACGTACAGGTGCCACGAGTGCGTCTCGCCGGCCGGCGCCTGCGGCGGCAAGGTCAGCGGCAGGCCTTGCAGGCCGCGGTCGTACAGGGCCGCGATCTGCGCGCGCCGCTGCTGAAACGTGTTGGCGCGCTTGAGCTGCTGCAGCCCCAGCGCCGCGGCAATGTCGGTCAGGTTGTACTTGAAGCCGGGCGCCACGATCTCGTAATACCAGCTCGGCACCTTGGACGTGAAGCGGTCGAACGCGTCGCGGCTGATGCCGTGCAGCCGCATCACCTTCACGCGCGCAGCCAGTGCCGCGTCGCGCGTGACCACCATGCCGCCTTCGCCGGTGGTGATGTTCTTGTTGGCGTAGAAGCTGAACACCGTGGCGTCGGAGCCGAGCGTGCCGACGAGCCGACCGCCGCTGGTGGCCGGCAGCGCATGCGCTGCGTCTTCGACGACCTTCAGGCCGTGGCGCCTGGCGATGTCGAGCAGCTTGGGCATGTCGGCCGCCAAGCCGCCGTAGTGCACCGGCACGATGGCCCGCGTGCGCGGCGTGACGGCCGCCTCGACCGCCGCCGGGTCAATGCACATCGTGGCCGGGTCGATGTCCACCAGCACCACGTCGGCACCCAGGTAGCGCACCACCTCGGCGGTGGCGGTGAAGGTGTGGGTGGTGGTGATGACTTCGTCGCCAGGGCCCAGCCCCAGGGCCTCGAGCGCCAGGTGCAGCCCCGCGGTGGCGGAGTTGACGGCCAGCGAATGCAGTGCCGGGTCGCCCAGGTACGCGGTGAAGTCGTCTTCGAATCGCTTGGCCTTGGGGCCCGTCGTGACCCAGCCCGAACGCAAGGTGTCCACCACCTCGGCGATTTCGTCTTCGCCGATGTCGGGCAGCGCGAAGGGGAGGAACGGTGGCGGGGCAGCGGTCATCTTGTGAAGGGTTTGGCAATCCACGCCAGCACATGCGTGCGCAGCAGCGGGAGCGTGGTGAACACGGTGTACAGCGACGGGTGCACGCGGCACACCGCCCGGGCGATCGGCGGTGCCAGCGTGATGCGCCGGGCCTGCATTGTGCCGTCGGGAAAGAGCTGGCGGATGCGGCCCGGTGGCACGCCGCGCACATCGCGGTTGCGCGGGTTGTCGACCGTGAAGTCGTACCAGAGCACGCCGCCACCGGGCTTGAGCGCCGCCCACATCGTATCGGCCATGCGCTGCTGGAAGGCGTCGTCGAGCAGTGACGAGAACACGGTGGCCTGCAGCACGATGTCCTGGCTGGCTGGCGCCACCGGCAGCGCCGTCGCATCACCCAGCGTCAGGCTCACGCTGGTGGGCAGCCGCTCGCGCGCCGCGGCGTGGCGTTCGGGCAGCAGTTCGATGCCGGCGAGGTGCTCCGGCGCGAAGCCCATGCGCAGCAACTCCAGCAGATTGGCGCCGTCGCCACTGCCGACCTCAAGCAGGCGCAAGCTGGACAAATCTTGCAAGCCGAGCGCAGACAGACAGCGCCCGAGCGCGCGCTGGCGCTCCTGCCAGGCCATCAGGGCCGCGGGGTTGAGCAGGCTGTAGCGCGGGTCCTGCGGCACGCGGCGCGCGTAGCGTTGGCGCACACGCTCGGCTTCCGCGTCGGTGCTCGGGTCGGGCTCGTGGTTTGTCGTCATGGTGTTCAGCGCGTCAACGACGCAAAACGCGTGCGGCCGGCGCCACCGCGCAGCACATCGAACCAGCCCAGCAGCGACCCGACGCCGTAGCCGAGGTGGTACGCGGCGACCACCAGCGGCACACACGCCAGCGCAGCCAGGCCCGGGGAACGCTCCACGCCGACCGCCACGGTCAATGCCAGCACGGCCATGGCATAAAGCGCTGCCAGGCCCAGCACCGGCCACACCGGCGCGCCCAGCAGCGCAGCCAGGCCGAGCGCCGCAAGCAGCGCGACGAACAACCCCGGCACCAGGTGCCGCAGCGCCGCCGCCTGCCCGTGCGTCTTCATCACGAACGGCTTCCAGTAACCGTACTGCAGGTACTGGCGCGCCACCTGGCCCAAGGTGGCGCGCGGCCGGTAAGTGCTGCGGATGCGCGCGGACTGCCACACCCGCCCGCCGCCGCGCACGATGCGCAGGTTGTGCTCGTCGTCCTGGTTGCGCACCAGGGTTTCGTCAAAACGGCCGAAGCGCTTGAAGGTGGCGCGCGGCCAGCAGCCGAGGTAGACGGTGTCGGCCCAGCCGCTGAAATCCAACTGGCGCGACAACGCACCACCAGCGACCCAACGCGACTGGAACGCCGCCGCGATGGCACGCTGCATCGCACCCGCTCCCGGCTCGGGCTCAGCGTGCCACGGCCCGCCGACGTTATCGGCACCGGTCTGTTCGAGCGCTGCCAGACATTGCGCGATGTAGTCGTGGGCATAGTCGGTATGCACGTCCATGCGCACGATGACCTCGCCGTGCGCGCGATCCAGCGCAAGGTTCAGCCCGGTCGAGACGATGCCGCGCGGGTTGTCGAGCAGCTCGGCAGCGCCGCCCAGCGACGACAGCAACTCGCGCGTGCCGTCGTCACTCAAACCATCGGCAATCAGCAACTGCAGCGCCCAGCCGGGCGGCAACTGCTGGCGCTGCACGCCGGCCACGAACGCGGCAATGTGGCCGCGCTCGTTGCGGCACGGCACGATCACGCTGACGATGCGCGGCGTCATGCCAGGCTCCGCCGCACGATGCGGGCAAGGCGCCCCGCCCCCTGCAGTACAAAGCCGAAGCAGTGCACCAGCGCCATCACCACCGCAGCGGGCAACAGCGCCAGCACCAGCCCGGCGCCGCCGGCGCGCCTGGCCACGCGCACGAAACGCGCCGCCAGCACCGGCTCTCCGAGCAGCAGCATCACCAGCTTGCGCACATTGTTCTCGCCGAGGTATGACTCGTTCTTCACCGAGTCTTCGCTGCGCACCCACACCGGTTCGCCGGCCAGGTGCGCATACGGCACGGCCAGCAGCGCGGCCAGCAGTGGCGCGTAGGCAATGCGCGTGAGCGTGCGCTGGCCCAGGATGTGCAGCGGCTGGAACTCGGCCAACGCCAGGCGCAGCACGTCGGTGCGGATCAGGCCGTAGATGAAAGCATCGTCGCGCCGGCACAAAAAGCGCCAGGCCCGCACCACGCGTGACGGGTGGCTGTAGTCGAAGCTGCGCGTGCGTGATGTGCCGCTCGACGCTTCGACCGAGACATACGGGCCGAACACCAGCCCGGCGCCGGACTGGTCGGCCAGCGCCAATGCGCGGGCGACGAACGACGGCGCCAGCGTGTCGTCATCGGCCAGCAGCACCACCCACGGCGTGCGCACCTGGGTCAGCAGGAACGGGAAGTGTTCTTCAAGGTTCAGGCGCCGGCTGCGGCGGATCACCCGCACCCGCGCCCCCAACTGCACCTGCGCCGGCAGCGATGCGAACAGCGCGTCGTAGGACTCGGCATGTTGCGCATCGCTGGCGTTGTCGGACACGACGACCTCGCACTCCACACCGGCCTGCTCGAGGGCAGAACGCAGCGCGGCAGCACAAGTGTGCGGGCGGTTCAAGGTCGGAATCACCACGGTCACGCGGGCCGGCGCGGTGGGGGTGGCGTTCGTGTCGGGCACCATCACGGCTGCCTCACCGTGCCCAAGCCGAGCATTGCGCTGGCGCGCCCCAAGCCCAGCCGCAGCATCTGGCGCGGGAACGGCAGGCTCAGTGCCACCGCCAGTGCCACCACGGCCCACGCGCCGAGCAACCACGCCGCGGTCGCGAGTCGGCCCCCCGCCGGGCCGCCCAGCAAAGTCAACACCCCCGCCAGTGCAAACGCCACTGCCATCGGCACCAGGCTGTCGTTGAAGAACCAGGCGCGCCACTGCCCCACCAGGTAACGCCGGTGCAGGAACCAGACCGCCACACCGAAATACAGCAGGTTCAACCCGAGGTTCGCCAGTGCCGCGCCGATGGCGCCGAGGTAGGCCAGCCCGATCAACACACCCGGCACCACCAGCACCACCGCCAGCAGGTTCGAGACCATGGCCCAGCCCGACCAGCCGTGGCTCAGCGCCAGCGCGGCCGGAATGTGCACCATCGAGTTCAGCGCATATGCCGCCACGAACACCGCAGCCAGCGCTGCGCTGCGGTCGGCCAGCGATGCGTCGCCCGACCAGGCAAAGACCACCGCGTGGGCGTTGCAGATCATCACCGCGGCGAGCGGCAGCACGATCGCGGCCATCGTCTGGCAGGCCTTGCGGTAGGTGGCGATGAGCCGGTTCGTGTCGCCGCTGGCGATGTCCACCGTGAGGCGCGGCGACACGGCCTGGAAGATCGGCGTCGTGAACACCGCCACCGCGGTGCCGAGCGTGAATGCAAACGTGTAGTAGCCGAACTCTTCGAGCGGCAGCGCGCGCGACAGGATCAGCTTGTCGATCTGCGTCATCAGCGCAGCGCACAGGTTGGTCACCAGCACTGCGCCGGCAAACCGCCAGACCTTGCGCAGCGGCGCCAGCGTGGGGGCCACCCGAACCCGAACCCGCACCGTTCTCGCCGGCATCCAGCCGTGCAGCCGCACCACCAGCACGCCGAATTCGACCGCCGTGACAACCAACTGCCACACGAAAAACGCCACCACGCCGCCACCGCCCCAGACCAGCAACCACACCGTGCCGGCCGAACGCAACAGCGTGAATGCGACCGTGAACCCGGCCAGCCACACCTGGCGCTGCAGGCCCTGGATCGCGCTGCGGTAGATCTGCGCAGCCCAGCGCAGCACCAGGTTCAGCCCCAGCAGGCGCAGCGACATCTGCACCACCTCGTGCGACAGCCCCGACACCTTGAACCAGTGTTCGGCCAGGTACGGCGCTTCCATCCAGATCAGCAGCGCGATCAAGAGCCCGATGCCGGCGTACAGCCACTGCGTGGCACCGAGCAGCCCATGCAGTTCGTCGGCCCCGCCACGGCCGGCCGAGAAGCGCGCCATCTCCAGATTCAAGGTGTACGACAGCCCCAGATCGATCACCGTGACCCAGGCCTGCAGCGCCACGAACAGGCCGATCAGCCCGTAGGCTTCGAGCCCCAGGCTGCGGATGTACAGCGGCACCAGCGCGAACGTCATCAGCACGACGACCGCCTGGCTGATGAAGTTTGCGGCGACGTTGTGCTTCAGGGACATGAAAGGCGCGGCATGGGCGGCTGAGTTTATTCGCGCCGGTTCGTTCGCGACATCGTTCGAGGCGGCCTGAAGCGGCCCGTGGCGCGCCCCTAAAATCGCCCCGGTAACGAAAGCCCCTCGATGACCGACCACTCCGACCGCATCAACGAAAGCCAGCTCATCACCGAACGGCGCGAAAAGCTTGCCGCCATCCGCGCCCGCGGCGTGGCCTTCCCGAACGACTTCAAGCCGACCCACCACGCGCTGGACCTGCTGCGCAAGCACGGCGAGCAAAAGAACGAAGAGCTCGAACCGCTCGCCATTCCGGTCGCGCTGGCCGGCCGCATGATGCTCAAGCGCGTGATGGGCAAGGCCAGCTTTGCCACCTTGCAAGACGGCTCCGGCCAGCTCCAGTTGTTCGTCACGAGAGACGCGCTCGGTGAAGATGCCTACGCCGCGTTCAAGCACCTCGACCTGGGCGACATCGTGGGCGCCTCTGGCACCTTGTTCAAGACCAAGACCGACGAGCTCTCGGTGCGCGTGACCAGCCTGCGCCTGCTGACCAAGAGCCTGCGCCCGCTGCCCGACAAGTTCCACGGCATGGCCGACCAGGAACAGAAGTATCGCCAGCGTTATGTGGACCTGATCACCGACGCCGATTCGCGCGCCCGCTTCATGGCCCGCAGCAAGGCGCTCAGCTCGATCCGCCAGTTCATGGTCGAGCACCACTTCATGGAAGTGGAAACGCCGATGCTGCACCCGATTCCGGGCGGCGCCAACGCCAAGCCCTTCGTCACGCACCACAACGCGCTCGACCAGCAGATGTTCCTGCGCATCGCGCCCGAGCTGTACCTGAAGCGGCTGGTCGTCGGCGGTTTCGAGCGCGTGTTCGAGATCAACCGCAGCTTCCGCAACGAAGGCATCAGCGTTCGGCACAACCCCGAATTCACGATGATGGAGTTCTACGCCGCGTACTGGAACCACCACGACCTGATGGACTACACCGAGCAGGTGCTGCGCCACGCCGCCCGCCACGCCACCGGCTCGGCCACCTTGACTTACGGCGGCAAGGTGGTCGACCTGGCTCCGCCCTTCACGCGCCTGACGGTGCGCGACTCGCTGGTGCGCCACGCCGAACTGAACGAAGCCCAGGCCGGTGATGCCGACGTGCTGCGCGCCCGGCTCAAGGCGCTCGGCCACGAGGCGCCGGCGCACTGGAAGCTGGCCGAATTGCAGTTCGGCTTGTTCGAAGCGGTGGTCGAAGAGCAGCTCTGGTCGCCCACCTTCATCATCGACTACCCCGTCGAGGTGTCGCCACTGGCGCGCGCGTCAGACAGCAACCCGGCCATCACCGAACGCTTCGAACTCTTCATCACCGGCCGCGAATACGCCAACGGCTTCTCGGAGCTGAACGACGCCGAAGACCAGGCCGCGCGCTTCCAGGCCCAGGCGGCCAACAAGGAGGCCGGCGACGAAGAAGCGATGTACTACGACGCTGACTTCATCCGCGCGCTCGAATACGGCATGCCGCCGACCGGCGGCTGCGGCATCGGCATCGACCGGCTGATGATGCTGATCACCGATTCGCCGAGCATTCGGGACGTGATCCTGTTTCCGTCGCTGAGAAAGGAAGGCTGAGCGCTTCGCGCCTCGGTCGCGGGCATCGAGCCCGCTCCCTCGCCGATCGCTGCGCTGGTCGATCCCCGCAAGCGGGGCCCCTCGCCCTTCGCTTCGCGCTCTACTTCTGCTTGAACGCCGCCTTGCGCTTGTTCACGAACGCGTCCATGCCTTCTTTCTGATCGTCGGTCGCGAACAGCGAATGGAACAGGCGGCGTTCAAACTGAATGCCTTCGGCCAGCGGGCTTTCATAGGCGCGGTTGATGCTCTCCTTGGCCATCATCACGCTCGGCCCGCTCATCTCGCAGATCGTTTGCGCCGCGGCCATCGCCACGTCCATCAGTTCGGCGGCCGGCACCACTCTTGACACCAGGCCAGCACGTTCGGCTTCGGCAGCGTCCATCATGCGGCCGGTCAGGATCATGTCCATCGCCTTGGCCTTTGAGATGGCGCGCGGCAGGCGCTGCGTGCCGCCGGCGCCAGGGATGATGCCGAGCTTGATCTCGGGCTGGCCGAACTTCGCGGTGTCGGCGGCGATGATGAAGTCGCACATCATCGCCAGTTCGCAGCCGCCGCCGAGCGCAAAACCGGCCACTGCGGCGATCACCGGCTTGCGCACGGTACGGATGGTCTCCCAGTTGCGCGTGATGTAGTCGCTCTTGTACACATCCATGTAGGTCCAGCTCGCCATCGCGCCAATGTCGGCGCCGGCGGCAAAGGCCTTCTCGCTGCCGGTGATGACGATGCAGCCGATGCCCTCGTCGGCATCGAAGGCCTTCAGCACCTGGCCCAGCTCGTTCATCAGCCCGTCGTTCAGCGCGTTCAGCTGCTTGGGGCGGTTGAGCGTGATCAGGCCCACCTTCAGCGCAGCGGCACCACGAACCTCAGTGTGAAGAAAATCGCATTCCATGTCGAAACTCCACGCAAAACGCACAGACTATACGTGCGAATGTGACCCTGTCGCCGCAGTCACCCGCGGCAGCGCGATAAGCTCAATGTCCTTCGTCCAACCGACTCTCCATGGCCACGATCTATCGCAAGACCGAAAAGGGTCAGACCGAGATCGAAACCCGCAAGCTCAGGCTGCTGCCGCGCATGCGCACGGCGCTGATCCTGGTCGACGGGCATCGCAACGACGCCGAGCTGGCCAAGCTCATTCCCGGCGACCCGGTGGTGACCTTGCAGGGCTTGCTGGCCGACGGCTTCATCGAGGTGGTGGCCAGCGTCGAGGTGCGCCCCAGCCTGCGGCCGTTGGCTGCGCTGCCGGAGGCCACGGCGCGAGCCGCGGGGCAAATGTCGCCCCCCTCGCCGGCTTTCGAGCAACGCCGGCGCGAGGCGATCCGCGCGCTCAACGACCAGCTCGGCCCCGAGGCCGAGACGCTCGCCATCCGGCTGGAAAAATGCCCCGACTGGGCCCACCTCGTGCCGATCCTGCAGGTGGCGCAGCAGGTGCTGCGCAACGCTCGTGGCGCGTCTGCTGCGGCCGACTTCGGCAGCCGCTTCATCGACACACCACTGGGGTGACGGCCTGGCTGACAGCCTGGCTGACAGCCAGGCTGTCAGCCAG